>JAFSYM010000061.1 GCA_017450005.1 Clostridia bacterium
ACTTGGCCTATTTCGGTCAATGTTCATGACAACAATAGCGTTTTGAGTTTTCAGTAAAACGATTTTTGCCGTGCGCCATAAAGGCGCACACAATCAGAATCAAGGCAAAAACGTTATCCCACAAAAAACCGTGAAGATCGTGAAAAGAACAATGCAGCGCTTTTCTTGCCGCTTTTAACGGACGAAGGAAGCAGCATCCGCAACTACAGATGCGGCGGTTCTATGGATTTACAGCAGCTCCACGCCCCAGCCGGTTGCCAGATACCGCCGGATCAGTACAGCGTCCTGCAGCGTGACATTGCCGTTCCAGTCCACGTCGGCGTGGTCAAGTTCGGGCATTTCACCCCATCCGCCGGCCAGATACCGCGCGATCATCACCGAATCCTTCAGATCGACTTCACCGTCCTGGTTTGCGTCTCCCGCAATCCAGTCGGTATCGACCGCCCAGTGCACATACCACGTCTGATCGCCGGTGCCGCTGAACGTGCTCGTTTCGCGGATCGGATCGCCGCCCTGCGGTTTCGTGTACCATCCGACCGGGAGAAAACGCCCTCTGTATGCGTTCGGCAGCATCCCGCACGGCTGACCGTATGCATACGTGCGCGATTCGGTCGGACAAATGCCGCCGTTTGCGTTGAACGTGACCGTGAAGGTGCGCGGAACGAGCTGCTGCATGCGGGTGCGTATCGTCTGCGCGAGCTGTGTGAGCGCGTTTTGATCGTAGGTATATGTGCATCTGTCGTCGTCCAGATCGCGGAGAATATCTGCATTTGCGTGTTGTATGGCCTGGCGAAGCGGCGCGAGGCTCTCCTGCGTATAGATGGACTGCGGCCGTTTTAGAATCTTCACAGCGTCGAAACACGCTGTGCGCAGCGCGGTGCTGTCGATTTCGATGCGTGTCTGATTGTCGGCAGACGATTTGGTCAACGCGTAGACATAGTCGCCGCGTGCCGATTTGTTCAGATCCGAATAGCTGGTGCCGGTATAGCTGCCGAGTGTGGAGCAAACCTGACTGTAGCCGGGATAGGAAGACATGGAGATGGAGCCGGAGCCGGTGTTCACAACCCGGATCTCCGTGAGCGGACTGTCGGACGCATTATAACTTGCGTAAAAGTAGATGGCGTTGCCGCCTGTGCCTGCATTAAGATTGACCGCGCCGTCCGTTGTCAGAGCCCGTGCGCCGGAATTGCACAACTCCCATCGGCAGCCGCCCACGGTCTGCCCGTCGTACTGCGCCGCCGTGCCGTCGGAACCGATGTAGTACAGCCCCAGCTTTCGCATTGCCTGCGACGGGTCGCTTGTGAGCGTATAGCCCATGCAGATCGCGTAGTGATCGCCGGACGTCGAATCGGAGGTCGACCCGCCGTTCAGATCGACGGCCATTGCCACACCGTTGCCGTTCGCCGCGTCCACGGCGTCGTACACGCGGCTGTATGCCGCCTGGATTGCGTTCGTCGTGCTGCCGTAAACCGAAGAGCGCGCGACGCTCAGCGCGACATTTTTGACATATCTCTGCACGCCCTGCTGCACGTAGTATTCCGGCTGCTCGGACTGCAGCATGTTGAGCATGTGCGTGCTGTACGTGCCGTCTATGCCCAGGTCGATCACACGCGCGCCGCGCATATCTTCGTCGCCGTACGCGCCGAATCCGGCGGACGGTGTGTTGATGATGTCGATGCCCTGATACGGCACCACGAACTGGTTGACGTGGTCGTGACCGCACACAATGGCCATGACGTCGCCCTGCGACTTGACGGCTTCAAACTCGCCGAACGTCGAACCGGGGCAGGGGGATTCGCGCAGAACACTGCCGGGCGCGGCGTTGTCGGGCAGGACGCAGTATCCTCCGGAAACCTTGTTCTTCACGGCGCCGGAGGCGGAAGAAGAGGCGCTTTTGAGCGCGTAAAAAATCTCGCGGACGATGATGTGCTGGAAGGCGATGGCCGGCACCGGCACACCGCCGTTCTGCGCTTTGAGCGCGGCGGCCTGCGCTTTGTACCAGTCGATCTGATCCTGATCCATCACACTCTTTTTGGTGTCGAACATCCAGAGATTGAATCGGATCTGATCGCTGTCCGCGTCGGCGTAGATCGGAATATTGTAGGTGCCGCAGCCGCTGAGTGCGCTGCCCTCGTCATAGGAGATGCTGACGGCGTAGCTGTTGTAAATCGCCATCTGTCCCTCCTTGGACAGCGCGCTGCCCTCGTCGTCGTGGTTGCCGAAGACGATGGCGACCGGGACGCCGAGCTCCTCAAAGATATCCATATAGCACGCGATTGAAGGCGCGGTTTTGGAAGATGACGTGATCTTGGTGCCGTAAATGTTGTCGCCGGTCAGGATAATCAGATCCGGCTGCGCCGCATAGACTGCCTTGCGGATAAACACACGGGAGCGCGCGCTCAGATCCGTTGTTTCCTGAAAGTCGGAAAAATTCAAGATGCGGAATTTGCCGTCCGATCCGAAATGCAGGTGCGCGCTTTCCGCAGGCGTCAGCGCTGCCGCCAGCATGGGCGCCGACAGTGAAAAGAGGATTGCCAGACAGAGTACGAATGCGCACAGAGTTCGTCTGTGAACGTGGTGTTTCATCCGGATGCACCTCCGTTAAATTATTCGTTCATCACGGATTTCCGTGCAATGGAAAGATGTTAGATTGTAGATAGTAGATTGTAGAAAAGGACGGGCTCTGCCCGTACCCATTTTGATCGGGGCGCGGGGCATTTTGCCCCGCCCTTTTTGCTATCAGCTATCTGCCATTTGCTATTCGCAATCTTCATCAATATCGCTTTTTCCGTGTTGCACGCTTTTCAGTGAAGAACCAAAATAAATCAGTTTATGCCGTTTTGCGCCTTGGCGGCAGTGACTGTGTTGCGCATGAGCATGGCGATCGTCATCGGTCCCACGCCGCCGGGAACAGGCGTGATCGCGGAGGCGACCACGCTGACTGCGTCGTAATCCGCATCGCCGCACAGCTTGCCGTTTTCGTCGCGGTTGATGCTCACGTCGATCACGACCGCGCCGGGTTTCACCATATCGGCTGTAATCAGTCCGCGCCGACCGACAGCCGAAACGAGGATATCTGCCTGCCGCGTCATGGCGGCAAGATCCGGCGTCTTGGAGTGACAGACCGTGACCGTGCCGTTGGCCGCCAGCAGCAGCAGCGCCATCGGTTTGCCCACGATGTTGCTGCGGCCGAGTACGACGCAGTGCTTGCCTGCCGGAGAAATGCCTTCATAGCGCAGCATTTCCATCACGCCCGCGGGCGTGCAGGGCAGCAGATCCGCATTGCCGATTGTGATTTTGCCGACATTGACGGGATGAAATGCATCCACATCTTTTTCGGGTGCGATGGCAAGCAGCACCTGCTCGCTGTCCAGATGTTCCGGCAGGGGAAGCTGGCACAGAATGCCGTGCACCGTTTCGTCCCGGTTCAGTGTGTCAATCAGATCGAGCAGCGCTGCCTGTGTCGTCTCCGCCGGGAGAATGTGCGAGACGGAACGGATGCCGACGCGCTCGCACGCGCGCTGCTTGTTGCGCACATAGACCTGTGAGGCGGGATTGTCGCCGACCAGAATCACCGCAAGACACGGTTCAATATGCTTTTCCTTCAGTGCCGCGACTTCCAGCGCGACCTTGTCGAGCATCGCGGAGGAAATCTCTTTGCCGTCGATTCGCTTTGCCATGTGTGACTCTCCTTATCGAATGATGACGTTGGGCGCATATCCGTTTTTGGCCGACTTAAAGCCTTCAAAAATGTCGCGCTCGCCGTTTATGACTGCCTGTGTTTCGGCTTGTACTGCCTTGAGCGTCTGATCCGAGGCGTGCTGCACGGCAGAGAGCGTAACCATACCGTCTTTCAGGCCTCCATTGTATGCCGCCGCGTCAAACGTGCCGTCCGCAAGAGCGGTGAACGCCTGACCGAAGTACACGCCGAAATCGAACACAACCGAGCACAGATAGCCGCTGCCGCCGTCGGACTGCATGTCGTAGCCGCAGCCGATACAGGGCAGGGGCTTGTCCTGCGAGGCGGCGACGGAAAGCGGCAACGCTGTGTAAACGGACTGCGCGAGCAAACCGCATTTATCCTTTTCGATCAGCGTTTGCGGTATCGTGTTTTCGAGCGAGAGATCCATGTCCACGCCGGTGAAACGCACCGTGATCTTTGCTTCTTTGTTATACGCTGCCGCGCCGCAGGCGAACGCGTTGATGCATTCCTTTTCTGCGGGATTGCCTTTTCTTGCTGTAAAGCCGATAGCCTTTACACCCTCACTGCCCGCAGTCACGCCGGCGAGATAAAACGCTTCGGCGGCGTTTGCCGTGAAGGGCTGCAGATTCGCAAGATCCGTGTGTGTGCCGGCGTACTGCAGGAACGTCACGTCCGGATACCGCGCGGCGAGAGAAGCGGTCAGCTCGTCATAGACCGCGTCGCCTGCGACAACAACGCTGCACGCTGTATCCAGCATTTCGGCGAGCGCTTCGGTAGCCTTGATGGGTTCCTGCTTCGGAATCGGAACGGCGCGAACAACCACTTCGCCGTCCTCAAGCGTAAAGGATTCCGGTTCCGCTTCGGTCGTCTGCTCGGTTTCGGACTCGGCGGGTTTGGCCGAAATGGGTTCGGATTCGTCAAAGCTGACGTCGGTCACGTTGAACACGCAGACCGGTTCCGGCAGTTTCTGCGCTTCGGCGGCTGTGCGGACGCCCTGCAGGATGGCGTGCGTCGTGCCGACGTTGCCGCCGTCCGGCAGCAGAACGCCGATCTTGATTGTCTTGGATGCGCCGTTTTTGTCGCCGTCTGTTTTTTTGCCGCAGGCACAGATTCCGCAGCAGAGCAGAACGGCCAGCAGGCATGCAGTCATTCTTTTGAACATAATGAACCTCTTTTCAAAAAGTTAAAGCTGCCGCAAAACAGAGGATGCGGCAGCGTCTTGTTTTAAATGAGTACAAGCAGAGCCAGACCGCCGAGCGAGAACAGCAGCAAAGCGCCGACAGTCAGCATCAGCAGAAAACCGGCAAGCGCAACAGGACCGTATACGGCCGTCTGCACGACGTGGCTGTTGGCAGCCTGCGAGATGCTCTGCCACTGCAGATGCACATCCGCGCCGTCGCGGAAGAAGGTGTCCGGCTTTACACTGCCGACCGACTTGACCGACTCAAATCCGCATTCGGTAAGGCCGTCGGTAAACAGCTTTGCCATCTGCGCGTCTTTAAAGGTGATGCGCGTGACGGTGCGCAGCTCGTCGCAGGGCGTGGTGTCCCACAGATGTCCGGGCACAAAACCGGCATTCCACCAATAGTCGTCGTAGGGACGCTCATATTCGAGGTCGTAGTCGCCGGTGGTGAAATTCTTGCGGTAGAGCGCGTTGCTGATCTTGAGGAAGTCCGGCATATCCGCGCCTGCATAGTGCGCAAAGCGCGACGCTGATTCCTTGCCCTCGGGCTTTGTGTACACGCCGACTTCGCTGCCGTAGAACACCATGCCGTACTGGCCCTTCCACATCTGGATCATCCAGTCCTTGCCCTCATACGGGAAGAAGACGCGCACATAGTCATATTCCATCAGAAACAGCGGCGCAAGCCAGTCGTAGGCGAAATTGAATCCGAAAAATTTCTGCCAGCAGTCCTTGTCGTCCGTATAGTAGTAATCGCCCTTGTAGCTGTAGCGGTAGCCGAGAATCTGCTGCTTTTCCAGCAGATCACGCCAGGGCATCCTTCTGCGCGTGACGAAGAGCTTGAGCGAAGCCGCACGTCCGTCGGCCGCCTTTGCGGTGATGGTCGCGACGCCGGCTGACACGCCCGTGACAACGCCGGAGCCGTCCACCTCGGCCACGTCCGTATCGGAGCTTTGCCAACTCACGCGGCTGTCTGTGTTGACCGAGAGCGCTATTGTCTTTTTCATCTGTACGCTGTCGCCGCTCGCCGTGATTGTCAGCGGATCGGCGTCTGCCGCAAAGGCAAGTGTGGCGAAAGTGCACAGCATCACCAGAACGAGCAGCAGGGACATGGTTCGTTTTGCAAAGTGCAAGGGGAACACCTCCGGATTGCAGTTTGTTTATTGTATGAAAGACAACGCTTATTTATTATTACGATCCTGCGTGAATCCCGAACAATCGCAGCGCATTGCGGTGCGCAATGCCGAGCAGTTCATCTGCCGATATACCGTGCAGTGCGGCAATTTTTTCCGCCGCGAGGGGAATCATCGTGGAGTCGCAGCGCTTGCCGCGATACGGCACCGGCGCCATGTAGGGACAGTCGGTCTCAAGCAGCAGCCGGTCGAGCGGGACGGCCGCCGCCGCTTCGAGCGGTTTGCGCGCGTTTTTGAACGTTACCGCGCCGCCGAACCCGATGTACAGTCCCAGCCTGACAGCTTCGCGCGCCATTTCCGCGCTGCCGCTGAAGCAGTGCAGCACGCCCTGCGGACGGTATTCGCGCAGCAGATCCATCGTGTCGCCGTGCGCTTCGCGGTCGTGCACAATGACAGGCAGATGCAGTTCAAGACTTGCCGCAAGCTGCGCGCGGAAGAAAGCGATCTGCGTCGGTTTGTCGATTTCGTAGTGGTAGTCCAGCCCGATTTCGCCGATTGCGACACACTTTTTGTGCTGCCAGAAGGGCAGCATACGCGCCCGCAGCGATCCGACGTCGCCGAAAGCTTCGCAGTCTTCCGGATGGATGCCGCACGCAGCGTGTATCCACGGGTATTGCTCGGCGAGCGCGAGCGTAGTTTCGCACGAGGCGGGTGAGCAGCCGCAGTTCACGACGCCGACCACGCCCTTGCCGGGCAGCGCGTCGAGCAGTTCTGCGCGATCCGCATCGAACGCCGCGTCATCGTAGTGCGCATGCGTGTCAAAGATCGTCGTCATCAGCGTATTTTGGAGCCGGCAGGAACGCCGTCGATCATCAGTACTTTTACGTCGTCCTCGCCGCAGTCAGCTGCAAGAATCATGCCCTGGCTCTCAACGCCGCAGAGCACGGCAGGCTTGAGGTTCGTGACGCAAACGACCGTATGTCCGATCAGATCCTCGGGTTTGTACCATTTGGCAATGCCGGACGCCACCGTGCGGGGTGCGCCGGAACCGTCGTCGAGCGTCAGGCAGAGCAGCTTTTTGGCGCGCTTGACAGGCACACAGTCGACGATTTTCGCAGCGGTCAGTTCGACCTTGGCAAAATCCTCAATGCCGATCTGCGCAAGACCCGGTACGCTTTCTTTGACCGGGGCAGGCGCCGCGGCCTTGTGCTTCTCCTCAATCTCGGCAAGCATTTTCACACTGTCGATACGCGCGAACAGCGGCGTTGCCGTGCCGACCGTATGACCGGCAGGCAGTGCGCCGAACGCGGACAGCGAATCGAGCGAATCGAGATCCGTGCCAATCTGCCCGAAGATTTTTTCGGCCGTTTCAGGCATGAAGGGCTTGAGCAGTACCGCGATGAAACGGATGCTCTCGAGCAGATTGTACAGCACGGTCGACAGCCGGTCGCGCTGTGCTTCGTCTTTCGCCAGTGCCCAAGGCAGTGTTTCGTCGATGTATTTGTTGCTGCGGCGCGCGAGCGTGATGACCTCGGACACCGCGTCCGCCATGCGAAATTCGTCGATTGCCTTTGTCAGCGCCGGCACAGCCTGCAGTGCGGTCGCTTTCAGATCGTCGTCGAATTCGCCGGCGCAGTCTTTGCAGGGCAGCGCGCCGCCGAAGTATTTGTTTGCCATCGCCACGGTACGGTTGACAAGGTTGCCGATGATGTTGGCAAGGTCGGTGTTGTACCGCTCGATGAACGTCTCATACGTCAGGGAGCCGTCGTTGGCATGCGGCATTTCGCTCAGAAGGTAGTAGCGCACCGCGTCCACGCCGAAGAGATCGACCATCTCATCCGCATAGATCGTGTTGCCGCGGGACTTGGACATCTTGTCCATGCCGATCAGCAGCCACGGATGGCCGTAAACCTGCTTGGGCAGAGGCTCGCCGAGCGCCATGAGGATGATCGGCCAATAGATTGTGTGGAAACGGACAATATCCTTGCCGATAATATGCACGTCGGCCGGCCAGTATTTTTTGTACAACTCGCCGCTGCCGTCCGGATCGTAGCCGAGCGCCGTGATGTAGTTCGACAGCGCGTCGATCCAGACGTAGATCACGTGCCGGTCGTCAAACGTGACGGGAATGCCCCACTTGAAGGACGAGCGCGATACGCACAGATCCTGCAGACCGGGCTTGATGAAGTTGTTGAGCATTTCCTTTTTGCGGCTTTCGGGGTAGATAAAGTCGGGATTCTGCTCGATGTGTTCTTCCAGCTTTTTCTGGTATTTGGACAGGCGCAGGAAGTACGCTTCCTCGCGTGCTTTTTTGACCTCGCGTCCGCAGTCAGGACATTTGCCATCTGCCGCCTGCGTTTCCGTCCAGAACGATTCGCAGGGCTTGCAGTAGTAGCCTTCGTACTCGCCCTTGTAGATATCGCCCTGCTTGTAGAGCTTCTCGAAAATCTTCTGCACCGCACGTTCGTGATAGTCGTCGGTGGTGCGGATGAATTTATCGTAGGTCGTGTTCAAAAGATCGCAGATGCCGCGGATCTCGCCCGCAACTTTGTCGACGAATTCTTTCGGCGTAACGCCGGCTTCCTTCGCCTTGTCCTCGATCTTCTGGCCGTGCTCGTCCGTACCGGTCAGGAAGAAAACATCGTAACCCTGCATGCGGCGGAAGCGCGCGATGGCGTCTGTGAGAACGATCTCATAGGAGTTGCCGATATGCGGCTTGCCGGATGTGTAGGCAATGGCCGTGGTGATGTAATAGGGTTTCTTGGACATAGATGTTCCTCCTTAAAGTATACTAAAGTATATTATAACAAACTATTCTGTAAAATACAACCATCAGCGGCAGCTTTTTTCAAATACGTTCCGGCGTGTGCGCAGAGCTGCCGCACGTTGACAAGCCGTGGAAAGACGTGTATAATTTAAATATGGACGGTTATTTTGTTTTTTCTCCGGATCGCGATCCGTATAAAAACTTTGCGCGGGAAGACTGGCTGCTGTCGTTTGCCGGACAGACCGGCGTTGCAGTGCTGTACCTGTGGCAGAACGATCCGGTCGTCGTGATCGGACGCAACCAGAACGCCTGCGCGCAGTGCAATCTTGCCTATACCCGCGCCGAGGGGATTCCCGTTATCCGCCGGCGTACCGGCGGCGGCGCGGTCTATCACGATGCGGGCAATCTCAATTTTTCGATTCTGCTGCCGCCGGCGCTGTATGACATTGCCCGCTCTACGGCGGCGATTGTATCCGCGCTGCGCTCGCTCGGCGCACAGGCCGAAGCGAACGGACGCAACGACATCTGCATCGGGAACACGAAAGTATCCGGCAGCGCCTATTATCTGGGCAAGGACGCCGGTCTTCACCACGGCACGATTCTGATGCGCGTCGACCGTGAACGGATGGAAAAAGCGCTTACTGTCTCTGTGCAGAAAACCGCGTCCCACGGTGTTGATTCCGCGCGGGGACGCGTCACGGATCTTTGTTCCGCTCTGCCGCATATCGGGCTTGACGAGCTGTGCGGTGCGCTCCGGTCAAGTTTCTCGCACGTGTACGGTATTGCGGCGCTGCAGCCGATACAGCCGGACGAAGGTGCGCTGGCGGAACGCATCGCGCACTACCGCGACGACGAATGGAATTATGCGCGCGTTCACGCCTATGCGCGCGCATGCACGGCCCGCTTCGACTGGGGGACGGTGCAGCTTTCTGTCGGTATGGACGGCACGACGCCGACGGACGTCGCGATCGATTCGGACGCGCTCGATCCCGATTATATTGATGCGGCCCAGTCTGTGCTGACGGCGTGTCTTCCGCTGGCCGGACGCGCGGATTTTTTACAGATTGTGCAGCAGAAACTGAACCGGCCGCGTGCAGAGGACGCACGGATACTGCGGGATCTTGTACTTTTATTGACAAACAGACTATCATCGGCCATGGTGCCGGACAATACGGTTGTGAGATCATGAATTCATCCGATCATTTTGACGTGCTCGTCATCGGCGGCGGTCCGGGCGGATACAGGGCGGCGCATCTTCTGGCCAAACGCGGTTTCCAAACGGCGCTGGCGGAAAAGCAGGCGCTGGGCGGCATGTGCCTGAACTGCGGCTGCATTCCGTTCAAAACTTATCTGCATGCCGTGCGTATTCTGCGCGACGCCGAATCCCTGCGCGCGCAGTCGGTCCTGTCCGGCGAGGCGCTGTCGCTCTCCCAGCCATCCCTGTTCAGGCAAAAAGAAGAGATCGTTTCCGCACTGCGTCAGGGCGTGCAGATGACGCTCGATACATGCGGCGTGACGGTCATTCGGGGAGAAGCACACGTGATCGCCGCGTCTGCCGACTGCATAACCATCGAAGTCAGCGGCAGACAATATACCTGCAAAAAACTGGTTCTTGCCACCGGTTCCCGACCGGCATTTGTGCCGCAGGCGCCGCAGGGGGCTGCTTATAGCGTCGCCGACAGCCGCGCGATGCTCTCGCTCGAAAAACTGCCGGAAACCGTCGACGTTCTCGGCGGCGGCGCAATCGGTCTGGAAGCGGCCTGCTTCTTTGCCGGGGCGGGATGCAGCGTCACCGTGCTCGAAGAAGCGCAGCACATCGGCGGCTGTATCGACCGCGAGATCAGCGACGCGCTCTCGCGCATTCTGCGCAAAAAGGGCGTGCGTATTCTGACCGGCGCCCGCTTTGAGCGAGCCGATCGCGAAGCCGTCTTGTATCGGCAGGGCGAGACTGTTTTCGCACGAACGCCGCAGCTCCTGCTGTGTGCAGCAGGCCGCATCCCGCAGTTTGACGCCGAGGAGCTCGATCTGCTCGGCGTGCGGTATACCGACGCCGGTATCGCCATTGACGCGCAGTGCCGCACGCAGAACCCGAACGTCTTTGCTTGCGGAGACGCGACGGGCAAGTCGATGCTCGCGCATACGGCGTACCGGCAGGCCAAGGTGATTGCCGACGTTCTCGGCGGGAGACCTGCGCGCATGGACTATACCTGCATCCCGCGTGTGCTCTATACGTCGCCCGAGGTTCTGCGCATCGGACTGACGGCGCAGGACTGCGAAGCGCAGGGCATCGACTATCAGGCGCATACGCTGCCGATGACATACAGCGGAAAATATTTCGCGGAAAACGGGCGCGACGGCGCCGTGGCCAAAATGATCGTCGATGCGCAAAAGCGCGTGATCGGTCTGCAGCTCATCGGCAACGGGGCAGCCGAGCTGTCGCTGGCAGCCGAGCTGATGATTCGCGAGCGGATGCCGGCGTCCGAAATCGAAGACCTTGTTTTTGCCCACCCGTCATACAGCGAAATTTTCGGCGATCTGGCATCGTCATTCAATAACTGACCCGAAACCTTTTTCGGACAGGCGTTTCCGCAAAACAAACGGCTGTACAATGTGAAAGCTTTTCCGGCTTTTTGCTGGAACAGTGGAATAGAGGAGGATTAGGATGAAAGTGCTCAAGCGAATCCTGTGCGCGGTTCTGGCGCTGCTCACGTCGGTGGTGCCGAACCTTTTACTGCGGCTGAATATCCCGCGCGTTGCGCAGGGGCAAAAGGTGGACATGAGTCAATTTGCGTTGACGTGGCACGACGAGTTCGACGGCGATACGCTCGACCGCACCAAGTGGGGTTCCCGCTGGTGGGAGACCGAGCGAAAAGGCGGATACTGGCACGAGGACATGGTGTCGGTCGAGGACGGCAATCTTGTCATTCGCGCGGAGTATAAGGATGAACCGCTCAAATTGTCTGTGCAGAATCCGCCGGACTGGGTCAAACCCTATGCGCCGGGGTACTATACCGGTATCGTCACAACCGAAAACCGCTTCGAGCAGTGCTACGGCTACTATGAGGTGCGCTGCATCCTGCCGGCCGGGACAGGACTCTGGTCGTCGTTCTGGATGATGGGCGAGGGCGTTTATAACGTGGACGGCTTCGGCGACGATGGGACGGAAGTGGACGTGTTCGAGTCGATGTACTACAAGGATCATTGGCGTGGGGTGGATGCCGTGATCGGCGGTATTCACTACGACGGCTACGGCCCCGACTCCAAGGGCGACTCGATCGGCAAGTTCTTTATGGAAAACGATCCCTACACCGAGTACAACACCTACGGTCTTGAATGGAACAAGGATGCGTATATTTTCTACATCAACGGTGTGGAAGCCGGCCGCATTTCGACCGGCGGCGTTTCGGACAATCCGGAGTATCTGCTGCTGAGCGTGGAGATCGCGGGCAAGAACGGCGTGGCAAACGCCGACCGTCACGGCGTGGACAAGATCACCAAAACGCCGCAGAAGAACTGGCCGGTGGAGTTCAAGGTCGATTACGTGCGCGTGTATCAGTACAAGGATCTTTTGTAAAATAGTATGAAAGGAAGGGACTGTCGCTTTAAGACATCCCCGAAACCAGAAAAACGAACCGGGCAGTTCGAATAGGGTTGTCCGGTTGCTGTTTGGCAACGAACAGGGCAAGAAAGAACCACTTGTTAAACGAGTGGGAAGTAAATGAATCTTTTAGAAAAAGGGTTCATCACGGAATTTTGTGGGATGGTCAGATATCGATAAAAAGCGGTGTCATCGCGAGGAGCGAAGCGACGTGGCGATCCGTAACCCCGGTAGTGCACAAATGTATAAGAAGGAGAACGGATTGCCGCGCGCCATAAAGGCGCTCGCAATGACAATCAGGGAAAGCTTCATCTTATCCCACAAAAATCCGTGAACAGCGAACTGTTTCTCCGAAGGAGGCAGGGGAGGCGTAACGCCTTCCGTGACGAACTGCAGGGCTGATCTCTGCGGATGATTGTACGATTGTTTGCCCATGTTGTTCTTCCTGTGTTATTTGCAGTTTGCCGCGATGCGCTCCATGAACTGTGTCGGCGAGACCAGATGCGTATTCCCGTCCAGACCGTTGACCAGCTTTTCTACTGCAGCCATGGTATTGCCGCCTTCAATAAAATCGCCGCTGCTGTTCAGCCCCGACCACGCGTGCACGATGATGAACGCGTATGAGTCCGG
>JAFSYM010000009.1 GCA_017450005.1 Clostridia bacterium
TAATAAAAGCCCCCGAGCAGGGGGCAAGCAGGAATAAAATGTGATTGGCAAACCTTTCGATGCTCTCTTTAGAGAGCTACCACAAGCAATTGGCCCTTATAGGGCCGGAGCAAACTACCCGTTCAACGGGTGGTCCTGATTTGTCCTTTGTAAAACTGTAATAATTTCTTGTTACATTGTTAGAGCTGGTATGTTGTGGCGTTAGATTTTTGTATGGTATTCTGTATCTGCCGGAAGGAAATCATTCCGAGTAAGATAACGGAGGAAAAGAAAATGCAAAAGACTCTTGTTAGAAATGCGTCCGTCTCCATCGTACTGCTTGTCGCGATCCTCGCGGTCATGACGATCAGTCTGCTGCACACCGCAATGTGCCGCATGTCGGAAGCGAACGTCGGGACCGACCGCCTGCAGAACGCCGTCGTGATGACGGATGATCACTTCTCCGGAGAATCTTTCGCGGAGTAAGGGATAATCTGCAAAAAGGGAGCCGGGCGCAGTGCCCGGCTCCCGGAAAAGGAATCGTTATTTCATGCCCTTTTCGTACGCCTCGATCATCTTCTTGACCATCTGACCGCCGACGGAACCTGCTTCCTTGGAGGTCAGGTTGCCGTTGTAACCCTGCTTGAGGTTGACGCCGACTTCATTGGCCGCCTCCATCTTGAAGCGGTCGAGCGCCTCTCTTGCCTCGGGGACGACGTTGTTGTTGCCGCTCTTTGCCATTGCTGTTTCACTCCTTTGCGCGTCAATTGCGTTTGCAAGCATATTGTGTGCCGCGACTTGCAAAATACAAGTGAAAAATAATGGTACAAGATCATCAAAAAAATGCCTTCTCCGCAGTCGGAAAAGGCATTTCAGATAATTTGATTAAGCGCGGATCAGCAGTGCGTTCGCGATGCCGAAATATACCAGCAGCGAGAGCGCGTCGACGATTGTGGTGATGAAGGGACTGGCCATCACGGCGGGGTCGAAGCCGAGTTTTTTGGCGATCATCGGCAGCGAACAGCCGATGATTTTGGCCACGACGACGGTCAGCACCATCGTCAGGCACACGACCAGCGCGACCATGACCGTGACTTCCGGGTTGTGCATCAGGAGCCTGTCCACCAGCATAATCTTGCCGAAGCAGGCCGTCGCCAGCACCGTGCCGCAGACGACTGCCGTGCGCATCTCTTTCCAGAGCACACGCGGCAGATCGCGGAATTCCAGCTCGCCCAGCGACAGGGCGCGGATGATCGTGACCGAGGACTGCGAGCCGGAGTTGCCGCCCGTGTCCATGAGCATCGGGATGAATGCCGTGAGCGCCACCTGCGCGGCCAGCGCGCTTTCAAAGCCCGTGATGATCATGCCCGTGAACGTGGCGGAGACCATCAGCAGCAGCAGCCACGGGATGCGGTGCAGAAACAGATCCCACACATTCGAGCGCAGATACGTTTTGTCCGAGGGCACCATACCGCCCATCAGTTCCATATCCTCCGTCGCCTCGTCTTCCATGACGTCCATGGCGTCGTCGAATGTGATGATGCCGACCATGCGGCTCTCGTTGTCGAGGACGGGCAGCGCGAGGAAGTTGTACTTCGAGAGCATCTGCGCGACCTCTTCCTGGTCGGTATGAGTGTTGACGGAAATGACGTTCTGCTCCATCATTTCCGAAATCGCTGTGTCGTCGTCCTGTTCGAGCAGCAGATCCTTGACCGTGACCAGACCGATCAGCGTGCGGTCCTTGTCGAGCACGTAGCAGGTGTAGATCGTTTCCTTGTCCACGCCCGTGCGGCGGATGCGCAGTATCGCCTCGTCCACCGTCATTTCGGGGCGCAGGGAAACGTATTCCGTGGTCATGATTGAACCGGCGGAATTTTCCGGATAGCGCAGAATCTCGTTGATTTCTTTGCGCATCTGCGGGTCTGCCTGGGCGAGGATACGCCGCACGACGTTGGCGGGCATTTCCTCAACGATGTCCACCGCATCGTCGACGTACAGCTCGTTGAGCACCTCGTTGAGCTCCACGTCCGAGAAGCCGCGGATCAGCAGCTCCTGCGCGTCGGACTCCATTTCCACAAAGGTTTCCGCGGCCAGTTCCTTCGGCAGCAGCCGGAACAGCAGCGGCAGGGACGCTTCTTCCATCCCGTCGAAAACGCCGGCGATGTCCGCCGGGTTCATGGTGATCAGAATATCCCGGATGGTGGCGTACTTTTTTTCCTCGAGCAGCAGCTCGAGCGTCGCCTCCATCGTTACAGTATGTTCTGCCATCGGTTCGTTACCTCCTTGTCCATAATGTCGTCAGAGATTCGGAAGCCGACACGGCAGGTTTCGTCACGGGGAACACCGAACGACGCCGGGGTTTCCCTTGGGACTTCGGCCTACCGGTGTGCCGTTACTACCCCCAGCATCCATGACGTTCCCTCCTTTTTTGTTCAGATATTCGGCAAAAGCCTAAAACTTATTTTATACCTTTTATAAGTCAATGTCAAGAAACGCGAAACAGTTTTTTCTTCCCATACTAAATTCCACATCTAAACGCCACTGTGGAATTTACTTTGGGAATTGACTAGTTTTTTATTCCACTTTTTTCCGGCAAAGATTCGCTTGACTTCATGCGTGTTTGAAACTATAATAGAAATAGTATCCAAATTCAGACAAAGGACTGAACAATATGGCAAAACGCACCGCTCCCAAAAACAAACCGCGCTTCTTTTCCGTACTGCTCACGCTGATCTTTGTCGGCGCGGCTGTCTTCGGCATTTATAAAGTCCGCTCGCTGCATATCTCCGGTGCACACACGTCGTTCCTGTCGGAGAGTAAACCGGCTGCCGCTCAGCCGTCCGGCACAACCGCGGACGAACCGGAATCGACAACGCAGGCTGTGGACGACGCTGCGCTGGCCGCCGCCAAGGCAATCGGCGAGGCGGATGATTCGCTCTCCGCCGCCTTCCTGTCCTACATCGCCGAGAACTGCGACGCCGAGTCGCTGCAGACCGTGCTCGGCGCGATGAGCAAAAAGGACTACGACAAGGCGGTCTGGTTCACCGCAACCGGAAAATCCTTCCACGCGCTGAACGCGCTTGCCGACGGCAGTGTCGACAAGGGGCTGGTGCGCGAAATGCCCGGCGACAAGGACACGGTCACCATCGGCTTTGCCGGCAAGGTCAATCTTGTGAATACGGGTACGGTTTCCGAAGATTTGCAGAAGACGATGCAGAGCGCGGATATTCAGGTGCTCAACAGCGAATGCGCGCTGTCCTCGGACGGCAAGACGGCGAAGTATCTCGCCGACGGAAAAGCCGCCGCTCTGTACAAGCAGCTCGGCGTCGATCTCGCCGCTGTCGGCAACGGGCATATCTGCGACTACGGCGCGGACGCGCTCTCGCAGACGCTCAAGACGCTCGACGCCAACGAGGTGTCCCACACGGGCGCGGGTGCCGACGTGAACGAAGCCGCCAAGCCCGCCGTGTTCCTCGCGGGCGGACGCAAGATCGCTTTCCTGAGCGCATCGGACACGCTGTCCGGCCGTGCGGGCAAGGCCGCTACAGCCACCGGATTCGGCGTGCTGTCGCTGCGCTATAACTTAGACGCCGTCAAAAACGCCGTCAAGACCGCCAAGGCGGAAAATGACTATGTGTTCGTCTACATCCACGCGGGTATCGACGAAAACGCCAACTGGTTCGACAGCGATCAGAGCACCTGGTCCAAGGCGCTCATCGACGCCGGCGCGGACGGCGTGGTCGGCGCGCACTCCAACCGCCTGCAGGGTATGGAGTTCTACAACGGCAAGCTGATCGTGTACAGTCTGGGCAACTTCCTCTATGACGCGAAGACGCGCGAAACCGGCGTCTATCAGGTCACAATCGGGCGCGACGGCAAGCTCTCGCACGCGTTTGTCCCCTGCACACAGTCGGCGGGCAGCGTTGCGCAGTGTACGGCAGCCGCCGACAAGAGCGCGGTGTTCAGCCGCATCTCCAAATTCTGCGGCAACGTTGTAGTCGTCGACACCGACGGCACAATCCGCAACAACCGCCGCTGATTTTCTCAGAATCCTGCACGGCAGCGCCGAATTATCCCGGCGCTGCCGTATTTATTGGCGCCGAACAGGCAAGAAAAAACCACTCGTTAAACGAGTGGGAAATAAAAGAATCTTAATATGGCAGTATCGGAGTTTATGGGATATCTGAAGAGTAAAAGTGCATTGATGATATTCGATAAGCACGCAAACTTGAAGTACAAGTATGGGAACAGACATTTTTGGGCGAGAGGGTATTATGTAGATACTGTAGGGAAGTACGAAGGAGCTATAGCAGAATATATACGTACGCAGTTAGAGGACGATATCGCAAATGACCAGATCAGCCTCAAAGAGTTTGTAGACCCGTTTACGGGTGAAAAGAGCAAGTAAAAAGCTGCTATAATAAAAGCCCCCGAGCAGGGGGCAAGCAGGAATAAAA
>JAFSYM010000010.1 GCA_017450005.1 Clostridia bacterium
GTTGGCGAGCTTCTTTTGGCTCCCCTGTGTAAGGGGAGCTGGCGCAAAGCGCCTGAGGGGTTGTTTGCTGTTTGTCCGGAATGTTGCTAATACAAGTCTTTCGACAGGACACAATCCCTCCGAGCGCCTTACGGCGCCCACCTCCCTTTACACAAGGGAGGCTATCCTATTCCACCAAACTGCGTAAACAGCCCGCCAAATTCCGATTCGCAGGGGTTGATGCCCACATCGACCCGGCGTGCCGGTTCAATGCCGATCCGCGAACGGCTGTGTGCCGTAAAGCTGCCCAAGGTAGCAAGGCAAAACGGGGCAAGGAACGATTTTGATAGACAAACCGCGCAAAGTGATAGATTTTTGATATAGCATTGTCAGAAAAAACGCTGTTATAATGACAGCGTAAAGGCATTGCGTTGTTGAATAAAGCGTATAGGCAGATAACAATCTTTGACAACCGAAACAATTTCTGGTATGCTGTATTCAATACCATCGTTCCGTGGAGCAAACCAAACAGGAGGACAAAAGATGTCGGGCGATTTTGTGATCGAATTTGTGAGCGAAAAGGGCATACTGAAAGAGTACTGCGGCCATGATGCAAAAGTCGTCATCCCGGACGGCGTGACGGTAATCGGAGATGATGCATTCAAGAACTGCACCAGCCTGACCTCGGTCGTCATACCGGACAGCGCGACGGAAATCGGATGGTATGCATTCGAGGGCTGCACAAGTCTGACTTCGATCGTCATTCCGGACAGCGTGACGAGAATCGGATGGTATGCATTCGAGGGCTGCACAAATCTGACTTCGATCGTCATACCGGACAGCGTGACGGAAATCGGAGATCGTGCATTCATGGACTGCACAAATCTGACTTCGGTCGCCATACCGGACGGCGTGAAGATCATCGGAGACTGGGCGTTCGATGGCTGTTCCAGCCTGACTTCGGTCGCCATACCGGACGGCGTGAAGATCATCGGAGACTGGGCGTTCGATGGCTGTTCCAGCCTGACTTCGGTCGTCATCCCGGACAGCGTGAAGAAGATCGGAGAAAGTGCATTTTCAGGATGCATCGGTCTGACTTCGATCACGATCCCGGACAGTGTAACGAAAATCGGAAAGCATGCATTCAAGTACTGCGCAAGCCTGACTTCGATCGCCATTCCGGACGGTGTGACGGTAATCGAAGACGGTTCATTCGAGGACTGCACAAGTCTGACTTCGGTCGTCATTCCGGACAGCGTGGCGATAATCGGAGGGCATGCATTTGAAAGCTGCACAAGTCTGACTTCAGTCATCATTCCGGACAACGTGACGGAGATCGAAGAGTCTGCATTCAAGGGCTGCACAAGTCTGACTTCGGTCGTCATTCCGGACGGTGTGACGGTAATCGAAGACGGTTCATTCGAGGACTGTACAAGTCTGACTTCGGTCGTCATTCCGGATGGTGTGACGTATATCGGATGGTATGCTTTTGCGGGCTGCAAAAGCCTGACTTCAGTCGACATGCCGGACAGCGTGACGGAAATCGGAAAGCATGCATTCGATGGCTGCACAAGTTTGACTTCGGTCGTCATTCCGGACAGCGTGACGGAGATCAAAGAGTCTGCATTCAAGGGCTGCATAAGCCTGACTTCGATCGTCATTCCGGACAGCGTGACGAAAATCGGATTGGGTGCATTCGGTGGCTGCACAAGTCTGACCTCTATCGTCATTTCGGACAGCGTGACGGTAATCAAAAAGGAATCCTTCAAGGGCTGCACAAGTCTGACTTTCGTCGTCATCCCGGACGGTGTGACGGAAATCGGTGACTATGCTTTCAATAATTGCCCCCATCTCACGATCATCTGCCGCGAAGCGTCTGCCAAACAGCCGTCTTGCGCACATCAGTACTGTATTGATGAACACATTCCGTTCCTGTTCGATTACCAGTTTAAAGCGTTCGGCGGCGTGATCCCGCCGGGCATCGAAAAGCTCTCGTCACCGTTTCAGGCGGATGAGGAGAAACCGTACGTTTTTATCAGCTATTCGCACAAGGACAGAGACGCCGTTTTGCCGGTGCTCAAGGTGCTGTACGAGTCCGGCTGGCGGATCTGGTACGACGAAGGTCTCACGATCGGCAAAAGCTATGACGATGTGCTCGAAGCACATGTGCAAAATTGTGCGGCATTCCTGCTGTTCGTGACCGAACAGTCGCTCAAAAGCGGCTATATCCGCGCGCACGAGATCCCGTGGGCGGCGCAGTATTATAAACCGATCATCCGGTGCAATCTGGACAAGGGCGTCGATTATACAATCGAAGACGGTTCGGTCGTTTCGACCGTCACGCCCGACGGGATCGAAGCGGCGCTATCGCAGATCGACGGATTGACCAAAGGCGAACAGCGTGAGGCGAAGGGCATTTCGGTCGCCGTTGATCCGGCGGCAAGACGCGAAGAGAACAGCGGCGCGGAAAGCGGCGCCGACGGATTTGCGTACTGCCTGTATGCAAAGGCATCGGAATCAGCCGCCAAAACCGTCCTTCTGGAAGCGAAAAAGAGCGGCTGCCGGCTGTACGACGCGGCTGAAAACGGCGAGGACGCGGACAAGCTGCAGAGCAGCGCCTGTATGCTCGTGCTGATCGATCATGCGTTCCTGTCGGACACACATCTCACACAAACGTTGATCCGCGCTTTTCAATCGGGCAGAGCGATCGCGGCCTGCCAGTTGGAGCAGATCGAAGACAGTGACCTGCCGCAGGCACTGGTCGCGCTGCACCGGCAGCACTGGCTCGATTTTGCGCACGGGTTCACGCAGGATATACATACGCATCTCGCGCAGTACCTGCGGGAGAGCGGCTGCGGCGACGCGTCGATCCTGCCCGGCTTCGACTATACAATAACGGACGCGGGCATCGTGATCAAGCGGTACACGGGACTCGATCCCGAGCCGCGGCTCGAACGCGCATACGGCGGCGTGCCTGTTGTAGAGATCGCAAAAGAAGCATTTGAAAACTGTAACCGGCTGGAAGCGATCACGATCCCGGACAGCGTGACGGAAATCAGAGAGTCTGCATTCGAGGGCTGCACAAGTCTGGTTTCGGTCGTCATCCCGGACAG
Organism: Clostridia bacterium; assembly: GCA_017450005.1. Taxonomy (GTDB): domain Bacteria; phylum Bacillota; class Clostridia; order Oscillospirales; family Acutalibacteraceae; genus UBA1425. The sequence continues at coordinate 3,093 of JAFSYM010000010.1, forward strand.
CGTGACGACAATCGGAAGATTTACTTTTACCAGGTGCACAAGTCTGACTTCGATCACCATTCCGGACAGCGTGACGAAAATCGGATGGTCTGCATTCATGGGCTGCACAAGCCTGACGTCGGTCGTCATTCCGGAAAGCGTGACGGCAATCGGAGGTAGTGCATTCGAGGGCTGCACAAGCCTGACCTCGGTCGTCATTCCGGACAGCGTGACGAAAATCGAAGAGTCAGTATTTGAGGACTGCACAAGTCTGACTTCGATCGTCATTCCGGACGGCGTGACGGAAATCGGATGGCATGCATTCAGCGGCTGTACAAGTCTGACTTCGGTCGTTTTTCCGGAGGGCGTGACGGAGATCGGAGAAGAAGCATTCTGTGACTGCATAAGCCTGTCTTCGGTCATCATTCCGAAAAATGTGGCAGAAATCGGAAGGATTGCATTCCGTAACTGCATAAGTCTGACTTCGGTCGTTTTTCCGGAGGGCGTGACGGAGATCGGATGGTATGCATTCAGCGGCTGTACAAGTCTGACTTCGGTCGTTTTTCCGGACAACGTGACGGAAATCAGAGACGGTGCATTCTATGGCTGCACAAGCCTGACTTCGGTCGTCATTCCGGACGGCGTGACGAAAATCGGAGACTGGGCATTCTATGGCTGCACCAGTCTGACTTCGATCGTCATACCGGACGGCGTGAAGGAAATCGGAGCGTGGGCATTCGGCGGCTGTACAAATCTGACATCGATCGACATTCCGGACAACGTAACGAAAATCGGATGGTGTATATTCAAGGACTGTCCAAGTCTGACTGCGGTCGTTATCCCGGACAGCGTGACGGAAATCTGGATGGGTGCATTTGAGGACTGCATAGGTCTGACTTCGGTCGTTATTCCGAACAGCGTGGCGGAAATTGGCGAAGACGCGTTTAAAGGCTGCCCGTCGCTCACGATCTGCGGCGCAAAAGACAGCGCTGCCGAACGCTATGCGAAAGAGCACCGCATTCCTTTCCGGGAAGTGAAGCACGCGGAACAACCGAAGCGTACCGCGAAAAAACGCCGGCGCTTTTTCGGGCGCGGCGGCAGGCACGGCGGATGAAATGGTTGCGGAATAGAAGAAACGAAAAGAAAAGAAGGACTTTTTCACCCGAATCAAACGGGATGAAAAAGCCCTTTTCGCGTTCTTCTTTTTACCCTCTTCACGGAATTTGTGTGGGACAAGAAAATGTCCCCTTGTTTGTCATTGCTATGACAGATTCTACTCGATTGTTCCTGCGAGGCATGTAGGGCACGCATACATGCGTGCCGCGGTGCAGGAAACGTCCTTTTCGGCACGGATATATCCGTGCCCTACACAGGGAAACCCGCCGGCAGCATCTGTCGTTTATCGTGATGTTTCTATACGTGTTGATTGCGAGCGCCTTTATGGCGCGCGGCAATCCGTTCTCCTTCCTGTTCATTTATGCACTGCCGGGGTTACGGATCGCCGCGCTTAGTGTTGACCGGTCAGAAACATGGTCGTCTCACTCGCTTGGGGCGCTTCGTGATACTCCCTGTTTCTTCCAGCGCAGCCGCCTGCTTCATCCGCCACCGGCGGCGCAGACATCTGCGCCTCGCGATGACACCGCTCTTTACCGACATCTGACCATCCCACAAAAATCCGTGATGAACCTCTTTTTATACACTTCTGCGATCCTCCGGCGACGATGTATTGAGAATGAAAACCGCCGCTGTGGCCAGCAGCGCCGCAGAGACCGGCGCGGAAACGCTCACGGCGTGCACCGATATGTCCGTGCGCAGCAGCGCAGTCGTCTGCGCCATCGGGAACATCCGCTCCAGCGCGATGCAGTACACCGCAGCGAGCGCACCTGACAGCGCACGGAACGCCCAGAATCTGGACAGCGGCACGCCGCATGCGAGCACATCCGGCATTACCTGACAGTGCACCGACAGGCCGCCAAAACCGAGAATGGCCGCAAGCAGCGGCAAAGACAAGCCGGCTTCGACACCCGTTTTGCATCCGTTTGTCACTTCCGCAAGACAGATCAGCGGCAGTGCGGCTCCCGACGGCATACGCCGCAGTACGGCGCAGATCCCCGAAAACAGCAGAATCCACGCGCACAGCGGCAGCATCGCTTCGCCCGCCGCAGCAACCGATTCGCACAGACTGCGTGCGAGCGGCTGCCTTGGAACCAATGTGACGTTTGTCTGCGCAGACGGCTCATCCGTAAAACGCAGAAGAACCCCCAGCGTCAGATTGGACAGCGTGAGCGCCAGAAACAGGATGCGGCCGAGCGCACGGCTGCCGAGCATAGACGCGCCGACGGTTCCGATCACAAATGCAGGTCCTGCCGCAACGCAAAACAGACAAATCCGCTGCGCCTGACTGCGCGTCGCGCTGCCGGCGCGGTACAACTGCGCCGCCATGCGCGCACCGACGGGATAACCGCCGCACAGTCCCAGCACCACCGCGCCCGCAGCCGATCCCGGCAGACGGAACAGCGCTTGCATCACGCGCGCACACCGCTTGCCGGCCGAAGCGTGCAGACCGCTGCGCACAACGAACGTGCACAACGTCATAAACGGAAACAGCGACGGGATCACCGCCGCGGCACACAGGGACAACCCCTGCCGCACGCCGTCCGTTATCTCGCGCGGAAAACGAATCAGAAGCGCAAGCAGCGCCAATGCGGGGACAAGCCGAAGCAGCCGTTCTTTCTTTTTCATAATTCCAACACCTCGCTCATATTTATGAAACCGAACGTGAAATGAATACGAGGGAGATGCCGTATGCCGAAAAAAATTCGCCGGGAGCTTGCCCGGCTGCACGAGAATCTCAGCGAATCCCTGCAGCGAAACGACGCTGTGACGACCGAGGCACAGATTGAACTGTCCGGCAACCGCGAGGCGCTGGTGGACGGCTGCCGCGGTGTTTTGCAGTATGAGGACGACGTGATCCGGTTGAGTACCGGACGGCGCGTCGTGCGTTTTCAGGGCAGCGGTCTGATGATCCGCACCATGCAGCAAAACCAGCTTTTGATCTGCGGCACAATCCTGTCGGTCGAGTTTATCGGATGAGGAGGCTGTTATGCTGATCCGTCTGCTGCACTTCTTATCCGGCTACATCGCATTTACGGCCGTCGGCGGGTTCCCGGAGCGGTTTGTGAACCTGTGCGCCGGCATGCACATTCCGATCTGGGACATCCGCCCGCTCGGGAACACGCTGCGCGGCAAAACGAGCCCGTCCGCCTTTCTGCGTCTGCGTCATGCTGCACGTCGTGCCGGAATGCGTCTACACATTACCGGCAAATGTGGCTTACCGTTCCGACTGCGCCGGCACAAAGACCGCATCGGCGTACCGATCGGGGCAGCCGTCTTTCTCCTGCTGCTGGTTCTGCTGTCCGGGCGCATCTGGGTCATCGACATCGAGGGTGTCGATCAACTGACTGAGGATACGGTACGCGCCGCCCTGCGCGCACAGCACGTCGCGGAAGGCATGCCCAGGCGTGACCTGCACGCATCCGAAACGGAGGATGCGCTCCTGCAGTCGCTGTCTGCTCTGCACTGGGTCGCGCTGAATGCAGACGGCTCTGTGCTGCATGTGGAAATCCGTGAGAGCACGCACACCGAAAACAAAGAACCGCCCCCTTGCCACATCGTTGCGGCGCGGGACGGCTTTCTGGAAAAGATAGAAACGTATGACGGACAGCAGATCGTGCAGGCGCCGACGGCTGTGCAGCGGGGACAGCTTCTCATCAGCGGCGCGAAAGAGCACCTGCACGGCACGACGCTGCACCACGCCTCCGGCTATGCCGAAGCGGTCACGACGCGCACACTCGACTGTCGCCTGACCGAACATGCGTACCCTTCCCCTGTCCGCAAGCGTCTGCGCGTTGCGCTGCGCCTGTTCGGGATGCATCTGCCGCTCGGCAGTCCCCGTCCCGCAGACGGTGCGCAGTACTTCGCCTACGAAACGTTTGCCACCGCTGCAGGAGAGCGGCTGCCACTGTCGTATGTCGTCTACCGCAGCACGTTCTACGAGGGACAAAACCGTCTGAGCGACGCTCAGCGCCGCCTTCTGCTGCAATCCGATTTTGGTCAGGCGGCCGCTATGCAGCTTCGCGGCGCCGAAATAGTGCGCGCACAGGTTCAGATACGCGGCGATCGGTGCAGCGGCACATTCACGCTGCGCGAAAACATCGCCGTCGAGCAGGAGATCCTGATAGAATAGCGCAGCCGTTTCCGGCATGTGCGGTTGTCAACGTTGCCGGCAAAAAGTAAGCATTCCCATCGGGAGAGAATACCGCTGAATCTATTCGTTTGCCAGTCCGATTTCGATACGGAAACGGTGATTGCGCCAGGTGATCGTCACGCTGCCGTCGTGCCGTCCGGCAATGGCACGGATGCTGCTCAGACCGAACCCGTGGTTTTTCGCGTCCGGCTTGGTCGAGCGCAGCACGTCGGTGTCGCCGCTCTCTTCGGCGGTCGGATTTTCCACGCACAGGAGCACGCGCCCCGCCGCAGCGCGAATCAGCACGTCAACCGTCGGCGTTTCGCCGCTGCCGAGCTTTTCCGCAGCCTCGGTCGCATTGTCGAGGGCGTTGCCCAGCAGCACGCCCAGCTCGAGCGCATCTGTGCGAAGCGGTTCGTCAAGCTGCACGCCGGCGCGGATCTCAATCCCCTTTTCCTGCACGTTTCTGCGTTTTTGCTGCAATACGGCGTCGATCACGGGATTGCCCGTATTCACCACCCGCAGGGCGTCTTCCTGCGTTTGCGCCAGCTCCCGGTCAATCTGCGTCTGCGCTTTCTCATATTCGCCCGCATGCAGCAGCGCGGACAGCGCGATCAACCGGTTCTTCTCGTCATGCCGTGTGCGGCGCATCTGCGTCTGATAATCGTACAACTCGCGGTAATGGTCGAGCTGCACCTGCATGTGCGCCTCGGCAAATTGCAGCGCCTGCTTGGTCCGGGCATAGTCGCTTTGCCGCTCGATAATCCGGAACGTCAGCAGGTTCGCGGCAAGCAGCAGCACCACGGACAACATTGTAAACGCCGTATAGAACACGGTACGCATATAAAACGCGGACTGCAGCTGGAGTGCCATCGTGGCGACTGTACCCAGCGGCAGCGCGAGTATGGGATATACAGCCGAACCGGGCAAGGCAAGGCTCTTTCGGATGCGGCCGAACCGTGTCAGTTTCACAATCACGACGGCGGCACTCTTGGAAACCAGCGTACAAAGCGCATACAGGCCGACAGAATGCTGCGCATAGCCCAGGTCGACTTTCATGCCCATCTGCAGGATCAGACTGAGCACAAACTCGGACGATACGTTAATCAGACAAACGGCAGCGCTTTCCAATAGCTTCCAATACCACTTGGAACGGTAGAGCATCGAATACAAACAGACCATGCAGTATGAGACGATCATCGTCGGAACAGACTGACTCAAAAACAGCGCATTGCACACAAACTGGATTGTCGTGATGCCGAATCCGCAGAGAACGCGCCATTTGCGCGCAAGGCGCGGCGCGTGCAGCGCCGAGAAAAACGTCACGGCGATATACCACTCGATCAGGTTGCCGCCGTATGTAATCAGGTACCAGAGTATACTTTCGTGCATGTTACCACTTCCTTTGCGCGAGGTACCGGTCGAACGCTTTGCGCACTTCCGGCCGCTTTCGCTCGCTGATCCAGATGACGTCCCCGTTGGAGACGACAATGCTGTCGCTGCGCAGCATACGGATCGCGGCCATATTGACCAGAAACGACTGATGCGCCTGCACAAATCCGCTGGAAAGCAGGACGTCGCAGTAGTCCGACACCTTGCCGACCGTCTCATACACAACGTCGCCGGTATGAAACAGCACATGGCGGTTCTTGCCCTCGGCATACAGAATGCGGTCGACGGGCACGCTGTAGAATTCCTTGTGGAAACGCAGTTCGAGCCGTGCGTGCCGCTCGCGGAATTTGCGCACCGCGCGTGCAAACACTTCGTCAAAGTCCTCCTGCTGCACGGGCTTGAGCAGATAATGCATTGCGCCGACCGGGAATGCGTCGAACACATACTGCTCGTATGCCGACACGAAAACCAGCAGCACATCCTCGTCCAGCGCGCGGATCTCCCGCGCCGCACGCACGCCGCTGACCGTCCGCATGCGCACGTCAAGAAAGATCAGGTCGTACCGTGTACCTTCGCTGTACGCACGCAGCAGCGACTCGCCCGAATAGCGGTGCTCGACACACAGCGCGTCGTCCGTCAGCGCACTTTGGCGCAGCAGGTGTTCGAGCGTGTCGTGCACGGCGTGCTCGTCGTCGCAAATGCAGATTCGCATGCAAATCACCTCACGCGCAGTATAGCATACGGCGTAAAGTTTGTAAAGCAAATCGGGGTCGAAAACGATTGGAAACAAAGGGTTTTCGTCCGTTTCGGGGCTGCATTTTTGCAGCTTGGAGCGTCATTTTTGCAGGTTAAAACAAAGAGGCGGTTCATTTAGATGAGGACGCCGTTTTCTTCGCCCGAAAGACGTATACAGATACGTCGAGGGCGAAGTCCCCGCAAAAATAAAAAACAACCGCAGACAATATCTGAAACGAACGAACAAAATCAACCCGGTGTCATTTCGAGCAAAGCACAGCAATCCGTACCCCCAAACGAACTTTAGGGAAGAACACCGATTATATTTAATGCCTGCTGAACAAAGCAAAATGCTATATTTATCAATCCTTTAGAGCATTTTGCTTTGTTTGAAGTGCAAGGATTTTTCAGAAAAAGCTTAAAAATCCTTGCACTTGCGGTGCGAACGCTTCGCACCGCAAGCAGGCTTTCCAATGGAGACTGAAGCCAAAATTGCCGATTTTGGCTGAAAAAGCGTTCAAAAAACGCTTTTTCATAAATGCCGACGGCGTGTCGGCATTTATTCAGTAGACATTATTTATAGAAAAGAAAGAAGAAACTGTTCTCCATACAGCGTTGGATGAATAGTCTCTTCCTTTGTTTATTCTTTTCTTCGCAAAATGCGACTGTCCTTTTGTATTCGTATCCGATGGTTTACTGTACTTTGGCCGTTTCTTTTTCTTTTTTGCCGGCTTCGGCAGCTTTGGCGGCTGCTTCGGCCTCTTCCTGCGCTTTCTTCTCGGCTTCCTTCTGCGCGGTGTGCTCGGCCATGACCTGACGGATCTGCTCAAGCGGCACGCCTTCCTCCACAAGCTGGAAGTATTTATCGGCCGGAATATTGCCCACGAAGCATTCCTTGTACTTGATCGGGACGCCCTTGACGATGCAGAGGATATCCATTGCAAAGGAGAGCAGAATCAGGCCGAGATAGACGAACGCGCCGAAACCGACGGCAGACGTCTGCACGACGTGCGGGAACAGCGCGGTGATCCTGCCGGAGAACATCGTGAAGCAGATGATCGCGCCGCCGACCAGCAGCAAATTGAGTACGTCGAAAGCGATATTGCGCTGCTTTCCCTTCGGCGAGCAGGCAAGCGTCTGGAAGATCGTGTGGAACAGCACGCCCAGCGCAGACAGCGCCACGCACACAATCGCCACACCATACAGAATGAACGCTGTGCCGAACAGCTTGGAGCCGAACATGCTCATGAGCGCGTCCATATCGGTCGTCGAAACAACGTTATACAGGGAGATCGCGTTAACGTTGCCGGAAAACGCCGCATACGGCGCCGTGAACGCAAACTTCGCCAGTGGCAGGAACAGGCCGGCGATCGGGATCAGGCTGAGTACCAGACGCGCAATCGCCAAAGGTGAGCCGACCGTCGCCGCCTTGATGCGATCGACCTTCGGCTGGGTACGGGCATGCTCCGCTTCCGCCTTGTCGGCGTCGAGCAGCAGACGCTCCTCCATACCGTAATAGACCATATTCACGCCGCAGTGCGGGCAGTTCGGTTTCCAGTCGATCAGTCTCAGTTTACCGCCGCATTTCGGGCAGGTTGCCGCCATGTCTATCCCTCCAACTATACTGACAGAATCTACTTGTAAATAATAACATATTTTTTGCGTGAATGCAAGAACTTTTTGGGTATAATCTCAAACCATAAATCCGCCGTCCGCACAGAGCGTCTGCCCCGTGATAAACGACGCTTCTTCCGACGCGAAAAACAGGATTGCCCGCGCCGCTTCCTCCGGCGTGCCGATGCGGCACAGCGGCGTTTCTCCGGCGAGCGCGCGCATCGTTTCGTCGTCGAAGCAGGCATTCATCGGCGTATCGATCACACCGGGCGCCACACAGTTGACCGTGATGCCGGAGGGTCCGAGCTCCTTGGCCAGCGCCTTGGTCAGTCCGATCAGCGCCGCTTTGGATGCGGAATACGGCGCCTCGCATGACGCGCCGCGCACGCCCCACACAGACGAAACATTGACAATCCGCCCGTGCTGCCGGCGTACCATATGCGGAATCACCGCGCGGCAGCAGTAGAATGCGGCGTCCGTATTGACCGCAAACATGCGCCGCCACTCCTCGTCTGTGACGTCCGTGAGGAGCTTTTGCTGCGCAATGCCGGCATTGTTGACCAGCACATCCACGCCGCCACACCATGCTTCGATAGCGCGATAAGCCGTTTCGACCGACGCCGAGTCGGTCAGATCCGCGCCGAATGCCTCGGCCGCAAAGCCCTCGCTTCGCAGCGCCGCACAGAGCGTTTCGGCACGCTCTTTGCCGCGGAAGCAGCCCGCGGCAACCTGGTAACCTGCCTGCGCAAAAAGCCGGGCGGCAGCGTTACCGATGCCGCCCGACGCGCCCGTAATCCATACTGTCTTCATCCGCCGAACAGTTTTTCCATGTCTTCCAGCGACTTCTTCTGACCCTTGACGTCGAAAGCGTCGCCCGGCACATTGTCCATCAAGCGGATGTCCATGGTCTGCTCGACCGCGCCGGTCTGCAGGTTGATAACCTCCCAGCGCACCAGACCCTCGTAGCCCTCGGCGTCCACGTCCGTAAAGTAGAAGCTGTACGCGATGTCCTCGCCCGGAATCTTGTACGATTCGCACACGTAGCCGACGCCTGTCGACTTGCCGAGATAGCCCAGATTGTCAACTTGCAGCAGCTTGCCGATGTCCTGTGCGCCTCTGGCTTCCTGCAGCGCTTCGGCAAAGCCTTCCATATCGCCGCCGTCGATCTCGTAATAGCTGCCCGGCCACGTCACGTATGCCTTGGGGCTGGATGTATTCAGCCCCTTGGTGACAAGGCGGATTCTGCCGATTTTAATCATCGGAATATCCATCTGTGAGGCGAGCATATCAGACATAATCATCTCGGTCGCGGAGTTGTTGCCGTCGGTGTAGTATGTGATCGGCATGGTCATGCCTTCCATGCGGATATCCATCTTTGCCGTGTAGCGGCCGGAGTTCAGACGCTGAATCACATAGCGGTCAAGGTTCGTGACCTGCGGCATCGGAAGCACTGTGGCATCCTTCAGCGAGCTGTGGGCAGTGCCGGTGTCGCCCAGCACATCGGAAACCAGCGTGGTTTGTTTCTCGGCAGATTTCGTCGTCGCGGCGGCCTTGGTCGTTGCGGCAGCCTTAGTCGTATCGGCGGGCTTCGTCGTCTTGCCGCCGACACTCGCGCGCGTCGTCTGGGCGGAATAGGTGAACTGGAACTGTGTCGTCGTCTCGCGCACGGCGGGATTGGTCGTCGCTTGGGCGAGTGTGGTACCAGCCACGGGCTGCATGGTCACGGCGTGCGGCAGCGTGAGCGCGTCATATTCCTGCTGATAGTGCTCGTCTGTCGTGCGTTCGGTATAGCTGTAGCTCTCGTCGGTCTCTTCAAGGCTGTCCAGATACTCTTCCCATGCACTCTCGGTGTACGGCTCGTCTTCATGTCCGAAGAGATCGAACGTAGTGCCCTCGGTCGTTGTCGTTTCCGGCGTCTTCGGCTTGCCGCACGCATGCAGCACAGCCGCCATACCCACGACCAGAGACACGACCAGAAGGGTCGATATCCATTTTTTCATTGTAAACACTCCTTATCCGAAGAATGCGCCCGCCAAAGAAACGAGCGATTCCAGCGTCGCATAGTCTACCTTCTCCAGCGATGTATCCAGCGTGAAGTAGCTGCCGTCCGCACCGGATGAAACGGTCATCGGCAGGGATTCGCCGGCCATCTGCATTTTGAACAGCTTGCCGCCGTCGTACCACAGAGACAGCTCGCTGCCGCCGATTTCGAAATACTCGACCGCGTATTTCTTAAAGCCCTCGCGCACGGTCTCGCTGCGCTTGAACTTGAGCGAGGAGAAGTTGCAGAACGCATTGTTGAAGCTGCGGCAAACCGAGTCATACTGTGCCTTGGTCAGCTCGCAGTATTTGGACGGCGTTGCGAGATAGTACTTGCCGCCGGCGGGAAACACCTTATACGTCAGACCGGCCGCGGGAATGGTGATCCAGTATGCCGTCTCGCCGCCGCGCACGATCTTGGACAGCTTGTCATCGCTGCTGTGATCCTTGCCGAAGGCGCTGATGGTCATGGTGTATGTGCCGCTGTTTATCGGTGCGAGCACCGCAGAATGAAGAAGCTCCGCGGTCTGTGCCTTCTGCGTCGTCTCGGGCGGCTTGGCCGTGGTCGAAGTCGTGCTCTGCGCAGGCGCCTCGGAGGGCTGCTCCTCGCCGGGCAGCGTCGTCTCCGGCTGCGTCGTCGTTTCCGCACTCTGCGTGGTCGTCTCGGTCACGGGCGCGGGGTTGTTCTGCGCCTGCTCGAGCGCACGCAGAATCGGCGCCTGCTGAAATGCCGTCGTCGCCTCTGTCAGCTGCGTGATGACAGGTGCGGTTGTGGAGCCGCTCTCGTTGACGGCGGGTACTGCGAAATCCTCCTGCAGGTCGCCCGATGCGGCAGTCTGCGCAGCAGCGGTCTCCGCCCCGGTCGTATCGACCTCGACGGCTGTCTGCTTGCCGCATCCGCAGGCGCAAAGCACTGCGGCGGCAGCCAAAAATGCCAGAATCTTTTTCATCCTCTTCTTTTGCGGAACGCTGTCCCGCTCCACCCTTTCTGTATTGTAATTCTGTAACTTACTGTGCAAGCAGCAGCGACGGGTCTGCAACGAGCGTATACCCCGCCGGAATCTCGAACACCGCAGCGTCCGCGTCGCCCGACACTTCAAACACGTCGGCGATACTGATCTTGCCGTCCTTGACCACACGGGTGCGTCTGGCGCCCGTTTCATCAAAGAAATATGTCACCGTTCCGACGTCGCCCTCGTCGTACGTCTCCGTCCTGTACGTCTTGCCGCCAACCGTTTCCTCGCCGGTCGACTGCAGGCGCAGCTTGTCAAGCTGCAATGCGGCGTTCTCGAGCGAATCCGCCTGTTTTGCATAGTCCTCGGCGGACATCTGCGCATATTTTTTGGTGTTGTGCATGAGCATGTAGTACTGCCCGCCCTTTGAAATGAGCGTAAAATGCAGGATTCCCGCAGCGTCGCTTTCGAGCGCAGAATCCTTGCCGGACATCGTCATGACCATGCGCATGCCGGACTGCTCCGTGCGAAGCGTGTAGCTGCCGTCGGCCACCTTGTCGCGCACGAACTGCTGAAACAGCGGTCCGAACTGCGCATCCGAAGCGGCGGCTGTAGTCTGCGCGGCTGCCGGCGTTTCCGGCGGCTGCGGCGAATCCGCCTGCGCGGACTGCGTCGACTGTGCCTGCGTCGACTGGGGTGAAGCAATGTCGCCCTGTACCTGCCGGTCTGCGGCCGTCGTCGTCTGCGGTTCGGTCGTTGACTGCGCGGTCTGCGTCTGCTTTCCGCATCCCGCAAAAGTCGCGGCCAGTATGACGGCTGTCATCATCCATGCAAAGAATTTTTTGTGCATAAACGACCTTCTCCAAAACAGAATGCGAAGCGCCGAATCGTCCCACACGCTTCGCTATCATATTAACACAACCAGCCCGTGTTTTTCAACACCCTTTTACTAACAAACGAAAAAGAATCCGTAACTTTTTTATGACGCGTCTGTAAACGTGCTGAGACTTACGGCAAACGCTTCCTCAAGCAGAAACGTTTGGGTGCGCACATGCTCCGGCACGGCGGCGCGGATATCGCGCAGGCCCGCACCGGTGAGCTTAACCACGCTCTCATGCCGCGTCCAGATTTCAAAAAATACGCGGTCGGTCTGCGATGCCTCGCGCAGACGCTGCTGCTCCTGCGGCGAGAAGATCCGCTGCGCCACACGCAAAGGCGCGGGGCGAATCTTTTCCGCGTCGATGCCCACCGGCACATCCGCCACCGCGCAGATGCACAGCGTGTCCGTGTGGCTGACGGAGCAGAACAGTCCCGTCCCCGGCAGCAGCGGCTGTCCGTTTTCGCCTGCGGCAGTCGTCACACGGCGCATCGGTACGCCCAGCATCTGCGCCGCGCCGTACCGCAGCAGCACATTTGCGGCAAGCGAGGTCTGCGCACCCTGTCTGTCGGTGTGCGACGCGTACCGCGCGGCATGCGCCGCATCTGCCGCACGGCTAAGCGACCGCGCGTCGTGTGCGGTCATCTTGTCCGTATGCAGTACAAAAATGCGAAGATTCATAGCGCCTCCTGCGTTGACAAATCGTTCGGTTTCTGCTACACTGTGTGCGGTACGAAAAAATCGTTACAGAATAATGGAGGTATAACAATGGTATTAGCAGCAGTCGGTAAAAACGGAACCGGAAAGGATTTCTTTCTGGAGTATATCGCAAAGAAATACAACCTGCCCATGGTGTCCATCGGCGACGTCGTGCGTGAGCTTGCGGCAAAGGACGGCCTGGAGCTGACGCGCGACAACCTGCACAAGACGTCCAAAAAGTATATGGACGCCTACGGCCAGACGTTCTTCCCGGATCAGATCGTCAAGAAGATCAAGGAATCCGGCGCGCCGATCTATCTGGTCTCCGGCATCCGCCCGCTCTCGGACGTGCTGTTCTTCAAGGAAGCGTTCGGCAAGGATTTCGTGCTGGTTGACATCGTGATCTCCGACGACGAAGTGCGCTACCAGCGCATGCTCGCGCGCGGTTCCGAACGCGACGGCAAGAGTGTGGAGAAGCTGCGCGAATTCGACGCGAACGAAGAGAAGCAGTTCCGCACGTCCGAAAGTGAAGCCATTGCCGATTATGTGATCAAGAACGACGGCGGCGTCGAAGATTTCTATGCGGCAATCGACGCGTTTTACACGGGTCTGGCTAAATAAGAGCACAAAACAGAATCAAAAAGATAAACGGAGTTTTTTTCTGCGGATCACGCGGAAGAGAAACTCCGTTTTTATCTGTTCGGTCAATGGACTGCGTTCTGCTGCGTCTCGCTGAAGTCCCACACTTCGGCGCCCACTTCCAGCGGCACGTTGGAGTCGGTCAGCACCGCGTTGGCGTCCTTTTTCTCTGCATCTGTTTTTCCCTTGCCGCAGGCGGCGACGCTCAGCAAAAGCAGCATCGTCAGCAGCACAATTACAGCTCTTTTCATACAGAACCCTCCGTGGAGAATAATCGTTTTTCGAGCGTGCGTCCGAGGATGTTTTCCTTGGCCGTTTCGGATATGCGCAGCGCACGGATACGCGCCATCGCCGCGCGGATGTAGTCCGCCTTTTTAAACGGGAAGTCCAGGCCGAAAATCGTCTGATTCTCTCCGGTCTGGAAGATCAGCGTTTCGATCTCCTCGTTTGTCAGCGACCACGGACCGCACAGTCCGTTCGCAGCCGGCTCGACAGACGTCAGCCCCGCGTAGACGTGGGGATTGTCGCGGTTGTTGTTGCACATCACCAGCAGCGCCTCGCGGAAGAAGCTGTAGCCGCCGACGTGCTCAAGGCTGAAGTGCAGGTCGGGGAAGTTGTAGGCAATTTCGTCGAACAGCAGCATTCGGTAGTCGCGGATACGGTGCCAATGCAGTCCCGTATGGAACGACAAAAACAGTCCGCATTCCTGTGCCTGCGCATAGATTTCAAACGCCTTTTCGCTGTCGATCGGCAATTCCTGCGCGGCGGGATGAATCTTGATCCCGCGAAGACCGAGCGCACAGATTTTCTGCACCTGATCGCGGATCGGCGCGGCGCCCTCGAGCAAGTCGATCGTACCGAAGCCCACCAGCCGCTCGCAGCCCGCGATTTCCTGCGCGAGCCACTCGTTCTGATCCACGTCGTGAAACAGTGCGCTCTCCCGCAAGCGGTAGGAAAACGGCGCGAACGCCACCGCTTTGTCTATGCCGCAATCGTCCAGCAGCCGCAGCAGCGCATCAATCGACCCGTCCTCGCGCAGCTGTCGGGGGTACAGGTGTGCGTGATTGGCAAAAATCATAGGCTTACCTCAATCATATAAAAAGTCTTCCACATTGAAGCCGTCGAAAATATCCGGTTCTTCATATCTGCCCGGCACAATCGGCAGTTCCTCGATCACTTCCATCTTTTGTCCGCGTGACCAGAGCATAGGCGTGATGCGCACCGTGTAGCCGCAGCCCTCGGGCATCATCCACTCATGCATTGGCGCCTCCGGCAGACCGAATGTCGACAACAGCGTCGTGATTACACCGCCGTGCGTCACGATTGCCGCGCGCGTGGTACCGGTTTTGAGCAGACCCTCGACGATGCGACTGAACCCCTGCATGATGCGCATCTGAAAATCCCGGCTGCTCTCGCCGAAAGGCGGGTCGACATCCGGCTCGCCCGCCAGCCAGCGTGGGAAAACCGGGTGATTTTCCAGTTCCTCGGCCGTCTTGCCCTCGAACTCGCCGAAGTTGTACTCAATCAGATCGCGCATGGGGATCAGGTCGACGTCCGGATAAACAATCTGCGCCGTGCGCAGACACCGCTTGAGCGGGCTTGCAAAGACGACTTCCGGCTGCGGGTATTCATAGTCTTCCGTCATTTGCCGAAGCTGCCGCTCGCCCTCTTCGTTCAGCGGCACATCCGTATGGCCGATATACTGTCCGGCATTGCCCTCGGCCGTCATGCCGTGACGGATAAGATAGATCAGATAGGATTTCATAACGTCTCCGTTCAGATGGATTTATACATGCGCAGGTATTCGCCTGCCGAGCGCGTCCAGCTGTTGTCGCACTCCATCGCGCGGCGCACGAGCATCTGCCAGCCCTCGCTGTCGCGGTAGCCGAGCAGAGCGCGGTGAATCGCATGCGCCATATCGTGCGCATTGTAGCTGCGGAACGTAAAGCCGTTGCCCTCGCCGTCGCCGCTGTCCTGCACGCTGTCGCGAAGGCCCCCCGTCTCGCGCACGATCGGGATTGCACCGTAGCGCAGCGCCACCATCTGCGACAGGCCGCACGGCTCGGTCTTGGACGGCATAAGGAAAATGTCGCTGCCGGCGTAGATCTTGTGTGCAAGCTCCGGAATAAAGCCGATTCGTGCCGAAGCTCTGCCAGGATATTTGCCCTCGATGTAGCGGAAGAAATCTTCGTATTCCCGGTCACCCGAACCGAGCACCGCAATCTGCGCGTCGGTCGTATTCAGCAGCTCCTCCAGCATGGCGCGCACGAGGTCAAGTCCCTTTTGCGCGACAAGGCGCGTCACCATACCGATCAGCGGCGCATCGGGATTCTGCGAAAGATGCAGCAGCTTTTGCAGATTTGCCTTGTTGATCGCTTTGCCCTCGGTCTTATCGGCCGAGTAGGGCGAAAGAATGAGCGGATCGTTTTCGGGATTGTACAGATCCACGTCGATGCCGTTGAGAATGCCCTGCAGCTTGAAGCTGCGCTCACGCAGAATCGGATCGAGTCCGTAGCTGAACCACGGATCGAGAATCTCCTCGGCATAAGTCGGACTGACGGTCGTCACGCGGTGCGCGCACTCGATTGCGCCCTTGAGCAGGTTGATATCGCCGTCGAATTCGACCAGATGCGCATCGTTCGGCGAGATGCCGAACACGTCCTCCAAGATTTCCATGCCGTAGCGTCCCTGGTACTGGATATTGTGGATCGTAAACACGGTTTTGATGTTTTCATAGCCCTCGCGGGTACCATACATCGTCTGGAAATATACAGGCGTGAGTGCCGTCTGCCAGTCGTTGCAGTGGATCACGTCGGGTTTCCAGCTGATGTGCGGGATCATTTCGAGGATTGCGCGCGCAAAGAACGCGAACCGCTCGCCGTCGTCGTAGTGGCCGTAGATCGAGCCGCGCTTGAAGTAGTATTCGTTGTCCAGCAAATAGTATGTTACACCGCCGACCTTCGCCTCGAAGATGCCGCAGTACTGCCGGCGCCAAGCGACGGGCACGGTAATGCTGGTGATGAACTGCATCGACTCGCGCAGCTCCTGCGGGATTGTGCCGTACAGCGGCAGCACGACGCGGCAGCCAACGCGTTTTTTTCGCAGCGCCTTGGGCAGCGAACCGGCCACGTCGGCCAAACCGCCGCTGGCGATGAAAGGAAGCGCCTCGCTCGACGCATATAATACTTTCATATTGTTATTCCGCCTTTCCGAATGATCAGATGATGATGCTCTTGCCGATGTAGATCGGGAACGTCTTATCGCCGCAGAGCGTCTTGCCGGGCTTGAGCACGCCGTTTTTGTCCATCACGACGCAGCCGGCCATCGCGTTTTCGCTGATCATGCTGCCCTGCATCAGAATGCAGTCGCGCACAACCGCGCCCCTGCCCACGCGCACGCCGCGGAAAAGAATGCTGTTTTCAACCGTGCCCTCGATTGTGCAGCCGTCGGCGATGAGCGAATTGCTGACCTTGCTGTCCAGTCCGTAGATGGTGGGCATATCGTCGCGCACCTTGGTATATACCGGACGTTCCGGCGTAAAGAGCGCACGGCGGTTCTCCCGCTCGAGCAGCTCCATGTTGGCGTCGTAATAGCTCTGCAAACCGGAGATCGTGCGCACAAAGCCCGTCTCCTCATAGCCGCAGATCTTCAGCGTGTGCAGGTTGCGGCGAATGATATCGCGCTCAAAATCGTCGAAATGCAGACTGACCGCCTCGTTGATCAGCCGCTCGAGCAACGCCTTGCGCATAAAGAATATGTTCAGAGAGTATGTTTCCGTCTCGCCCGTAGGCGCACCGACAGAGATGTCCGTGATCCGGCCGTCTTCCATTTCCAGACGCATCAGATCAATCAGTGAGGGCTTGACGCCCGTCTTGTAGGCAATTGTGATATCCGCGCCGCTTTTGGCATGCGCATCGAACAGTGCTCTGAAGTCCACGTTGCACACCACGTTGCAGTCGGTAATCACGACGTATTCCTCGCGTGAATGCGAGAGAAAATCCATGCACCCGCGCAGCACCTCGATGCGGTTGCGCACGCCGGCGGATTCCTTTGTTGAGAAAGGCGGCAGAATGAAAATACCGCCCGTCTTGCGCGAAAGATCCCACGGTTTGCCGCTGCCGAGGTGATCCATCAGGGATTGATAGTTGCTTTTGGTCGCCACACCGACCTTTGTGATGCCGCAGTTGACCATGTTGGAGAGCATAAAGTCGATCAGGCGGTACCGCCCGCCGAACGGGACGGATCCCATCGTGCGCAGCGTCGTCAGCTCCTGTAGCGCCGAATCGTACGCGTTGGAAAAGATCAGACCCAAAACGTTATTCGTTCTCATGAATCATCCCGCCTTTCTCACTGCGCCGCAACGTCGGCGTCGATCATGGCCTTCGGCGCGACGACCGCGCCCTCGCCGATTGTGATGTTCTCTCCCACTACGGCAACGCCCCAGTCGGATCTGTCCTGCATGTCCTCCGGGCGCTTTCCCACAACGGCGCCCGCCTCGATCACAGCGTTTTCCGCCACGATCGCGTACTGCACCAGCGCGCCGGAGCGCACCGTAACGCCGGGCATGATGATGGAATCGCGCACGGTCGCGCCCTTTTCCACCACCACGTCGGAGAAGAGGACGGAGAAGTCCACCTCGCCCTCAATGTCGCATCCGCCGGCAATCAGCGAGTTCTGTACCGCGGCGTCTGCCGAAACGTAGTGCGGCGGCAGGGACGGATTGCGCGAATAAATCTTCCACGACGTGTCCGTCAGGTCAAGGTCGACCTTGGGATCAAGCAGATCGAGGTTCGCCTCCCACAGACTGTCGATCGTGCCCACATCCTTCCAGTAGCCGTCGAACGGGTAGGCGAACATCCGCTCGCCCGCCGCATGCATGGCCGGGATCAGATCGTGGCCGAAATCGTTGCTCGACGCGGGGTTCGCCTCATCCTCAAGCAGGTACCGGCGCAGCTTCTCCCACGTAAACATATACACGCCCATCGACGCCTTGTTGGAACGCGGATGCTTCGGCTTCTCTTCAAACTCGACGATGGCGTTGTCGTCGTCGACAAGCATCAGACCGAAACGCGGCGCCTCTTCCCACGGCACTTCGAGCATGGCGATGGTGCAGGCGGCGTCCTTCTCCTTGTGATAGGCAAGCATCTTGGAATAGTCCATCTTGTAGATGTGGTCACCGGAGAGGATCGCAACATATTTCGGGTTGTAGCGGTCGATGAAATTGATATTCTGAAAAATCGCGTTGGCCGTGTTTTTGTACCATTCGGTTCCCTGAATCTGCTGGTACGGCGAAAGAATGTGCACACCGCCGTTTTCGCGGTCAAGATCCCACGGCTGACCGTTGCCGATATAATCGTTGAGTTCAAGCGGCTGATACTGCGTGAGCACGCCGACGGTGTAGATGCCGGAGTTGACGCAGTTGGACAGCGGAAAGTCGATGATGCGGTACTTGCCGCCGTACGGTACGGCAGGTTTCGCAATATGCTTGGTCAGAATACCGAGCCGGCTGCCCTGACCGCCTGCCAGCAGCATCGCAATGCATTCCGGATTGCGGGACATGATCATTACCTCCATTGTATTGAAAATCAGTTTGCTTGTTTGGTCTTTTCGTTCTTTTTGCGTGCGGGTTTACGCCGCAGGAACATTCCGGACAAACCGCCCAGCCGCAGAGAAACACTCTGCTTGAAGCCGTGCATCGGAATCTTTTCGGCCGCGACTGTACCCGTGCTGCTCCGGCCCGATCCGCCGTACTGCGGCAAATCGCCGGAAAAGACAATCTCGTACCGCCCCTTTTCGGGCACACCGATGCGGTAGTCCTCACGCGCAACGGGTGTGAGATTGCACACGGCGATCACCTCGCCGCCGCTTTTGTCGATCCGGCGGAAGGCAATGACGGAATTCTGGTTGTCGTCGCCGCAGATCCACGAAAAACCGTCCCAGCTGTAGTCGACCTCGTACAGCGCCGGCGTTTTGAGATAGAACGCGTTGAGCGCCGCGGTGAAGTCGCGCAGCTGCCGATGCGCGTCATACTCCAGCAGCAGCCAGTCGAGTCCCTGCTTGTAGTTCCATTCTATAAATTGCCCGAATTCGCTGCCCATAAACAGAAGTTTTTTACCGGGATGCGCGATCATATAGAACAGGAACGCGCGCACACCCGCGAACTTCTCCTCATAGGAGCCGGGCATTTTGCCGATCAGCGAGCATTTGCCGTGCACGACCTCATCATGCGAAATCGGCAGAATGAAATTCTCGGAAAAGGCATACATGAACGAAAATGTCAGACAGTTGTGGTTGTCCTTGCGGTAGATGCCGTCCATGGAGAAATAGCGCAGACAGTCGTTCATCCAGCCCATGTTCCACTTGAAGTTGAAGCCGAGACCGCCCATGAATACGGGCTTGGAAACCATCGGCCATGCCGTGCTCTCCTCGGCGATCATCAGCACGTCCCCGTGCTCGCGGAAGACAGCTTCATTCAGCTTTTGCAGAAACTCCACCGCTTCGAGATTCTGGTTGCCGCCCTCGCGGTTCGGCAGCCATTCGCCCGCCTTGCGGTCGTAATCCAGATAGAGCATCGAGGCCACCGCGTCCACACGCAGACCGTCAATATGGTACAGATCGAACCAGTACATTGCGCTCGACACAAGGAACGAGCGCACCTCGTTTCTGCCGAAATCAAACACGCACGTTCCCCAGCCGTAATGCTCGCCCTTGCGCGGGTCGGCATACTCGTAGCACGGGGCGCCGTCGAATGCGTACAGGCCGTGCGCATCCTTCGGAAAATGTGCGGGCACCCAGTCGAGGATCACGCCGATCCCGGCCGCATGGCAGCGGTCGACGAACGCCATGAAGTCCTGCGGCGTGCCGTAGCGCGACGTGGGCGCAAAATAGCCCGTGACCTGATAGCCCCATGAGCCGTCGAAGGGGTACTCGCTGATCGGCATCAACTCAATGTGCGTATAGTGCATCTGCTGCACATAGGGAATCAACGCATCCGCCAGTGCGGTATAGGAAAGGAAATTGCCGTCGTCGTACTGTTTGAATGAACCGGCGTGCACTTCGTAAATGTTGACGGGACTTTCGTAGATGTTGCGCGTTTTGCGCTGCGCCATCCAGTCGCCGTCGTGCCATTCGTAGCCGGACAGCTCGACGAATTTGGATGCCGTGCCGGGACGCGTCTCGGCATGGAACGCATAAGGGTCCGCCTTGTACCGCTCGACGCCGTCCGCGCCGCGGATGCAGTATTTGTACGTATCATACACCTGTACGTTCGGTATAACCGTCTCAAACACACCGCCGTCCGTCACACGGTACATCGGATTCGCCGCGGCGTCCCAGCCGTTGAAATCGCCTGTCACGCTGACCGCAGACGCATGCGGCGCCCAAACACGGAACACAACGCTTCCGTCGGCACATCGGTGCGCACCGAGATAATCGAAGGCCCGGCAGCTTGTTCCCTGGTGAAAAAAGTATTCCGCCTGCCCCATAGTTCGCCTCCCGTCATAATCGCTCACAGATATCTTACTTTAAATTATACCAAAAGCAATAAAGAAATGCAAGCGATTCTTGACCACTTTATTCAAACGGACGCGCAAATTTCAGGCTTGTTTTTGTATAGTATATACAAAACAGTTGCTCTGCATCCGCTTAATTTGCAAATCTCTGACGGTTGTGCTACACTTTTTTACAGTACATGCAATAATTTGCACGTTTGATGTGTGTTAGGAGTGAAAGGAGGTCGGGCAATGACAGTCATTCAGAACGGAGGGGACGCCTTCCAGGCAGCCTTTACACAGTATACGGATACGGTTTTCCGCATTGCCGTGCACAATACGCGCAGCATTGCCGACGCAGAGGACATCACACAGGAGGTCTTTCTGCGGCTGCTCGAATGCCGCAAGGTCTTCCGCGACAGCGAGCACGTAAAAGCGTGGCTGATCCGCGTGACGATCAACCTGTGCAAAAACCATCTGCGCGACCGCAGCCGCGAGACGCTTGTCCCTGACGCGCCGCAGCAGAGCGAAGCTGCACAAACACATACGGTGCTCGACGCAGTGCGCGCACTGCCCGAAGACCAGCGGAACGCCGTCTATCTGCACTATTACGAAGGATATACCGCCCGGGAGATCGCCGCCATTCTCGGCAGCACAACGAACACCGTGCTCTCCCGGCTGCGCCGCGCTCGTGAAGCGCTGCGTGAAACGATTGGAGGATTCGACGATGAAACAATATAAAGCTGAAGTCGACGCGCTACATGCGAGCGATACGCTCAAGGCGCGCATCGCCGCTCTGCCGCAGAAAACCACAAGGCCGAAGAAATTCGTCGGACGCCGCTTTGCCGCGGTTGCCGCCGTGATCGCCGCAGTGCTGCTGGTCGGCGCGGTAATCTCACCCCTGCTGTTCGGCTATCAGAAAGCTGCCGACAACCTCTCACCCACATACGGCTACGAATATGCCGCCAACTATTCCGGCGAAGGATTCCTCTCCGACTCTGCAAAAAGCGCCGCACCGCAGGAAGCCGCGGCATCTGCCAACACCATGTACGGCGGCGTCGAGGCAAACGGCGCATCCGCCGCACAATCTGCGCTGCCCGCCGGACGCAAACTGATCCGCAATGCGGACTTGGACGTACAGACCAAAACATTCGACGATTTCTGCGCTGCCGTGCGGCAGAAAACAGCCGCGCTCTCCGGCTATGAGGAGTCGTCCGAGAGCGGCGCGTACTCGAATGACACGCGCTACGCGACGATCGTGCTGCGCATCCCGGCTTCGCGGCTCGACGCATTTCTGCAAAGCGTTTCCGAGCTCGGCACCGTTACGTCACAGAGCACGTCCATGCAGGATGTGACGGACGAATATATCGACATTGAGAGCCGCCTCGCCGCGCTTGAAACGGAACAGGAAACGCTGCTGGCGCTCATGAAAAAGTCTGACAAACTGACCGACACGCTCGAAATCCAGGACAGACTTGCCGAAGTCCGCGGCAGACTGGAATCGCTGAAAGGACAGCTCAAAGCGCTCGAAAGTCAGGTTGACTACTCCAAGGTTACGCTCAGCGTCACCGAGGTGCAGCGCGTCACACTGCCGGAAAGCCGGTCGTTCTGGACACAGGTGCGGCAGAATCTGTCGGATAATCTGTACAACATCGGACAGGGACTGCGCAATTTCGCGATCAACCTGCTCTCTGCCCTGCCGTATCTCGCACTCGTGCTGATTCCCGCCGCCGTCATCGTGGCGATCGTCGTGCTGGTGCGCAAAAAGCGCAGATCCTGATCGAGGCTGTACAGGACGCTCGTTGTGCGAGAAGAAAAAGAACTAAAAAACGCAGCGTTCTATTGATGTGAATGAAAAGAGGGACTGTTTTTCCGATCCGGATGAACAGCCCCTCTTTCCATGCATCGGCGAACGCTCATGTACGCAAAAATTTGCGTGCCGGATAAGAATTATACTTTACATCAGAGAGCAAGAAGCGTACGCACTAAAGTGCGTATCTATGGCCAGCACATAGCTCGGAGCATTTTTCAGCACGGCCGCGGCACGCACTAAAATGCGTAACAGCATTCGGCGCACGCACAGAATCTGCCTCGCGAAAACGCAGATCACCGTAAAGAAGCAATTCGGCGCGTACGCAAAAATTTGCGTGCCGGATAAGAAATATACTTTACTTCAGAGCAGCAAGAATCGTACGCACTAAAGTGCGTATCTATGGCCAGCACATAACTCGGAGCACATTCATCGCAGCCGCGGCACGCACTAAAATGCGTAACTGCATTCGGCGCACGCACGGAATATGCCTCGTGAAAACTCGGAGTGATGTGAAGAATCCATTCAGCGCGCGCAAAAATTTGCGTGCCGATAAAGAAATAAATGTTCATCAGAACAGCAAGACTTGTACGCACTAAAGTGCGTATCTATGGACAGAGCATAATTCGGCACGCGTTTCATCACAGCCGCGACACGCACTAAAGTGCGCAACTGCATTCGGCGCACGCACAGAATCTGCATCGCAAGAACGCAGATCACTGTAAAGAAGCAGTTCGGCGCGTACGCAAAAATTTGCGTGCCGGATAAGAAATATACTTTACTTCAGAGCAGCAAGAAGTGTACGCGCTAAAGTGCGTATCTATGGCCAGCACATAACTCGGAGCACATTCATCTCAGCCGCGGCACGCACTAAAATGCGTAACTGCATTCGGCGCACGCACAGAATCTGCATCGCAAGAATGCAGATCACCGTAAAGAAGCAGTTCGGCGCGTGCGCAAATATTTGCGTGCCGGAATACACCGCCTGCGAATCAGGACCACCCGTTGAACGGGTAGTTTGCTCCGGCCCTATAAGGGCCAATTGCTTGTGGTAGCTCTCTAAAGAGAGCATCGAAAGGTTTGCCAATCACATTTTATTCCTGCTTGCCCCCTGCTCGGGGGCTTTTATTA
>JAFSYM010000062.1 GCA_017450005.1 Clostridia bacterium
AAAGGCTCCCTTGTGTAAAGGGAGCTGTCATGCGATAGCATGACTGAGGGATTGTTTTTGCTTTTCAGATAGCGTCTGATGTGACAACCCCTCCGAGCGCCTTTCGGCGCCCACCTCCCCTTACACAGGGGAGGCTAAGATGTGGCGCTTGTGCAAAGGATACAATCCTATCCCACAAAATTCCGTGAAGAACCCATTTTTTTACATGCATTGCGCCCGGCAGGTTGCCGCAGATCAGGATTATCTCCGGTTTTATTTGCGATATTCCGGTTGATTGTTTTCAAAAAACGTGTTAAAATTATATTTATCAAGGATTGCCGTCCATAGCTTTCTCTATTTTATGACAGGAGGGTTGCGTCATGTTGATGCTTTTTTCTGATATGCTGAAAAATGCGCGAACGGAAAAAGGAATGACACAGCAGGAACTGGCGGATATGCTCCACGTCACCCGTTCCGCTTTAGCCAAATGGGAAAAAGGAATCCGCATGCCGGACATCGCAATGCTCTCCCGGCTCGGCGAGATTTTGGGCGTGGACTTCAATATGCTTCTCGCTGCGGCTGCGCAGAACGACGAAGGCCCGAACGTCATTATGGTGGACGACGTAAAGCCCATCGTCCTCGGCGCTTTGCCTGTGCTGGAGGAGGTCATGCCGAATGCGACGGTCACGGGCTTTACGCGCGTTTCGGACGCGATCGAATATGCAAAGGCGAACCGTGTCGCGCTCGCCTTTCTCGATATCGAGCTGGGCAGCACAAGCGGACTGGAGCTGTGCCGTACGCTACTGGAAATCCATCCGCGCACCAATGTGGTGTATCTGACGGCATACAAGGATTTCGCTCTGGACGCGTGGGGCACAGGCGCATGCGGATTCATGGTCAAGCCCCTCACGAGCGACGGCGTTCGGGAGCAGCTCACAAAACTGCGGTATCCATTCCGGACAGGAGGCGAAGACAAGTGACCGACTGGATCACTATCCTCGATTTCGTCTTGGCGGGCGCGCTGCTGGTGATGATGGTGATCGGGATCGCGTTCTCGGCTGTCATGCCCGCGCTCGGCCGGTGGAACAAACGCTATTTCATCACATTGTTTTCACTGTTTTTTCTTTGTACTGTAACTTGCTTTATTGCTGTGTTATTTTGGGAAGATCCCACTAAGGCGCAGGCTGCAAGGATTGTCTATATTTTTGAAGGTCTTTTCCTCTCGACGCCGATTTTTATGCCTATGCTTTTTCTTTTGCACGACTGCGGCGAAAACATCCGAAACAGCGCGCTGTTCAAAGCCGTAACCGCTCTGATGGGCATATACATCGGGGTGCTGATCGCTGCGCAGTTCACAACCGCCTTTTACCACGTTACACCGAACAATCATTTCTTTCGCGGCACGTTGTGGTGGCTGTGGCTGACGCCGCTCGTTCTGATTATGATCTGCAACATTGCGGGCGTGATCAAAAGGCGAAAAAAGCTCTCAAAAAAGGTTTTTATCGCGCTGCTTGTGTATCTGCTGCCTATGACTGCCGCGATCATCGCCCATATGTTTATCTCTGTGGAGTTACTCGTTATATTCGGCATGGCGCTCTTCGCGCTGACGATGTTCGTTCTGATCATCTCGGATAACATAGAGCAATACACGCGCCAGCAGCGCGAGATCGCCCATCAGCGCGCAAGCGTCATGGTGCTGCAGATGCGCCCGCATTTCATTTACAACACCATGGTCACCATTTACCACCTCTGCAAGCTGGACGCGGACAAAGCGCAGCAGGTCACGCTGGACTTCACGAACTACCTGCGCCAGAATTTCAGCGCGATCGCCAGCGAACACACCGTTCCTTTTACCGACGAGCTGCGGCACACGCACGCCTACCTCGCCGTGGAGCAGGCGATGCATGAGGACAGCCTGTTCGTGGAAATGGATACGCCGCACACGTTCTTTCGTGTACCGCCGCTGACGCTGCAGCCACTGGTGGAAAACGCCGTCAAGCACGGCATGGACCCGGACGGAAAGCCGCTGCACATCTTCGTGAGCACCCGGCAGACAGATGCCGGGAGCGAGATCACCGTCGAGAACGACGGGCCGGACTTCGTCCCCGCCGACGATGATGAGCCGCATATCGCACTGAACAATATCCGCCAGCGGATCGAAATGATGTGCAAAGGCACACTGAAGATCACTCCCCGCAGCGGCGGCGGCACGGTCGTCACCGTAGTCATTCCCGAAAAGCCGAAGCACGGATGATCCGTCCGTGCGGCGCAATGCATGTAAATTGACGCGTGTAGTGGACGGGCTTCCCGTCCCGTTTGTGCGGGCATCGCCGCGTTCGTCGCGAAAGGCGAAACGCCTCCCCTGCATTTCTGCGCATCAGCGGGCGATTTTTTTACGCCGAACTGTGTCTTCGTCCTTGACAGGCGCCGGCCCGCCTTCGTCCTCATCCTTTTTCGGCGCAAGAACGCTTGCACATCCGGCAGATTGTTTCTGTCGGCATTCACCTTCAATTCCTTCATTGCGTGTGCTCCGAAGCGTCGATCTCTTTGGGACCGTTGTAGCGCAGCCCGAGCATCGTCAGATCGTCAAACTGCGGCGCATCCTTCACAAAGGCGTCGACAGCGGCACGCACACCCAAAAGGATTTCCTTCTGCGTGGCGTCGGCGGGCATGGAATTGAGCGCTTCCAGCGTGCGATCCGTACCGAAAAGCTGATTGTCCGCGTCGGTCGCCTCGGCTACGCCGTCGGTGTAGACGAAGATGCTGTCGCCTTTTTTGAGCTGTATTTCGGTATCCGTATACTTCGCAAGCCCCATCGCGCCGATTGCCAGACCGTGCTCATCCTTGAACAGCTTGTATTTTCCATTCAGATTGAGCATCGGATACTCGTGCCCGGCGCTGGCGGTGGTGAGCCTGCCTGTGCTGATCTCGAGAATACCGAGCCACACGGTTACGAACATATTGGCGTCGTTATTGGCACAGACCAGCTTATTCACCCGTTCGAGTATCTCGGCGGGAGTGCCGCCCATCGTCGTGTGGTCATTGATAAAGATCTTTGAGGACATCATAAACAGCGCCGCCGGAATGCCCTTGCCGGAAACGTCTGCTATGACCAGCGCCAGATGATCTTCGTCGATCATAAAGAAGTCGTAGAAATCTCCGCCGACCTCTTTGGCCGGATCCATGGATGCGTGTATATCAAACTCCGGCCGATCCGGAAACGCGGGAAAGGTTAACGGCAGCATACTCGTCTGTATCTGCGTGCCGATACGCAGATCCGCCTCGGTAGCCTCTACTTTAGCGCGGGTTTCCATAAGCGTGTGTGTGCTTACGTTGGTGGTCAGATACACCATCGCAACGGAAACAGCCAGATTGAGGGCAAGATATTTGCTGTCAGCGCCTAAAAGGATGATCTCCATGATGTAGAATGCGGGGATCAAAACACCGAACACGATCATATTATAGGCAATATGCTTTGTCGTGTGGTCGCTGCGGCGGCTCTGGATCGCATAGCGCACGGCGCTGACGACCGCTATCAGGACGTATAGTATCATCAGCGGAGTAAACAGTACGTCGAAAAGCTTTTCCTCATACAACACGCCCGCTTCATCGACGCTTACAAACCAATGCGTCCACGGCGTGGTGATACACAAAACGGAAAAAATCAAGGGCGGAACGATATAGAACAGGATCGTCGCCCACTTGCTTTTCGGCAATCTGTCAAATCTGAACAGAATGTATCGGTTCAATAATACCGTAAATATAACAAACAGTATCATATAACCGCAAGCGCCGATATAGGTAAGCGCCCGCAGGTCGGGGTGCTCTTCGCAAGACGCCCAAAGGATCTCAAAGCATCCGAGTATCATCGAGGTGAGCAGCATTACTGAAATACGGTCTTTGAGTTTTTGCTTGTATAGAACGATATTGTTAATAAAAAGAATGCCGATCAGAATCACCGCTACAACCAGTAATTCAAGATACAATCCGGTTATGATCTCCTGATTTGTCATGCCATTTCCTCCGTGATAACGATATGCCCGCTGTACAGGGCTGTATCTTATTCAATGGTGAACAGACGGCTGAAACCGGTCAGGTCGAATACTTCCCGTACCGCCTGCGTGGGATTGCGGACGATCAGCTTGCCTTTGTTTTCCATTTGCTGCGTAGCGCCGAGCAGAACGCGAAGTCCCGCGCTGGAGATGTAGAGAAGATCGCTGAGATCAATAATCAGTTTTTCCGCGTCGCCGACGACCTCTCCTATCTTCTTTTCACATGAAGGTGAAGTTATCGTATCCAGTCTGCCCTCCAGCAGAAGCGTGTATTCTTTTCCTTCATTTGTTATGGAGATTTTCAGATCGGAACCGGTGTTCGTATTATTGTTCTTTTTTCCGAAGAGTGCCATTGTTAAATTCTCCTTTTTAAAACTATTCTGAATGAAGCGCACCCGAAGCCGTGGAGACGTTCTGTCCGACTCCCGGCTTCGGATTCTTTAAGGCAACACCGCACAAATCGTGGCGCACGCCTTGCTTGAATCTGTTTTCGTCTGCCTGCACAAAAATCTCTTGACTTGCGATAGCAAGCCTGCGATCTTTTTGTACAACCTGACGAAAAATCTTACTTCGCAATCCGCACACCCCAATTGTGCGGTGTTGCCTTAAACCGTTTACGCGGCCGCTTCTTCTTTTTTCCTCTTTCTGCCGGTAAAGATCGCGGTACCTGCGATACCGAGACCGAGTCCGCCGACGCCGGAGAGGGCAAAGTAGCCCGCGCCGAAAGCGGACGCTGTCGCACCGGAATCCGCAAACGCGGTCTCGTCGCCCTTCCAGTAAAGATACATGCCGTTGTTATCGCTGCGGTAGCAGTACTGTTCGTCGTCGATTTTCAAAGCATTCGGGCCGCCGAACATATGCAGCCATTTGGTGTAGCCTTCGGGATGGGCGGCGGTACCTTTTTCGAGCTTCAGCGAATCCGCAAGAATGGGGTCGCCCTTTGCACTCGAGCGGTTGACGTATAATGCCAGCCACTGCTTGCCGACGTCGGCGTTGATGTCCGCCGCGTCGCCGCAGCCCCATGCCTTGTAATCCGAAACGCCGCCCTGCGCGCTGCCGGTGATGCCTATGATCTGACGGTTGCACTTGACGACCTCGTAATAGGCGAACTGGTCGAAGTTGATACTCTTTACCTGCCTGCCGCTTGAGTCCGTGGTATAGCTTACGATGTCCGCCTCGTCCACGATCATCACGGGGATCGCCGAGAAGGTGCGGTTATAATAATTGTAGAGCTGCACGCCCTTGAGGACAGCCGCCGCAATCATCAGCGCACCGCCTATGCCCATCAGAAATTTACCCCATGTGTTTACCGTTTTCAGGGAAGCAGCCATC
>JAFSYM010000063.1 GCA_017450005.1 Clostridia bacterium
CGGGCTTCGCCCGTACCCATTTTAATGGGGTGCGGGGTTCACCCCGCCCTCAATGCATTGCATCGCAATGCAATTCATGTTGCGCAGCAACAATTCATGGCGTCAGCCAATTCATGACGCAAAGCGTCAATTCATTCGGGCGCAGCCCGTCAAATTCCGCTTTACTGCAAGCACTGTCTTGCGCTGCGCAGGACAGCGGAGTCGTCGAGATTGACCTTGGACTTGACAGCGGTCAGGGAGATGCTGCCGTCCGATTTGCGTACGGCCAGATGCAGCTCGCACAGTGCGTCGAGCGCAAACAGCAGCGGGCAGATTGCGCTGCTCCCGCGCGAGAGCTGCACGCACAGCAGATCGGCGCTGCGGCATGTGCCGCCCATGCCCCGCAGGGCTTTGTATACGTCGCCCACAAACGCGCGATCCGGAACCGCATCGGGCGCCGCGCTCACTTTTTCGCCGGCGCGGATGCGCTCATACAGGCGCAGCGCGTGCAGATACGCGTCGTCGCCCAGCGCGGACAGGCGCACGTTCTTGACCAGCACATTCACGCGCGTCTCGCCCATGTAGACGTTGGCGTCGAGCGTCACGGCCAGGTCGATTATGCTGCCGGCGGGAAACGGAAATTCCTCAGGCGATACGCCGAAGCGCACCGCGGAAATCCGCGCGTCGCGCCGGGATAAATTCAGGCGGATGTGCTTGCCGCCGGAGAGCGGCGTCACGCTGTCCAGCCGCATGGAATACAGGCCGAAGACCGGCTTCGGGTTCGACGCGCCGAACGGTTCAAGCGCATGCAGCGCGTCGAGTATCTCGGCGCTGATGCTGCGCGGATTCAGGCGCATATCAATGTGCTGCACGGGAAACGGCATTTCGACCGTGCGCGCGTAGCGGTTGATTGCAGCGCGGAATGCGTCAATGTTTTCGGGCTTTACCGACAGACCGGCTGCCAGCGTGTGGCCGCCGAACTGTTCGAGTACGTCCTCACACGCCTTGAGTGCGTCGTAGAGCGAGAAGCCCTCGATGCTGCGGCCGGAGCCGCGCGTGATTTCGCCGATGTTCGAGAGGATCAGACAGGGCTTGCCGTACTTTTCGACCATGCGCGACGCGACGATCCCGATTACACCGGGATGCCAGTTTTCTCCATTGCAAACCAGAACGCGATCGGCCATCCGGTCGGGGTGCGCCGAGAGCTGCGCCTGCGCTTTTTCAAATATATCCAGCTCGGTTCGCTGACGGTCGGCGTTGGCCTGCTCCACGATGCCGGCCAGCTCCTGCGCGGTCTGCTCGTCTTCGCACAGCAGGATGTCCAGCGCGCGCATGGCGGAGCCCATACGACCCGCGGCATTGAGCCGGGGCGAGAGGGTGAAGGCGACCGTAGTGGAGTTGAACGGCCGGTCGAGATTGCCTGCTTTTTCACGCATGGCATAGACGCCGGGACGCGGCTGGTGCAGGATGCTGCGGATGCCGTGCCGCACAAGCAGGCGGTTTTCGCCCGTCAGAGGCACGACGTCCGCGACGGTGCCGATCGCGACCAGATCCGCAAATTCATCCAGCAGATCGTCCGTTTCTCCGCCCTCGAGCGCGCACACCAGCTTGAAGGCGACGCCCACACCCGCCAATTCCTTGAACGGCGAGGGGCAGTCCGCGCGGTGGGGGTTGACGACGGCGACGGCGTCGGGCAGCTCGTCGCCCACATGGTGGTGGTCGGTCACGACCACGTCGATGCCCAGGCTGTTCGCGTACGCGATTTCCTCCACGGCGTTGATGCCGTTGTCCACGGTGATGATGAGCTGTGCGCCCTGCTCGTGCAGGCGGTCGATGACAGCCCGGTTCAGACCGTAGCCCTCCGTTCGTTCGGGCAGCATGTAGAAGAAGTTTGCCTCGCGCATCGAAAGATAGGCGCTCAGCAGTGCCGTTGCCGTTACGCCGTCCGCGTCGTAGTCGCCGAAAACGGCGATGCGCTCGAAACGGTCGATCGCGTCGTTGACGCGCGCGGCGGCTTTGTCCATGTCCTTGATGTCAAAGGGATCGGACAGCGGCTCGTTATCGGGAAAGAAGAAGGACTGCATCTGCTCGTCCGTGCGGATGCCTCTGGACACGGCGAGCAGCGCCGCGAAAGGATTCAGGCTGTACTTCTGCGCGAAGTGCGCGGCCAGATCCTTGTCGCAGTCCGCGACGATCCATTGTTTCACAGACAAGATGTTTCCCTCCTTTCAGTCTTCGGTGCAGGGGAATGCGCAGCTCAGCACTTGTCGAGCGCCTGCTCGAGATCGCGCAGGATGTCGTCGATGTGCTCGATGCCGACAGACAGGCGCAGCAGATCGTTCGGCACGCCGCAGGCGATGAGCTGCTCGTCGGTGAGCTGGCGGTGCGTCGTGCCCGCGGGGTACAGCACGCAGGTGCGGCAGTCGGCCACATGCGTGGCGATGGTCGCAAGACGCAGGCTGTCCTGGAACACGGTCGCGGCTGTACGGCCGCCCTTGATGCCGAAGGAGATGACGCCGCTGGTGCCGTGCGGCATGTATTTTTTTGCGAGGTCGTAATATTTGTTGCCGGGAAGACCCGGGAAGTTGACCCACGAAACTTTTTCATGCGCCTGCAGATACTCCGCCACGCGCTGTGCGTTGGCGCAGTGACGCTCCACACGCAGCGGCAGCGTTTCGAGGCCGAGGTTGAGCAGGAACGCGTTGTGCGGCGAGGGGATCGAGCCGAGGTCGCGCATGAGCTGCGCAACGGCTTTGGTGATGTAGGCGCCCTTGCCGAACTGTTCGGTATAGATGATGCCATGGTAGGAGTCGTCCGGCGTCGTCAGACCGGGGAACTTGTCGCTCGCGTTCCAGTCGAAGTTGCCGCTGTCCACGATCACGCCGCCCACGCTTGTGGCGTGACCGTCCATGTATTTGGTGGTCGAGTGCGTCACGATGTCCGCGCCGAACTCAAACGGGCGGCAGTTGACCGGCGTCGGGAACGTATTGTCCACGATCAGCGGCACGCCGTGCGCATGCGCCGCGGCGGCGAATAATTCAATGTCCAGCACCGTCAGGGACGGGTTAGACAGCGTTTCGGCAAAGACGGCTTTGGTGTTGGGCTTGAACGCAGCGTCCAGCTCCTCGCGCGTCGAATCGGGAGAAACGAATGTGAAGTCTATGCCGAGCTTTTTCATCGTCACAGAAAACAGGTTGAAGGTGCCGCCGTAAATCGCGGCGGAAGCGACGATATGATCGCCCGCGCCGGCGATATTGAAAACCGAATAGAACGACGCGGCCTGACCGGAGGAGGTCAGCACGGCCGCAACGCCGCCTTCGAGCGCGGCAATCTTTGCAGCGACGGCGTCGTTGGTCGGATTCTGCAGGCGCGTATAGAAATAACCCGACTCCGCCAGATCGAAGAGTCTGGCCATTGCCTCGCTTGATTCGTACTTATACGTTGTGCTCTGCACAATCGGCAGCACGCGCGGTTCGCCGTTCTTGGGCGTATATCCTGCGTGCAACGCTTTGGTTTCCAGTTTCATTTCTTCCTGCATGATGCTTACTCCTTTTCGTATTGAATCAAGGCTCCCGCCTCATAAATTGTTTTGTAAACGCCGCATGCCGCCATAGCGAACAGTGCCGCGCCGAACGCGGCCTCCTCCCGGTGGACAGGCAGAACGGTCTGCATGGCGAACTGCCGCGCGAACTGCTGCCGCAGAGCCGCGTTTTTGCGCAGGCCGTTGCCGGAACAAACCAGCGTTTTCCGCTCGCCGTGCGGTGCGCTGTCGTACAGCGCGAACAGCTCGCCCGCGATGCCCTGCAGTACGCCGAACAGAAAATGTCCGGCGGTGAAATTGCCCGCGCCGATGTTCGCAACGCTCCCGCGCAGCAGCGGCTGCTCGCGCGTGCCGCAGAAGCGCGTGTCGACCGTGAGCGGATCGTCCGGCACGTCGTGCGATGCGAGAAACTGATCCATTGCGGCGTAAACGTTGTCGTACGTCTCGCCTGTGACCATCTCCGCCGCCGAGCGAAGGAAGTATTCGGCCAGCGCGAAGGCTCTGCCGCCGCACAGCGACGCGCCCACGCGGATGTACCGGTCGCCGAAGATGGGACGCAGCTCCGTTCCGGCAATTTCCGAATAGTCGGTCAGGAACGAAACCTGACCGCCGGTGCCCATGTTGCACAGCACGCTGCCGGGCATGTCGCGCACCGAGCCGAGAAAGCTCGCCTGATTGTCGCCGATTGCGCATGCGACCGGTACGGCGTCTTCATACTGTCCGACCACGGCAAAATCGGCGGTGACTGCCGGAAACAGGAAATCGTCCAGTCCCGCGGCGGCAATTGCCTTGCGGTCAAATTCGAGCCTGCGCAAATCGAACAGACCCAGACTCGCCGCGTCCGAAATGTGCGAGAGCGGGCGCTTGCGGCCGGCCAGGTGCATGGCTACGAAATCATGGATGGTGCAAAAGCCGATCGCGCCCGCAGGCACGCGTCCGGTTTGCGCATGCACAAAATATGTGCAGCCGCCGTAACCGGTTGCCGTTTTATATCCGGTCAGCTCGCGCAGACGCTGCGCATAGGTCTGCGTGGCGGAGTATGGGCGGCTGCCGCTCTCGTCCTGCCACGTGAACAGGGGTGATACGGAGTTGCCGTTTTTGTCATAATAGAGAATGCCGTGCATCTGCCCGGTCACGCCGATGGCGCCGAGCTTGTGCTTTTCGTGCATCTGCTGCACAAGCGCGCGGCATTTTTTGAGGATCTGCATCGGGCTTTGCAGCCGCTCGTACGGCATGCCCTCGATCCGCGTATCGTTCGGCAGCGTTACGCTTTGCAGCGTTTTGCCGCTGTCGCTGTCCACCACCACGGCGCAGACGGTTGTGGTGCCGATGTCAAGCCCTAATACATGCATCGTATTCCTCCCTCAGCAAAGCGACGTCGAACCGAGATCCAGACGGCGGATAATATCCTGCTGGATGGCGGGCGACAGATCCAGGAAATTGACGAATGTGCCGTGGATGCGCATGATGTATACGCCGCTCGGCGCGTATTTTTCGGGATCTGCCAGCACCTTGCGCAGCGTTTCGGGCGTCGTCACGTTGACATAGAGATAGAACGGCGCGAGATGGTCGCGCGCTTCGTTGAAAAACAGCGGCTGCATGACGCGCTTTTTGAATTCCATGCCCTTGTCTTCGAGCGTTTCGCCGCGGAAGAACTTCGGGTCGATGCCGAAGTGCGAGGCATAGCCGCCGTTGAATTTTTCAAAGGGCAGCTTCATCGTCGACAACACGCGGAAGCCCAGTCCGTTACCGGCCTCGCCGAACAGCGGATCTACGCCGTAGTTGATCTGCTCGCGCGCATGCCGCCCGTCGGGCGTCGCGCCGACCCAGTAGCCGTACAGCAGATGCGTGGAAGGGCTGCTCCAGTCGGGGCGGAAGGGATTGCCGAGATAGTTTTTGCGCGAGGCGATCAGATCGGAAATGCGTTTGGCGATCTCTACCGCCTCATTATCGGGTTCTTCAAGGTTATTGCCGAACTTCGGACAGTCGGCGAGGTATCCGCGCAGCGCGTCGCAACCCTCAAAGTCACATCGCAGCGCGTCGAGCAGCGCCTCGGCGTCCTGCGGCCGTTCGGCGACGAGGTGGTCGATGGCTACGAACGAATCCGCCACCACGGACAGGCCGTGGATCAGGCAGCCGCTGCCGTTGTATTTTGTACCCTGCCGCGTCGGGTGACGCGCGTCGATGCCGCTTTCGGCGCCGCCGAGAAACGCAGACAGGAACGGCACGCGCAGATTGGACAGCGCGACACTGGCGCCGTTGGCGGCTGCTGTCATGCGATCGGCGAAATACTCTGCGTTCTTATAAAACTCCGTGCGGATATTTTGTAACAGCGTGAGCGCGTCGGCCGACGCAGACACCGTGCCGATTTCGCGCCCGGTGATGAGCGACTTGCCGCTGTTCAGCGTCAGCTCCAGAATCTTGGGCAGGTTGAACCAGCTGTTGGTGGTGTTTGCGTTGTCTTTGCCCATAATCAGCGGTTCCTGACAGCCCGCCACGGAGTAATCCGGCAGATCCTCGCGCACAACGCCGCCCAGGCCGAGCGCAACGAACACGGAGTCGTCGTTAAAAAATGAAGGCGTCAGGCAGCCGGGCGTAAAGAAGAAGCGCCCCATCGCGCGGTACAGCGCGTCCGGCGTATGTTGATGCAGCTTCACCGACAGGATCGGCTGCGGGAGGTTCATGTCGTAGTACGCGTCGAGAATGGCGTAGGTCGTCTCGTTCGTCAGGTCGCGCCCGTCCGCGTCCCTGCCGCCGAGCAGTACGTTCTGACTGATAGCCCAGCTTCGGTCGCCGACGTTGTAGAAAACGAGGAAGTGCTCGAACAGCGCGGTTGTTTCTTCGCGCGTCGCGCCGCACATCGCGCGGTACGGCTCGAAGATGCGGTCGGCGTTGCCGACGGAAAAGGCGAATGGATTCGGCGCCTGCTCCAGGCACATGCACTGCCACAGCAGCAGATAGCTCTGCATCGCTTCAAACAGATTTTTCGCACCCTTTGCAGGCACTTTGCGCAGCGTCTTTTCCAGCAGCAGCAAATGCGCCCGGCGTTCGGCGGACGCAGTCTGCGCCTGCTCTGCCGCGAGATCCGCGTACCGGTTCGCCAGAGTGACCGCTGCATCCAGACTCAGCAGGATCGCGCGGAATGTGTCGAGTTTTTCCTCGTCCGTTTCGCTCTGCATATGTGCGCGGATATCGTCCGCAATTTTGCGCACGCCGTACCGCAGCGCGGGGCGGAAATCGGGGATCAGGTGCCCCGTGACCTGCTCGATAAAAAATGCGACCTCGGCGGTGCAGTCCTCGTTGTCTTCGTAAACTTTTGTCAGCGCGCGCACATAGTCGCCGCTTTTGGTATATTCGCGCAGGGAGTCGATGCGTTCACGCGTGAACGTCTCGTTCTCCTCGATGTCGTCAAAGATCGCCGTCGGATCGCAGTAGCCGGAAAACGTTTCGACCTGAAACGCGGGGTTGATCAGCGCATAGGTGCGCGCGAACGCGTCGCGCTGCGTGCCGGCAAAAACGGCGTTCTCGCTCAGGCTGATCGGCAGATCGCGCACGATCCGGTCGAGCGCATACGCCGCCTGCATCTCCTTGGAAACGCCGGGGTGCGCTGCGTCCGAACGCCGCGCCGCTTCGCGCGCGAGGAACCAGCCGTCCAGACGCGGGATGGCACGTTCCTCTTTGAACAGAACTTTTGCCATGTCGGACGTTTGTTTTGCGGAATAGATCATGGAAGAATGCCTCCTTTATGTATGGGTCAGTCGCAGTCCGCGCCTGCGCAGGGTATCGCAGAACTGCCGGTAGGTGTCGTCGGACACGAATGCATCGTGCATGGCGTACGTCATGCCGCACTGCTTCCACTTGTCCTTGCCGTATTCGTGGTAGCGCAGCACCTCCACGCATTGATCGCAGCCGTACAGGACGCTGAGTACATCGGCAAACGCCGCGGCGTCCCGTGCGCTGTCGTTGAAACCGCCGATGAGCGGAATGCGCACAAGAAGCTGGCTGCGCATTTTGGCGGCCAGACGCAGATTTTCCAGCGTCTGCCGGCACCCGGCGCCGATCGTGCGCCGATGTGTCTCGTCGTCATAGTGCTTGCAGTCGAGAATCAGATAGTCAATCCGGTCAAACAGCTCGGGCAGACGCGGATGGCTGCCGTTCGTCTCTATTGCGGTGTGTATGCCGGCATTGTGCAGCGCGGTCAGCAGAAGCTCGAGTGCGTCGAACTGCATCGTCGCCTCACCCCCGGTGAACGTCACACCGCCGCCGTCGAAAAACAGTGCGCGGCTGCGTTCAACCTCACGCAGCACGTCCCGCACGTCCTCCTCGGTGCAGCTTTGGCGCAGATGCCGGCTGTGATGCTCCAGACACGGCATTGCGCATGCGCGGCATTTTGCCGCATCCGGCATGCCGTCGTGCACCGCGCCGAAGGGACACAGCGCATCCGCCGCGTCGCCGTCGGCCACGATGCACCCGTCCCTTGCCATGCTTTCGGGATTCGAGCACCACGGGCAGCGCATATTGCATCCCTGCAGGTGATAGACCAGACGGTTGCCCGGCCCGTCCTGCGAGAAATTGAATCCGCGCTGGAGAATGCGTACGATCATGTGGTCGTTCCTTTTCATCTGATTATAAAAATACAAATACTATTCTACTCCTTTTTCCGAAAATGTACAATAGAAAAACGGCAGTTTTTTCAAAAAAATACGCGCAATTTCAAAAACTTTTCCGCAGCATTTGACATCTTGTATAAAATCTTATAAAATAGAAAAGATGAGCAGACTGGACGGTCGCGGGCACGGCATGCCGTGCGTGAGGAAAGTCCGGGCTCCGCAGAGCAGGATAACGGCTAACGGCCGCCGAGGGTGACCTTAGGGAAAGTGCAACAGAGATATACCGCCTGATTTTTCAGGTAAGGGTGGAAAGGCGAGGTAAGAGCTCACCGGCGCACGGGAGACCGTGCGGCCCTGTAAACCCTATCCGGAGCAACATCGACAGGGGCAGACGCTTGCTCGGCGCAGTTCCCCGAAGGATGGCGAGAGCCGTTCGGCAACGGACGGCGTAGAAAGATGACCGTCTTCAACGACAGAACCCGGCTTACAGGTCTGCTCA
>JAFSYM010000064.1 GCA_017450005.1 Clostridia bacterium
AATTTGGCAATCTGATTGAAGTTGTTGGCGCGCTTCTTTTGGCTCCCCTGTGTAAGGGGAGCTGTCATGCGTCAGCATGACTGAGGGGTTGTCGCTATGGAAAAGATGACGTCTGATATGACAATCCCTCCGTCACGGCTTACGCCGTGCCACCTCCCTTTACACAAGGGAGGCTATCCTTCTTCTCCCAAGGGGAAGCCTTTTCGGAGACCCCGCCAAATTCCGCTTTGCAGTGGATGATGCCCGCATCGTCCTGTGTGCGGACAATATGCCGTTTCCGGCGGCGCATGTACAAAAACTGACCTGTCATTGCGAGGAGCCGAAGGCGACGCGGCAATCCGCTCCCTTTGGTCTCTGTCTGTATGTACGAGCGGAGTACGGATTGCTTCGCTGCGCTCGCAATGCAATTAGACGGTAGATATTAGATGGTAGATTGTAGATGCGCGCGCAGAAGGTACGGCGTAGGGGCGGATATCATCCGCCCGCCAGTTCGGCGCAATGCCGATCAATTGACGCGCGTAGGGGACGGGTTTCCCGTCCCGATTGTCCTGACACACGGCTTTCCGTGATGAACAAAAAACCGGCAAGCGTTTGGTGCGCTTGCCGGTTTGTCGTGCTTCGGTTTTGTTTTACTGCTCGAGCTCTTCGAGGTTCTGCAGATACGCGCCTGCGCGTTCCGCATCGCCGATGGCGGCGAGCTCTTCGGCGGTTGCATTGCTGACGCGTCCGGCCATCGCCTTACGCCGCAGCAGCAGCTCCGCATACATTTCGTCGCGCTTTTTCTGGTTGAGCGGATAGAAGAACTTCGGAATGTTGCCGATGATACCCGTGATCACCGGGATGCCGGTCGCCAGCGCGAAGATCCACCACTTTGTGCGGTCGGCCTGATTGCCGATATTGCCCTGGATGTAGCCGATCCGCTTCATGACCACGTTGTTGATGGTGGACTGGAATGTGTTCATCAGCTTGGAGACCAGCTCTTTGGCAACGCCGGTCATGGCCTCTGCGCGGTAGCCGTTTTTCCATTCGCAGTAGTCCATTGCCTCGTTGCGCAGCTCCTCGATAATCACATGGCTGGGCGCATACACGAGCATACGGAAGACTTCCTGCACCGCCAGAAGCGGCAGCATGATGAACTTGTTCTGATAGTTGTTGCGGATGGTGCCGACCACGAACACGACCAGCCACCAGAAATCCACCCACAGATCGCTGAAGATCCAGATGAACTTGGTCGAGAACCGACGGCGCATCGGCGTGACAAACGAATAACTGGCATAGGAAACGGGCGAGGCGGGAATACCGACGAGCGTCTGGTAGCTCGACGCGCCCAGAACGTCGATGAAGTAGTTGGAAATACCGGTGCCGACGCTGAACTTGCCGAGAAATTCCGACAGCACAAGGATCAGCATGGGCTTGTTGGTGACGATTGCTTTCAGTCCCATGAGGACGCTCGGCTTTTCGATCGACTGCGCCACACGTTCGCGCGAGACGATGAAGAAGAACATGGCGAACGCCGCGCTCAAGAGCGAAAGCGGTATGCCGAAGCCTGCGAACAAATGGTACAGGTTCCAGTGCGTCTTGTTGTTGATCGTCAGGTCGTACAAAAGGCCGAAGATCAGCACCGGGGCGTTTTCAAACAGGGAGGACACGAGCTGCGCCTTGGCAATCAGTCGTGATCGTTCCACAGGGTGCGGCGTTATCGTGCCCATCAGGCCGGTTGCGGCGATGCCCTTGAAGGTGTCGGCCGTTTCCGTGATAACGCTCATGGCAAAATAGACGATCCATTTCGGCAGGTAGTCCGCCGCCGTATTCGGGAAGATGGCGGGCAGAAGCCACTTCCACAATCCGAGCACAGTCAACGGGATCTGCAAAAACAGCATGTACGGGCGGAACTTGCCCCAGCGTGTGCGCGTCTTTTCGACGATCGTGGCGATGATGGTGTCGTTGATGACGTCCCAGATGCCGGCGATCGAGGTCTGGATCGCGATGAAGTTGAAGTCGATCTTGATGACGTCCCAGCGGAAACGCTCTTCGTACTTGTTGATGTTCAGACTCTGTGACGCGTCGTACATGATGTACGCCGCGGTTTCCTTGGAGCCGACATAGCGTCTGTCCTGGTGGACGTATTTCAACGCTTCTTCACGCGAAATCTTCGGCTTCTGTTGCGAGTCGGACATGTATTCTCCTCCTTTTTTGGAAAGATAATGAAAAGATGCGGCGATACGGGAGATTTGTGTCAGCCAATCGC
Source organism: Clostridia bacterium (assembly GCA_017450005.1). Lineage (GTDB taxonomy): Bacteria > Bacillota > Clostridia > Oscillospirales > Acutalibacteraceae > UBA1425. Next base: position 2,249 of record JAFSYM010000064.1, read on the forward strand.
CAAAATCACTCTTTTGAAATTGTAGCAGAAAGCGACAAAAAAGTCAATGCGTTTATGAAAGATTTGTCTATCTTGCCGATTCCAGTATTTCCCGGTTCGTCCCGTAGAAAATATCGCTCCTGCCGCTGATCATCCGGCAGAACGCGTCAAACCAGTCCCAGTCGTCGTCGCGTTCAAATTCGTACGCGTGTCCCCAGATATAAAAGACCTGCGGCGTGTCGGGCTCGAGCGCGAGAAACCGCGCGGCCAGCTCGAGCGCCTTATCTTTTTCCGCATGGCGCACGGTCGGGTGCCACAGCAGCGGATCCTCAGGCAGGTCGAACGTGTGCGTCGACACAGTGGTGCGCGCATACAGGATCGGCGTATTGGCGCGGATCACTTCCGTCACATGCGGCGTGCCCGCACCGCTTCCGGCCGGGTAGGCCATGCCGCGCACGTCGTAGCCGACCAGCGCCGACAGCGCCTTGCGGTCGTCTTCGACCTCGCGGATGATTGCCTCGTCCGGCAGATTTCTGAGCACAGGGTGCGTGCACGAATGCACGGCGACTTCATGGCCGGCGTAGACTTCGGCAATCTCCGTTTCGCGCAGGCGCACATGCGGAAACGTGCGGTTTTTCTTTTCGTCGTAAAATGCCGCCGCCGAACCGAACAGACCGCTGTTGAGATTGAACGTGCCGCGCAGGCCGTACTTTTCAAAAATGCGCAGAAGCCGCCGGTCCTGCGTCACGCCGTCGTCGTAGCTGAACGTGAGCGCTTTCATTTTTCCGTGGAACATGGAGCCACCTCTTATATAGTTGGATAGTCAGGTACTTGGTCGTTTGATAGCTGGTAGCTTGTGGTTGGTATGAAATAGTCGCTTTGTCATTCTGTGCTCTCAGTTTACCACAATCGTCCGCCAAATGCAAAGACAGCAAATTGCACAAGAACGCCTATAAAATTTTGTGAAAGATTCTACAAAAAAGATTTGCAGCATTGCGTGATTTTTATACCGGAGTATGATATACTATACAAAATATACTACTTTATTTTGGAAAGTTTGCCTAAAGCGAGGTGTATGATATGGCTGAACAGATCATCAGTTTCGATCGTATGGAGCAGGCGGTGGGACTTTTCGGCAGCTTCGACGAGAATATCCGCCAGGTGCAGGAAAAATTCCGCGTCGACGCGGTCAGCCGCGGTTCGGAGCTCAAGGTCGTCGGCGAGCCGGAGGACGTAGACAAGGCCGTTCGCGCGATCAACGGCCTGCTGATGCTCATCAACAAGGGCGAGGAGCTCAGCGCGCAGAACGTGCGGTACGTGCTCTCGATGGTCGAGGACGGCAAGGACGACCAGCTCGGCGGCCTGACGAGCGGCTGCATCTGCATCACGTCCAAGGGCAAACCGGTCAAACCGAAAACGCTCGGACAAAAGAAATATGTTGAGGCGATCCGCCGGAACACCGTGACGATCGGCGTCGGCCCCGCCGGTACGGGCAAGACGTATCTTGCCGTGGCAATGGCCGTGACGGCGTTTCGCGCCAAGGAGGTCAACCGCATCATCCTGACGCGCCCGGCGGTCGAGGCGGGCGAGAAGCTGGGCTTTCTGCCCGGCGATCTGCAGCAGAAGGTCGACCCCTATCTGCGTCCGCTGTATGACGCGCTGTTTGACATGCTCGGCGCCGAGAATTTTCAGAAGCAGCACGAGCGCGGCAGCATTGAGGTGGCGCCCCTGGCATATATGCGCGGCCGCACGCTCGACGACAGCTTCATCATCCTGGACGAAGCGCAGAACACCACCGCCGAGCAGATGAAAATGTTTCTGACGCGGCTCGGATTCAATTCCAAGATGGTCGTCACGGGCGACGTGACGCAGATCGACCTGCCCGACGGCAAGAAGTCCGGTCTGGTTGAAGCTGTCCGCATTCTCAAACACATCGAGGGCATCGAAACGGTGCGCTTTAACGAAAAGGACGTTGTGCGACACAAGCTGGTGCAGGACATCATCAAGGCATACGAAAGAAGCGAGGAGGAGCGCAAGAGAAGATGAACAACAACAAGGTCAAAGTGATTATATCCAACAACCAGAAGGCGGTCAAAATTCCGACCGGCGTGCGCATGCTCATCCGCCGCTGCTGCCACGCGGTGCTGGCGGGCGAACAGTTTGAAGGCGCGGCGGAGATCAGCGTGACGTTCGTCGACGACGAGCAGATCCGCGCGCTCAACCGCGACTACCGCAACATAGACAAGAGCACGGACGTGCTGTCCTTTCCTTTGGGCATCGACGGCGTGTACGATGTCAACAACGACACCGGCGCGCAGATGCTCGGCGACATTGTGATTTCCATGGAGCATGCCGTGGAGCAGGCAAAGATGTACGGCCATTCGCTGCAGCGCGAGGTCGGTTTTCTGACAGTGCATTCCATGCTGCATCTGCTCGGCTACGATCATGAGGCGGGCGGCCTGGAAATGGTGCGCATGCGCGAGAAGGAGGAGACTGCGCTCGCGCAGTTGGGACTCAGCCGCGGCGCGAGTTACTATATGGACGACGAGGGCTGACATGAAAGCGTTACTCAAGAGCTTCGGCTATGCCTTCGCGGGCATTTTCCGCACGCTGCGGACCGAGCGCAATATGCGCATTCATCTGGTCGTTTCGGCGTACATGTACGGGTATCTGCTGATCTACGATTTCTTTGAAGTTTCGCGCACGGGATTTGCTGTGCTGTTTCTGGCCAACGCGCTGGTGATGATGGGCGAGATGATCAATACCGCTTTGGAAAACGTCGTCGATCTTGTCGAGCAGAAAAAGAACGACTACTGCAAGGCCGCCAAGGACGCCGCCGCGGGTGCGGTGCTGATCGGCGCGATCTTTTCGGTACTGGTCGGTATTGCGCTGCTCTGGCAGCCGCAGGCGTTCCGCGCGCTGTTCGCCTACTACCGGGACAATCCCGTTTGGATCGCTGTGCTTGCCGTGTCGCTTGTGCTGTCGTTCCTGTTTATATTCCGATTCGGAAAGGGTAGAAAACAATCATGACAAAAACCGCTTTTATTGCGATCGTGGGCTGTCCCAACGTGGGCAAGTCCTCCATACTGAACCGGCTGATCGGGGAAAAAATCGCCATTGTTTCGGACAAGCCTCAGACGACGCGCACGCGCATCACGGGCATTCTGACCGAGGGCGAGACGCAGCTTGTCTTTACTGACACGCCCGGTTTTCACCGCCCGCGCACCAAGCTGGGCGAAAATATGGTGCGAGCCGTGTCCGAGAGCATCGGCGACGTGGACGCGTGCCTGTTTGTGATCGAGCCGACGGGTGAACTGCGCGAGAAGGAGCTTGAACTGATCGAGCGTTTCAAGCGCGAAAAAATGCCGGTGATCCTGTGCATCAACAAGGTCGATACCGTCCCGGACAAGGAGCAGCTTATGGCGCGCATCCTCGATGTGTCGCAGCGCTACGACTTTGCCGCCGTCGTGCCGGCGAGCGCGAAGACGGGCGACAACTTCGATGCGCTGCGCGAGGAGTTGGAGTCGCTCGCGCAGCCCTCCGTGCACTTTTTCCCGGACGACACGCTGACCGACCAGCCCGAACGCGTGATTGTGGCGGAGATTCTGCGGGAAAAAATGCTGCGCCTGCTCGACAAGGAGATTCCGCACGGCACGGCCGTGAGCATCGAGCGCATGCGCGAGCGTGAGGACAGCGACCTTGTCGACATCGAGGCCGTCATTTACTGTGAAAAAGAGAGCCACAAGGGCATCATCATCGGCAAGGGCGGCGCGATGCTCAAGCGCATTTCCACCCGCGCCAGAGAGGATATGGAGCGCTTTCTCTGCTGCCGCGTCAATCTGCAGTGCTGGGTCAAGGTCAAGGAGGACTGGCGCAACCGCGAGGGACTGATCCGCAACTTCGGCCTGGAATTCAGGAGCGAGTCGTAAATCGCTGCAACCGCCGGAGCAGGGCACGCATACATGCGTGCCGAAAAGCCTCCGCAAGAGTAGGGCACGCATACATGCGTGCCGAAAAGCCTCCGCAAGTGTAGGGCACGCATACATGCGTGCCGAGATGAAGCGAAAACCAAGTTTCATGGAGATGTAAGAGACAAAGAAAATGAACGAGCTGCCGAATCGTAAGCGTATTCGATTACCGGATTATGATTATTCAAAAGACAATTATTATTATGTGACGATCTGTACGCAGAATAAACGCTGTTTGTCTGGAATGGGCGATCATTTGACAGATTTCGGTATGATTGCGCAACAGTGTTTGTGCACGATTGATCGTGTTTTCCCTTTTGTGCGAATAGATAAGTATGTGATTATGCCGAATCATATTCATGCAATTATCGTCTTTGGGCACGAAAAAGAGGCACGCATGTATGCGTGCCCTACACTGGGAACCGTTATCGGTAATTATAAGGCGGCCGTTACCCGTGCGATACATTCGCTTGATCCGAAGAATGAAGTATGGCAAAAGCGATACTACGACCATATTATTCGGAATCAACGCGATTATGAGGCGGTATGGACATACATTGATGAGAACCCTGCAAAATGGGAATCTGACGAGTATTATTGATTTATAGATCGCGCATCCGGAGCGCCGGAGAGCAGGGCACGCATACATGCGTGCCGAAAAAACGTATCGGGGGAAAGAATATGTTGCCGCGCATGATAGGACAAACGGTCAAGGGCGTCATTGACCGTCCGATCGGCAGCCGCCATCCCCGGTTTCCCGACACGCGATACACCGTCAACTACGGGTACGTGAAAGAGTATTTTGCCGCGGACGGAGAACCGCAGGATGTGTATGTGCTCGGAACGGATGAACCGCTTGAACGATTTGAAGGCGTTGTCATTGCCGTCTGGCATCGGACGGATGACGTGGAAGACAAATGGATTGTTTCTTTGGACGGCAAAAACTATGCCGATGCGGAAATACTGCAAAAGATTCATTTTACCGAGCAGTTCTTTAAAGGTTATTTGATACGATGAAGTGTAACGGGAGAAAGCTATGAAAAAACATCTTTCCGCGATTCTGATCGCCGTTCTAGTTCTTCTCTGCGCGGGATGCGGGGACATTTCTTTGCCCGACCGGTTCGCGGATACGACCGAACCGGAATTGCAGACGACACAGGAAGTTCTGCCTGTGCCGGACGAAGCGGCGGTGCGCAACGCCTTTGACAAGGCTGTCGAGGTCTACGGCTGGTTCGACCTGTGTTCGCTCGACAGCGACTCGGCCGACACGGTCGAATACGGCGGCGAGACGTACAACCGCGTCGTCAGCGACGCCGTGCCGTCATACGATGCGCTGCGCACGCTGGTGTACGATCTGTTCGACACGGCGACGGGCGACGCGCTGCTGCGCGAGGACAGCGAAACGCCGCCGTATATCGACGTGAACGGATCGCTGTACGCGCTCGACTTTGCCCGCGGGGTGGATATGTCGCGCGGCGCGTACACGCTCTCGGTCGAAGTGCAGAACAGCAGCGCCATTCTCTGCCGTGTGACGGTCGAGACGCTCGAATATGACGCCGACGCCGACGAATACCGGCACGTAAACGGCAGCGAGGACTTGCTCTACCACTATCAGCGCGTCGGGCAGCGCTGGGTCTTTACGGACTTTTCTTTGTTTTATTGAAACCCGACTCATAACTGCGCACGGATCGGACACAGTAATCGTATAGATACTGTGGAGGGATCCGATGGACAGCGAGAAACAATGGGAAGAATTTTTGAGAAGCGGGAAGATTGCCGACTACCTGCGCTACCGCGCGCTTCTGCTTGCGGAGTCGGCGCAGGAACTGACGCCCACGGAGGGACAAAATGCTGCTGAAGACGGACGGCGTGGTGATTCGCGAAAAGGGGACGGGGGAGAGTGACCGCTTCGTTACGCTCCTGACCCGCGACTACGGCGTGCTGCACGCGTTTGCGCGCGGCGCCAAGTCGCTCAAAAGTGAAAAGCAGAGCGGCACGCAGCTGTTCGCCTATGCGGATTTTACAATCAGCCGCGGCAAGGACGCCTTTGTGGTGACCGAGGCGCGTGCGCGCGAGGTGTTTTACAAGCTGCGCGAGGACGTGGAGCGTCTGGCGCTCGCGCAGTATTTCTGCGAGCTGACCGGGCTGCTCGCGCCGGAGGAAATGCCGGCCGAGGCGTATCTTTCCCTGCTGCTCAATGCGCTGTATCTGCTCACGTCCGGCAAGCGGCCGCAGCCGTTTCTCAAGGCGGTGCTCGAGCTTCGGCTGATGAGCATTTCCGGCTATATGCCCGATCTTGTCGGCTGCGCACAGTGCGGCGCATATACGGACGAGCGGATGTTTTTTGACCGGCGCGAGGGCTGTCTGCTGTGCGCGGACTGCGCCGACCACGGCGAACCCCTGACCAGCGGCGTGCTGGCTGCCATGCGTCACATCTGCTTTGCCGAACCCAAAAAAGTTTTTTCTTTTACCCTTTCGGATGCGGGACTGCACAAACTGGCCAATCTCACCGAAGGCTACATGCACACGCATCTGAATCATACATTCAAGACATTGCAGTTTTACAAACAAATCAAGGCACAGTGAGGTGGTTTTATGAATAAGCATCATCTCTCGCTCGAACTGGACAAGGTACTCGCGCGTCTGGCGGAATACTGCGCCTGTCCCGACGCCAAGGAAGCGGCGCTTGCGCTGCAGCCGGAGACAGACGTGCATCTGGCGCGTGCGCTCATGCGGCAGACGCAGGATGCGCACACGCTGCTTGCCCGTTTCGGCGGGCCGTCCTTCGGGGGACTGAAAAACGTACATAACGCGCTGCGCCGCGCGGATGCGGGCAGTGTGCTCAATATGCGCGAGCTTCTGGACATTGCCGGAACGCTGCGCGCGATCCGCGGTCTTGCCCAGTGGCGCGACGGCAACGCCGGCGTCGAATCGGTGCTCGATTCCCTGTTCGGTGCGCTCACGCCGAACAAGTATCTGGAAGACGCGATCACGACGGCGATTCTCTCCGAGGAGGAAATGTCGGACAACGCTTCGCCGGAGCTGGCGGCAATCCGCCGTAAGATCCGCGTGCAGGAATCGCGCATCCGCGAGCAGCTTGAAAAAATGACGCGCTCGTCCGCCTACTCGAAATACCTGCAGGAAAACATCGTGACCATGCGCGGCGGACGCTATGTGGTGCCGGTCAAGGCCGAGCACCGCGCCGACGTGCCCGGTCTCGTGCACGACACCTCCGCCAGCGGCGCGACGGTGTTTATCGAGCCGATGGCTGTGGTCACCGCCAACAACGAGATCAAGGTGCTGCAGAGCGACGAGCGGGACGAAATCGACCGCATCCTCTGTGCGCTCTCGGTCGAGGCAGGCAATTTCTGCAACTCGATACAGCAAAGCTACGAAGCGGCCGTGGAGCTGAATCTGATTTTTGCCAAGGCGCAGATGGCCTACGGTATGAAGGCCGGCGCGCCGGAAATCAACGACGCGGGGATCATCGACCTGCGTGCCGCGCGGCATCCGCTGATCGACCCCAAAAAGGTCGTGCCGGTGGACATCCGTCTGGGCGATGGGTTCAACACGCTGGTCATCACCGGCCCCAACACGGGCGGCAAAACCGTGTCGATCAAGACGCTGGGTCTGCTGTCGCTGATGGCGATGTGCGGGCTGATGCTGCCGGTGCGCGACCAGAGCCGCATTTCCGTATTCAACGAAGTGCTGGCCGACATCGGCGACGAGCAGTCGATCGAGCAGTCGCTGTCGACTTTCTCGGCGCACATGACAAATATCATTGATATCTTACAGCGCGCGGACGAGCGCAGTCTGGTGCTCATCGACGAGCTGGGCGCCGGTACCGATCCCGTGGAGGGCGCCGCACTGGCGATGGCTGTGCTCGAACGCCTGGCCGCAAGCGGCGCGCATATCGCCGCCACAACGCACTATGCGGAATTGAAAGCATATGCCCTGCAGACGCCGGGCGTGGAAAACGCCTGCTGTGAATTCGACGTACAGACGCTGCGGCCGACGTACCGTCTGCTCATCGGCGTACCGGGACGGTCGAACGCGTTTGCAATTTCCGAGCGGCTGGGCATGCCGACGGAAGTGGTTGACCGTGCGCGCACATTGGTCGACGATTCGAGCATCCGGTTTGAGGACGTGGTTGACCAGCTCGAGCTGAGCCGGCTGAACATGGAGAAGGAGCGCGAAAACGCCGCGTCAATCTCCCGCGAGGCGGACGCTGTGCGCGAGGAGGCCAGACGGATACGCGAGGAAGCGCTGGCCATGCGTGAGCGCGAGCTGGAAAAAGCGCGTGAACAGGCGATGCGCATCACCGAGCAGGCGCGGCGCGAGGCAAACGCGCTGCTCATGGAGCTGGAAAAACTGCGCAAGGAGCGTGACAAGACGCAGGACGCCGCAGAACTGGCGCGGCGGGCGCGGCGTACCGTGCGGCGCGGTCTGGACGCAATCGACGAGGCGGCCGATCCGGTTGTCAGCAGCATGGACGAGGACGAGCCGTATGCGCTGCCGCGTCCGCTGCAGGCGGGCGATACCGTGCTGATTGCGTCCATCGGCAGGCAGGCCACGGTACAGACGCCGCCGGACAAAAACGGCAATGTGGAGGTTATGGCGGGCACGGCGAAAATGCGCGTGCGTCTGTCGGAGCTGCGGCTTGTGACCGAGCCGAAAAAGCCGGACGAGAGCGGCAAAAAACGCCGCGTTCCGTCGTCCGGACAGCCGCATGAGCTGCATCTTGCCGCCGAGACGCGCATTGATCTGCGCGGGCTGATGGTGGACGAGTGCATTCAGACGCTCGATCTTTTCATCGACCAGGCAATCCGTTCCGGCGTGACGGACTTTACCGTGGTGCACGGCAAGGGCACCGGCGCGCTGCGCACGGCCGTGCGGCAATATCTCAAAAAATCGCCTCACGTCAAGACCAGCCGCCCCGGTATGTACGGGGAAGGCGAGGACGGCGTGACGATCGTGACACTCAAGTAATCGGAGGGAAAAATCATGAAAAAAGCAATCATCACCGTCGTCGGCAAGGACACAGTCGGCATCATCGCCGCGATCTGTACATATCTTTCCGGGCAGCATATCAACATTCTCGACATCTCCCAGACCATCGTGGACGGCTGGTTCAACATGATGATGGTGGCAGATCTGAGCGAGAGCGCACAGGATTTTTCCACACTGTCGGACGCGCTGCGCGCCGTGGGCGAGGAGAAGGGCGTTATCGTACACTGCCAGAGTGAAGAGATCTTTCAGCAAATGCATAGAATCTGAGAGGATTGGAATATGATCGATCACAGAGAAGTTCTCGAAACCAACGATATGATTCTCAAGGAGAATCTGGACGTGCGCACAATCACGCTGGGTATCAGTCTGCTCGACTGCTGCGACAGCGATCTTGCGCGGCTGAATGAAAACATCTACACAAAGCTCACGCGCGTGGCGGGCGACCTCGTGCATGTGGGCGAGGAGATCGAAAAGCTGTACGGTATCCCGATTGTCAACAAGCGCATTTCCGTCACGCCGATTGCAATGGTCGGCGGCTGCGCATGCAAGTCGCCGGCGGATTTCGTCACGATTGCCAAAACGCTTGACCGTGCGGCCGAGACACTGGGCGTCAACTTTATCGGCGGCTACTCCGCCGTTATTTCCAAGGGCATGACCGAAGCGGATCGGAACCTGATGCGCTCGATCCCGGAGGCGCTGGCCGTGACCGAGCGCGTGTGTTCGAGCGTCAACGTCGGCTCGACCAAGACGGGTATCGACATGGACGGCGTGCGCATGATGGGCGAAATTATCCGCGAGGCGGCGGCCAGAACGGCCGACCGCGATTCGCTCGGCTGCGCGAAGCTCGTCGTGCTGTGCAACGCGCCGGACGACAACCCCTTCATGGCGGGTGCGTTCCACGGCGTGTCCGAGGGCGACGCGGTCGTCAACGTCGGCGTCAGCGGCCCGGGCGTGGTCAAAACGGCGCTTGAAAAAGTGCGCGGCGCGTCGTTTGAGGTGCTTTGCGAGACAATCAAAAAGACGGCGTTTAAGGTCACGCGCGTCGGTCAGCTTGTCGCCAGAGAGGCGGCAAAGCGGCTGAACATCCCGTTCGGCATTGTCGACCTGTCGCTCGCGCCGACGCCGGCTGTCGGCGACAGCGTGGCGGAGATACTGATGGAAATGGGTCTGGAGAGCGTGGGCGGCCCCGGCACGACGGCTGCGCTGGCGATGCTCAACGACCAGGTCAAAAAAGGCGGCGTGATGGCCTCATCCTATGTCGGCGGGCTTTCCGGCGCGTTCATCCCGGTCAGCGAGGATCAGGGTATGATCGACGCGGTCGAAGCCGGTCACCTGACGATTGAAAAGCTCGAAGCGATGACGTGCGTGTGCTCGGTCGGTCTCGATATGATCGCCATTCCCGGCGACACGACGGCGGAGACGATCTCCGGTATCATCGCGGACGAGGCGGCGATCGGCATGGTCAACGCCAAGACGACGGCGGTGCGCATCATCCCCGTTGCGGGCAAGGGCGTGGGCGAGACGGTGCAGTTCGGCGGCCTTCTGGGCTATGCGCCGATCATGCCGGTGCGCTCTGTTTCGTGCGCGGACTTCATTCACCGCGGCGGCCGCATCCCCGCACCGATACACAGCTTCAAAAACTGAATACTCTGAATAAAAACAACTCCCATGCTTTCGGCACTGCGCCGGCATGGGAGTTGTTTTCGTTGTATACCAAAACCACGCGTTTGACGCGTGGTTCGGTAAGAATTAAATAGTTGAACAAAAAAGAATCCCTTTATAGAATAGAAGTGCGGTCTGCCAACTGCACAAACTACAAAATAAAGGGAGGCATTCAATATGGGAT
>JAFSYM010000065.1 GCA_017450005.1 Clostridia bacterium
ACAGCTCCCTTTACACAAGGGAGCCTTTACTTGGCCTATTTCGGTCAACGTTCATGACAACAATAGCGTTTTGAGTTTTCAGTAAAACAATTTTTGCCGTGCGCCATAAAGGCGCACACAATCAGAATCAAGGCAAAAACGATATCCCACAAAAAACCGTGAAGATCGAAAAAACAGGCGTTCGGTTTTTGACCGAGCGCCTGTTTGCGTATTTTATGGGAATCAATAGCTCATGGTGTAGTCGATATAGCCTTCTGCGTTTTGCAGATGCACGTTGAACGCCAGCACTTTGGCGTCGAGCGAGGACAGCAGTGGATGCACGCGGTACGTCCACTTGCACGTGCCGGGCACAAACTTGCCGGTGCTGTTGTCGATCCTGACCGTGATCGTCGGGTTCAGGTAGGCGACGGAAACCTGTCCGTTCGCAAAGTCCGCCGATACACCGGGCATTTCGTCCACAGCCATTTGTACGCCGTTGAGCACTGTCATCGAGCGGCCGACGGGACCGTCGAATTCACGCCCGTTCGCGCCGTCGGTCTGCGGGGCGACCTGCACGCGGATGGTTGTGGTTTTGCCGTCCGTGGTTGCGGTTGCGGACTGCCAATCTTCGGGACGGATCGTCTGATATTTGCCGGGCAGCGGTTCGCCGGTCGTGGAGTTTTTGGCAATCGCTTTTTTTGCGATCGGCTCAAAGACGGAAACATAGGAGCCGACCTTGCCTTCGCCGCCGTCGAGCGAAATGAGATCCAGCGTTTTTGTGTACTGCTTGACGTCGTTTTTCGCGGCGGCCAGCTTGTAAAATGCCAGCACCTGCGCGACGTCCGTGCTTTCCAATCCCGTTTCGAGCGAAACGGCGGTGGTTTCGGTTTCCGTCTCGCCGGCCTCAGTCGATTCGGCAGCGGAGACCGCTTCGGTTTCTTCTTCGGCCGCAGTCGCGGCAGGTTCGCTTTCGGCGTCTGTCGGTACGGCGGCAGTGGTTTCGGCCGTGCTTTCCGTTTCGGCGGCGGTTGTCGTTACGGGCGTGTCAGCTTTGCCGCAGGCGCTGAATGCCAGTGCAAGCGCGGCGCAAAGCAGCGCGCATACCCATCTGTTTTTTCTCATGCGGCAGCCCTCTTGCTTTCAATCAATCTGCGGATGAATGTGTACAACGCTTTGACGAATCGGCGCAGCGCCTCAAAGAAGGTATGGCGGTAGCGCGCGGTTGTGTCGCAGTTGTCTTGCGTTTGCGGCGCAAGCGTTTGCGTTTCCTCGTTATATACCAGGAACTGCGGATACGTTTCACTGCTGCGTACCGTATGGCCTGCGTCGTTCAGGATATAGTCAAACAGCCGTTCCACGCATGCCGGGAAGTTGGTATGCTCCAGATTCTTGATAAACCACGTGCGCTCCGGCAGCAGGCAGGTCGACGCGTCGATCTGTTTGTCGGGCGAGATGTACTTTGCATCCGCCGTTTTGAGATACGACTTTTTCAGTGCGCCGGTGATGGTCGCGGTGGTCGCGCCGAGGGACGCATCCTCTACGCAGCACATGCTGTCCGAGAGCATATCGGAATTGCGCGTGACGGGAATGGTCTGGTATCCGTACTTGACGATGTTCGCAAGACCAATCCCCATATCGCGGTAGTGCGCGAACAGTTCGGGCGTTTTGACCTGCACGTTATAGTGATAGTTGTCGATGATGCGCAGGAAGTTTGCCCACTCATCCGGGTTCTTGTCGTGGAAGACGATGGACTTGGCTTTTTCGTAGTCACGGTCGGCGACCATGCTCCAGTAACCGGGGAAGGTGCCGTAGGTCTCGCCCACAACCGGCGGGATGACCTTGTACACGATCTGGCGGTAGACGTTGTTGACCGCCCACGCCGCGATGTCGAGACCGCCGGTCTTGCGCAGCAGCGTTACAAACGACTGCAGCAGATCGCGCAGCACTTCATCGGTGAACAGTTCCAGATCGTACACATACCGCTCGATGCCGCCGCTTTCCAGATACAGCTCACCGCAGAAGGCTTTGCTGCACTGCGTTGCGCCGTACAGTGCGCCGGCATAGAGCAAATAGTTTTTGACGTGCTCGCCGTCGTATTTTTCCATATACGCAGCGGTGATGCACGCGCCCAGGCACCGCCCGACCAGATTGACCTGCGTCTCGCCCGTCACGGCGAGAATATCCTCGATATAGCCGTGCAGGATCTCCGCTGTTTTGTAGGGGTCCATGCGCCAGTCGTAGTAGAACATATAGCGCGAGGTTGGGTATTTTCCGCCGACTTTGCTGCCGTCGAGCGTAGCGCGGCTCCAGGAAACATCGCTGTAACTGCCGTTCGGCGCTTCGCCGTTTTCGTCCAGACGGATTTCATCAAACAGAGGGGTGAAAACGTCGTGCAGCACGACGCAGAATTCATCCCACTGCTGGGTAAAGAATGCGCGCTTGAATACATCCAGATTTTCTTTGACAGTCGTTTCGATAAAACCGTCCGGCAGCGGGATCGGATAGACGCGCCGTACAGAGCCGTCCGGGTTCGGGGCGATAAGACCGGTGCCTGTGCCGACGACATAGACGGTCGGCAGATCGGTGCCCTCTGCCTCGGCGGCATATGCCCAAACGCCGACGCTGCCGAGCAGCAGCGTCAGGCACAGCAGCAGTGCAATCAAACGTTTCATGCGTTTTGCTCCTTCTCCGAGCGCCACAGATCAATCGTGGAAGACGGCGTGACGGAATGACCGAGGAAGAAGTCGCGGCGCTCCGGTGTATTGATGACCGTCACGGGTTTAATCTGGTTGAGGACAACGCCTTTATTGCGCAGAGATTCGCGGTAATCGTTGTACGTGCCGGGGGCGAGAAGCAGGATTTCCGGCCGGTTCAGCATACCCCAGCGGCGGTACTTGAAGTATTTTTCATTGATGCCCTTGAACTGCTCGTCCAGCTCGTCGATCATTTTCTGGCGCGTTTCCTCGTCCACGGGTTCTTTGGCTTCGGCCAGCATGCAGTAACGCGGCGGCTTGGTCGAGAAGTCGGGATAAAAGCTGTAGCCGACCAGATCCGTGCCGAACTTCGCGGCGGTTCTCTGCGCGGCGGCGTCCACCATTTCTGTGGTTGTTTTTTCGTTGGCCACATTCATGCTCAGATTGCGCCGGTACAGCAATTCGACCTGCGGCGTGTTGTTGTACATGCGCGTCACCTGCACCACGTCCGCCATGCGGTAGCGGTACAGACCGGAGAAGTTTGTGACGACGACTTCATATTTTTTGCCGATTTCCAGCTCGTCGATCAGCAGCGTCTTCGGATTCTCTTCCTCATCTTCTTCGTCGTCGCCGACAGGGATGAACTCGAAAAAGATACAGTGCGGCAGCAGAACATAGTCGTTGACGTCCAGCTCCGTCGGCATGGCGAAGAAGCCCTCGGCGGCGGCATAGCCCATGTTGTGCAGCGGCACGTCCGGGCCGATGTAGCGGCGCAGCTTGTCGACATAGACCTGCAGCGTGGAACCGACCATGCCGTATGCCCACGTCAGGCGCGGCCAGATGCGCGGCGCGATCGGATCGTCGAAGCCCTTGCGGAATTCCCGGCGCAGCTCCTCGGCGCGGACGGGATTGGGCTTGAACTTTTTGCTGTATTCGCGGCGAAGCTCCGGCGTGATGCGCACGGACGGGCCGATGATGCCGCGTTCGATGTCGTCGCACAGCGCCTCCCAGTTGTCCTCCAGGTACTCGAACATGGTCGTCAGCAGCGTGATGACGATGGAACCGAGGTAGCTGACCTTGCGGTTTTCAAGCGCGAAGCGAAGCTGTAAATACGCCGTGTCGAGCAGCTCCTCGTGTTCGGGATACATCAGCGAAACGGGCGAGGTGCAGAAGGTCGGGATGATCGCCTTGAGGTAATCCAGCGGCACCTGACCGGCGCCGTTGGTTTTTTTGCCGTCTTCGGCCGGGTGGCCGGTCAGCACCAGCACCAGCGGACCCATCTGCTCGGGCAGACGGATGCCTTTTTTGCGCAGGTAATGCGCAGCGGTCGCCACAGAGCAGGAGAAGCCGATGCACTGCATTTTCCACAGATCGTTGACGCCCTTGGGCAGCACCTTCGGTTTGCCGACACTGCCGGAGGACGAGCAGTAGCGCACGTTCATGCCGGTGTACATCAGGTTCTTTTCGCCGTGCATCATGCGCTCGACATACGGTTCGTAGTCCTCATAGCGCGACAGCGGCACTTTTGCGCGGAAATCGTCGATGGTGCGGATGCCGGCGAAGTCATACTTTTTGCCCAGCTCGCTCGTGCGGCTGCGGCGCAGGATCTTACGCAGCGTTGCGTTCTGCGCTTTCATAGGGTTTTTGGTGTAGTGGTAGATCTCTGCCAGCGAGACGTCGCCCAGCAGTACGCCTAAATCGGAAAAAGGCATATCTTTCACATCCTTTCAGAAAACATAATAAACCATTATCCATTATAATTTTGACTATTGTAGCACACAATCCGGCGCTTGTCAATTTTACGGAACAAACGGCGCACGATACGCCGAAATGTTCCGGTTCAGAAAAAAGAAAAAACGAATGCAGATGAGTGTACATATCATGAAAAGCCCACGGCTCACGCATGAAAAAAGCGATGTAAAGTCAGGGGGCTTTACAGGCGAGGAATAATCTGCTATCATAAAATAAAAAAGGTGAAAAACATGATAGCAAAATATTTTAGCGAAGTCGAAGATAGACGAGAGCCATGGAA
>JAFSYM010000066.1 GCA_017450005.1 Clostridia bacterium
AGGTCACGCGCAGATAGGCGCAGTTTTCAAATGCGGCTTCGGTCTGCCCGCCGAAATCGGAATCGTCCCTTAAGTCGATTTCCGTTTTCAGCCCCCACCGGCCGATCACAGCGCGGCCATAGTCCGTGAGCCGATGCGTTTTATTGGCAGTTCCGTTCGGATACAGAAACATACCGCCACGGTACAGCATGCCGTACTTCACGGTTTTACCGTCGGCCGCCGCATAACCGCCGAGATCGCGCACATTTTTCACGCCCGACGAATCCACGCGCTCCCGCGCCAGAATGATGCGCGGCCCGTCGCCGCTGACAAACGACCCCTCAGCAGACGTATTGCCTTCCGCGTCCGTCACGCGATACCAGTAGGCGGTATGCGGGTACAGATCGCCCGGACGGATGCGGTCGCGTTCGGTCGTTAGGGAGACAGACGTTTGAAAATCCGGGTCCATGGCATATTCGACCGTATACGGTGCGGTGCCGCCGGACCAGTGCAGTTGCAAATCCTGACCATCGTGCGCTTCATAGGTGGATTTGAAGCAGTTCTCTTTCAGATAATCGAGGCTGTCTGCAAAGTCCGTCTCCCAGTAGGTCGTGATGACCTCGTCGTTCAGCCGGATCACGCCGCCGTCATGCTCGGAAATCAGCGCAATCACCGGCGTCGGCGCAGGCGTTTCCGCGGGGACCGGCACGGCGGTCTGTTTCGGCGCGCACGCTGTCAAAAGCAGCAGCACAAACAGCAGACCGATGCATTTTACGGTTATCCGCTTCTTCATACAGATCATCCTTACTTACCGAAAGAACTTCGGCAGCGCGTTATAAAGGCAGGTCAGCCAGCATTCGTAGGTGTGGTTCGCGCCGTAAACATCGACCATATCGCAGTTCTGCCCGTCGATCAGCCGATCCACGCCCGCGACGAGCTTCTTATAGGTTTTATGCACGTCACCGTAAAAATCACCGCCGGTCTTGTCCTGATCGCCGATCGCGCAGTACCAATAGGCGATCGCATAGTCCTTTTCGGGACCGTTCAGCGCTTCGATCACCGCGTCTGCGTCCGTCGCCGGACCGCTGAACGAGCCGATATAGGCAAAGTACGGCAAGCAATACGTCATGATCGAGGCAAAGCTCGTCATGCTGCCGAGCGACAGGCCTGCGTAGGCAAAGTGCTCACGCTGCGCGATCACCTCGTCCGTCGTTTTGGCATAGGTCGAATAGCGCTCCACCACGGCGGGCAGCAGGTACTCGGTCAGCTCATGTCCGAAGTTCGCGGCGACATATTTGTTTTCTTCCTTATAATTGTCGTGATCGTTGTACAGCGACGGCGTGACGACGATGCACGGCTCGGCTTTTCCGGTGCCGATCAGGTAGTCCAGCATCTCCTTGGTGTAGTTGCCGGTGGATACATAGGTCGAATCCTCCGCATGATACGGCTCCTGCGCGAGCCAGTAGCCCGCCTGATCGGTTGAGCCGTGCAGCAGGAACAGTACGTTATAGTTCTTTGCGGAATCGTAACCGTAGGGCAAATAGACGAACACTTCCTTTTCGATCATCTTTTCCTCGCCGGTCAGGGATTGGATGTTGTAGGCGAAGGTCTCATAGGTCATGCGTTCGACGGTGCCCTTGTTCTCATGTCCGCCGCTTTTCAGAATGTCCATCAATTCGGCGTTTTTCTTGATGCAGTCCCAAAGGAACTCTGTTTTTTTGCCGCAGAGCGTACACGTATCGCCCTCATAGTGATGATCGATACGCTTATTGCAGACGAGACAGCGTGTCGTTTCCGGATCATGACGCTCGTGTTTACAGTTGGTTGGATCGACCGGCTCCGGCTCTGCTTTACAGGCAATAAAGCCGGACAGCAGGCACATCAGGCATAGACAAATGCAAAGAATCCTTTTCATTTTAATCCTCATTAATTTTTTGCTGTGTTCGCATTCATGCGACAGTAACCATGGACGGTCTCATAACATTCAGTTTATATTGGAATGTACAGAGTCGATTCACTATTACAGAAGAATCGGCTCTGTACGTTTTTCATGCAGGTTCTGATGATTGTGCATCATAAATGGTTCCGCTTATTGCACGGGTGTCAGTTCGCCGGTTGCGTCGACCTTATCCATGCCCTGCATTTCCCGAGTATAGTGAATGACCCAAAGCGCACCGCCCTTTTCGATGACGAAACTGTCGTTGTGCTCCGTGACGGAATGCTGCATCGATTCTGTGAATTCCGTAAAGGTCGCCAGAATTGTTCCGTCCTCCTGGATGATATATGTGCCTTTGTCATCGTAGGAAATGAATCCGCCATAAGCGCTGCAATGCATTTGGATCGTGCCATCCGCTTCCAGCGTGAAGGTGAAATCCAAATCACCATACTGATCTTTTACGGATGTTGTCAATTCCCCGGTAAAGCCCTTTGCCGATGCGTAGTCAACATCATCGGACGCAACCTTAAAGAAATGCACAGCCAAGGCGTTATAGAGTGACGTGCGGATGTTAACAATGTCATGATCCAGCCCGATCCAACGGACAAATGTCATATTCGTACCGTCTACAAGCTTGGGTGCTCCCTTTGCTTCGATCTGCTTGTACATATCCACCCAGACTTCACGGTCAGGACCTTCCTCTGTGCCGAGCGTATTCATGTAGTATTTGATATCATAGTTCTTGTTCGCTTCCAGATTGACACCCTGCGTCAGTAAATCCGGATCCCACGAATTGGAATTGACGCCGAAATAAGAGAACATATCAATGCCGTATACGGCCATCATAGCCGTTACCGTAGCACCGCCGGAAAAACCGCCGATCGCGCGATGATCCCTGGAGGCAGCAATCTTTTTGGGCGTTACGTTCTCAATTTTACCATCGCAATCGAGATACGTGGAATAAGTGCTCTCCACGGCCGGAATAATGCTATCGCGGAGCTGAATGTTAAAGTTCTCCTGCAGTGTTCCTTCCAAATCACCGGCGGTCACATCGCTGTCAAACCACGTCGGGCAGACGAGAATAAACGGATCGCAGACCTTTTCGGCAATAATATTGTTCAGGAATTTTTCTGTGTCTGTCACTTCGTTCGGGCGGATGATGTCGTTGATCGTGCCGAATGCGCCGTGCAGATAGTAGTACACGTTATACTGCTTTTCTTCCGTGTAACCGTAAGGAAGATAAACGTTCAGTTTTTTTGTGATTTCCGAACCTGTCTGCTTTCCGGCAAGCGCGATGCACTTGTACTCCAGTTGCACGACTTTTCCCTTTTCTGCGCAATCCTTGACATATAAATTGTCTACGGAACCGTATTGATAGACATTTGTTGCATAGCTGCACTTTACACAAACGCCGTCTTCACCGAATTCATGGTTGACAACGTAGCCGCATTTATCGCATTTCAGCGTATAGCGGTCGTGGGAAACATGCGGGCATACATAGCCGCAGATCGTGCACGGATCGTCGGCACTGATGAATGTGTGAGAGTGTTCTTCACCGCAGTCCCGGCAGATGCCGTTTACCCACAGCGGTAATCCGCAAACGGAACAGACTCCGTTTTCCCATATGTGGGCACATCGCTGCCCGCAAACTGTACAAACGCCTTCCTCCCATTGATGCGTATGATCCGCGCCGTCATTGCCTTCTGCAAAAGCGACAGGCGAAGCTGCCCATGCTGTTGTCAAGACGCAAAGAGCGAGAAGCAAGCCTATCCATTTTTTCATCCTTTTCATAGTGCCACTGGTTTCCTTTCCGTATGATGATTGAAAGTCTGCATGATCGTTCCATTAACAAGCAGAACATGCATGCTTTCACTTTGTATCATATATCATTGCAAAGAAAAATCCATGTAAACAGCATAACCTTTGTACAGGACAGCATAAGTTGTTGCTTCATCACAATTATAGGAGAATCGGCATTTTCCGGCTCAAACATTGGTTTGTCTAAGGTAATGATGGGGTCATTTGCGTTTCATGTGACAAACCCGTTACCCCCATAAAGCAGCTTTGCCTTTAGGATTGTGCAATTACCGTGCCCCAAAAAAGAAATGTGCGGTGACACACGATATGCATCAGCTAAGAAACTTACCCATCAAATGGCAAAAGTGTCGAAAAGCCAAAGGTACAACATTTTTACCACATTTTTATTAGAAATCACCGAATTATATATACTTATTGTCACATCCGCTTTGTGGAAAAAACCTTAATTCATGGTACTTTTTAGCTATATATACTTATTTGCATTCGCTATTTCGTACATTCCGTATGCTCCTAAGCGGAAGGCCGTGGGTTCGAATCCCGCCGGGGAGGCCAAAAAAGCCCCTGATTTAGGGGCTTTTTTCAATTCTCTGTTTCAACAAAACTGGGTTTGAAAGAGTTTTGACTGCACTTTTGACTGCACTTTTTGATATTATCTATTACCCATAATCTATTGCTTTTTATACTCCCAAAAAGTATAATCATTCTGGTCACAGACTCTGATAGAAAGGTGTACGAAAATGGCTGTTTCTTTTGAGGGAAAAACGGCTCTTGTCGCCAACATAGATCATGGTGACGGCACTGGCGTAATAGACGAAGAGGCTGAATTTGACAGCCCCGAAACAGTGGAGGCGATAGCTACTTCCCTGAGAAAGAGCGGGCTTGATGTGACGGTCATAGAGGCCGGACGCGATCTTCCCGAAAAACTGAAGGCGGAGGATATCCGTTTTGTATTCAATATAGCCGAGGGCCGCGGCGGACGTGACCGCGAGGCTCAGGTTC
>JAFSYM010000067.1 GCA_017450005.1 Clostridia bacterium
AGATGTCGGTAAAGAGCGGTGTCATCGCGAGGAGCGAAGCGACGCGGCGATCCGTAACCCCGGCAGTGCATAAATGAACAAGAAGGAGAACGGATTGCCGCGCGCCATAAAGGCGCTCGCAATGACAAACAAGGGGACGTTCCTTATCCCACAAAAAACCGTGAAGATCGTATATTCTCTGAACCCTCCCGCATCGCAGAAAAATCCCCGACGGATCGAACAATCTGCCGGGGTTCTGTTATGTATTTATATTGTCACGCCGCATCGTAGTGGTGCGCGACGGCCGCATGACCGTCGGCGCCGATCGTCAGTGTGGTGCCGCCGCTGATGCCATCCTCATAGTACGCGCCTTCGCCGCACTTGAGACCGTAGGTCAGGCGGATGCCCTCGTAGGGAATGGAGTAGCTGTTGACATGGTCATGGCCGCAGATCACGTTTTTCGTGCTGCCCAGTCGCTGCATCAGCGCGAAGAAGCCGTTGTTCTCCGGCGCACAGCAGACTGTCTCATGCTTGACGCCAAAGCATGTGTCGGCATACTCCGGCTTGAACGCGCCGTCCTGCGTCGCCGTATCCCATGCGTCGTTGTATTCGCAAAGCGGGATGTGGAAGAAAACGGTGCTCTCGACCGTATGTCCGGCAAGCGCGTTCGTGCCGCTGACCGCCCACGTGTACCACTGCATCTGGTTCTCCCACAGATGATCGTAGCCGCTGTCCTTTTTGCCGTTGCAGTTGTCCTGCATGATGTTGTCGTGTGTGTCCATCATGTACAGCGTGTGGATGATTTCGTCCCCCTCGCAGATGTGGATCACGTAGTTGCCGTAGCCCATATCCTTCGGGCCGAAACGGAACAGGCAGTTCTGCGCATCGTAGAAGTTATACGCGCACCAGAATTCACCGGGGAATCCGTGTCCGTCATGATTGCCCATGACCGGCGCCCAGGGGATGCCGTACGCGTCGATTTTCCGGATCAATTCGATATAGGGCAGTATGGTCGAGCCGTTGTCGCCCGTCAGGGTGATCAGATCGGGCTGCGTCTCCCGCACCAGCCGGTCGACGAGCGCATAGGCCTTCTCGCCGACTTCGTTGTACGTTTCGTCGTTGTCGAGCTGGATGTCGGCGATGTTGAGCACGACGAAATCCTTGTCCGGATCCTTTTCAAGGCGCACCGCATAGTCGGCAGTGAACGGATCGTTCGCCGACCAGTTTTCAAAGAATGCGGCTTTTCCGCCCTGACGGATCACACCGAACAGCGGTGCGAACGTCATGGGCAAGGTCAGCAAAAAGGCGACGATCTGCTTGAGAATGATTTTGAACATGTTTATACCTCCTTGAATTGTTGGTTGCAGTGATGCACGAAACATAAAGACGGTGTCGTTGCGCGCACAGCGAAGCAATCCGTTCTTCGGGAGCGCGTAGATTTACCGGCGCGAGGGGTACGGATTGGTTTTGGCCTGCCGGTCAAAAGGCTTTGCCTTCGATTGGTTTTCGTTTTTGCAGAGACATCGTCTCTGTCGGGGGTCCCCGCCCGCCCCTACATACCGCCGGGAATGCGCAGAAGCGGAACGACGGCAACCGTTTCCCGCAGGATTGTTCGGCGGAACGCATGTATGCGTTCCCTACACGGCGGTGCCGACGCGTTTTACGTAGGGGACGATGCCCACATCGTCCCGTGTGCGGCAATATGCCGGTACATTGCCGTTTGCAGGGGCGGGCATGACCGCCCGTCCGTTCGGCACAATGCCGTTTCCGGCGGCGCATGTGCGTAAAAACAAACTGTCATTGCGAAGGAGCGAAGCGACTGCGGCAATCCGTTCCCCTTGTACGGTCAATCGGTTCGCTTCGGGGATGCGGATTGCTTCGCTGCGCTCGCAATGACACCGGGTTTGATGCCGTGTGGTCGTAGGGGCGGATATCATCCGCCCGTTTGTCCGGCATCGCACGGCGAAGACCGGGCGGCAGAGTGCCGCCCCTACGGTCACGCCGGAAATGCGCAGAGGCGGAACGCATGTATGCGTTCCCTACACGCCGTCGCCGATCCGTTTTTCGTAGGGGACGATGCCCACATCGTCCCGCGTGCGGATTTCATGCCGGATAATTGCCGTTCGTAGGGGCGGATATCATCCGCCCGTTTGTCCGGCGATATGCCGTTTCCGGCGTCGGTCAGGCTTCGGTCAGTTGCTGATACATCCGCATCAACTCCGCGACACATTTACTCTCGGTCATATCCCTGACGGAAAAGCCGTATGCCTGCATGACGGCGCGGTCGTTCTGCTGATGCGCCTTGCGCAGTTCGGGCGGCATGGTCAGCTCGTCGTAGAGATCGGCAAGACTGCTGTCCGGGTACAGGGCGCGCGCGTCGAGAATCGCCTGCGCGGTCTGCTCGATCTTCGCCCTCTGCTCGTCGGTCGGCGTCGGCCACGGGAAGTTGTTGTAGACGACATTAACGGAGTATCTATAGTCACTCTTAATTCTGCCACAAACTGTCCGCACCCAAGCATTATGAACATTTGACATCAATACACCAAATTGATACAGTCTTGCATTAGGCAACAAAAGATTGGAATCCCCGCAAATAGTATCTGGGGAAACAAAGCCCATGGGAATATATCGTCTGCTTTCAGACGAATGACGAGGAATAATAATATAATCTGTTTCCGGCTGACGTATTTCACCAAACAGATACGGTGTTTCTGCAAGTTTGCGAGTTCCTGCCCTATTACTGCTTTCACGCATGGCTTTGACCGCTGCAACAGCATCCAGCACAGGTTTAACTTTCTTTATATCAGCTGGTGATACGCCTTTCAGCCAAAGGCACCAACGCTTTTTTCCATGCAAAAATTCAGTCGCGCCTAAAAAGGGGCGGAACATAGATTCAGCAATAGGATAATCAGCAACAATAGCTTTCTTATCGTTATCTGCATAATCGGAGAGGTATCCACTGTCATTGGGCATGCTGCCGAAAACCACACTGTCAACGTGATATAAAGGCTTTTTTCGGCTTTCAATAAAAGCGTCAGGACCGTCCACCAAATACGGATTGACATTCTGTACGACCTGCATCCGGTCACCGTCAAACAGCCGCTTGGGTTCAGAATTCGGTGCGCTGCTGAATCCGATAATCACACAGTGCACGTGCGCCTTGATCTTTGCTTCGCTGTCCCAGCGGAATGTGCGATAAGCAAAATCAATGTGAACGCCGTTCTCGAAAAACGGTTTCCAGAGATTGGCGACCGTTTCGCCCTGTGATACGGAATTGGTCGACACCAATGCAGCACGAATACTGGTGCCGGACATATAATCCACCGCTAATTTATACCAGCAGCAAACGTAATCCAGATTGCCGACGTTTTTCCACTTTGCGCCGAAGATCGACAGTACGTCGTCCTTTTGCGCTGCCGACATGATCCGCGCCCCCACAAACGGCGGGTTACCCATGATGTAGTTGAGCTGCGTTTTCGGCACGACGCTTTCCCAGTCGATGCGCAGGGCATTGCCTTCCGCGATGTTGGCGTAGGACTTCAGCGGCAGGAAGTCCAGCGGCATACGCACAACGCTCTCCGTTTCTTTGAGCATCTGGCTCTCGGCGATCCACAGCGCGGTTTTGGCTACCGTCACGGCGAAATCGTTGATCTCGATGCCGTAAAACTGTCCGATGGACACTTCGATCGGGTTCTCTGTGTGCGTGCCGAATGTGATCTGGTTGTGCAGCTGCGCGGACAGCGCCTCATTCTCCAGCCGCCGCAGGGATATGTACGTCTCGGTCAGGAAGTTGCCCGATCCGCACGCCGGATCGAGAAAGCGCAAAGACGCCAGTTTATGCCGGAACGCCTGCAACGCCGCGTCGCGTGTTTTGTCCACAGAGATTGCGAGCGCGTCCGCCAGTTCTTTTTTGAGTGCCGTCAAAAACAGCGGGTCGATCACCTTGTGGATGTTTTCAATGCTCGTGTAGTGCATGCCGCCCTTGCGGCGTGTCTCCGGGTTGAGTGTGCTCTCAAATACCGCGCCGAAGATTGTGGGAGAAATTTCCGACCAGTTAAAGTCCGCACTGGCTTTTTCCAGCAGCAGTCCCCGAATCTCTTCCGTCAGGTGCGGGATCTCTATGCGGTCGTCCGTAAACAGACCGCCGTTGACATAGGGAAACGCTGAGAGTGCCTCGTCCATGTACGGGTCGCGGTCTTCCGGCCTGGTGTCCAGTACCTCAAACAGGTCGATCAGCGCACGCCGCAGGTCGCGCACATCGAAGCGCGACAGGTAGTCGTGGAACATCAGGTGTTTGCCGAAGATACCCGCATCCTCCGCATACAGACAGAAAACCAGCCGCACGCAGAGCATGTTCAGGCTTTTGAGGCTTTGCGGATCGGTCGGGTCACGATACTGCTTGAGCAGCGCGTCGTACAGCAGACCGACGATCTCGCCCGCCTGCATCGACAATTCCATTTCCCGCTGCAGATGCACATTGTCGCTTTCCACCAAAAAGGATAGACGATAGTAGTCCGTCGCCAGATTCTCCAGCAGAATTTCTTCCGGTTCCCCCGTCGGCTTGTCCATATCGTAAACCAAAAATTTTTCAAAATTGCATGTGATCACAAACCGCGGATGCATGGACACCGGCAGCTCTGTGATATATCGTTTTGCCTGCTGGAAGGGCGAAAGCAGACTGCCGTCCGATTGTCGGATCGGCGCAGTCAGACTCTTGCCGAGCTTTTTCTGTTCGATCAGCACCTTTGTGGACGGAATATACCCGTCGATAAAGCTGGTATGCTCCAGCAGCACACGGTTTTCAAAGTCGATAAACTGCTCCGGATGCTCCACTCCGAGAACATCCCGCAGAAGCGAAAGCCAGAATTTCTGACTGTCTCCCTTTTCGTCGCCCTTGCCGCGCCAATAGTCCGCAAAGGCCTGTGCCGCCCGTCTTTGTTCCGAATCCGTCATTTTCCGTACCCCATATCTTCCTCTTGTGTATTATGAATCTGTTTCCATGTTCTGTTTTGCTGTGTTAACAGATGAGATCAGCATTACCCGAATGCTTGTGCAGGCAGAATCAAATGACGTAAACTGTGCTTCAGTCAAATAACCGGTTTTATAGAGCAACTCCAGCCAATACCCTGTTTCATTGGCTTCTTTCAGAGATATTTGAAGCTTTGCAATAAAATCCGACTTACTGTGAGCATACTGTGCTTCACGGATATTTGCACCTATTGAAGTCCCGCTTCTGCCAATCTGATTCGAGATAACGGTTTCATGTTTCAATTTCAATTCCCGTACAAGGTTAATGATCGAAACAGCAAAATCCATAGATTGAATTGAAAGCGCATCGTTACGCAAAGCGTTCACCTCATCAACATCAAATCAGCAAAAAGCCTTATAACTCATGCTTTGGTAAGGAATAAAATGAAGACACGCTGACGCGCTAATGAAGTCACTCGCTTTGCTCATTCATGAAGATGGCAGCGCTGCTGCCAAATGAAGCAAAGTCGCCCCGTAAAACAATCAGCTCCGCAGGAGCGTCTTCATTCGCAAAGCATCTTCATTCCTTCATTAGCCCGGAAGGGCGACTTCAAGGAATAAAATGAAGACACGCTGACGCGCTAATGAAGTCACTCGCTTTGCTCATTCATGAAGATGGCAGCGTCGCTGCCAAATGAAGCGAAGTCGCCCCGCAAAACAATCAGCTCCGCAGGAGCGACTTCATTCGCAAAGCATCTTCATTCCTTCATTAGCCCGGAAGGGCGACTTCATTGAAAAAAGCAGCCTTACGGCTGCTTTTTTCATGGTGGACCTGAAGGGATTCGAACCCACGACCTCTCGGATGCGAACCGAACGCTCTCCCAACTGAGCTACAGGCCCTCGTCA
>JAFSYM010000068.1 GCA_017450005.1 Clostridia bacterium
TCGTTTTGAATGTCCTTAAAAACTACCCAACTTCAAAGAAAATGAGTCTTTCCCGCAAGCGTCAGAAATGCGAGTATGACCACGATTTCCTCGCCGACGTCCTTTCTTTCGCTGCGAATAATTTTCATGCGTGAGCCGTGCTATATGTTTGAATCTATTTTTTAAAAACAGTTGACAGATTGTTTTTTTTAGGTATAATAATTACAGACGCTTTAAAATGCGAAAGTGTAAGTAAAGGAGACTATGCACATGTACGACGTTTGTATCCTCGGCAAAGGACCCGCCGGACTGTCTGCGGGAATCTATGCTGTGCGCGCAGGCGCGCAGACGCTCATCATCGGCGGTGCGGACGGCGCGCTGGCGAAAGCAAAGCGCATTGACAACTATTTCGGCATAGCGACCATCAGCGGTCAGGATCTGCTCGATGCGGGTCAGGCGCAGTATACTGCGCTCGGCGGCGAGACGCTGGAGGCTGAGGTCACGGCGGTCGAGATGGGGCCGGGCGGATTTGTGCTGCATACGGCCGACCGGCAGATTGAGGCGAAAGCGATCGTTCTGGCGATGGGCAAAGGACGCAAAGGCGCGTCTCTGCCGGGGGAGACGGAGTTTCTCGGCCGGGGCGTGAGTCACTGCGCCGTGTGCGACGGTTTCTTTTTTAAGAAAAAGCGTGTCGGGGTACTGGGAAGCGGCGCGTACGCTGCTTCGGAGGCGCGGCAGATGCTGGCCTTTACGCCCGATGTGACGATATTTACGGACGGAAAAGAACCGGCAGTCGAAATGCCGTGCACGGTGGAGACGGCGAAATTGTCCGCGCTGACGGGCGAGGCGCGTCTTTCTGCCGTTCAGACAGCGGACGGACGGTCGTTCCCGCTGGACGGATTCTTTATCGCGCGCGGAAGCGCCGGCGCCTCGGAGCTTGCGCTCAAGCTCGGCGTCCCGACGGAGAACGGCAATATCCGTGTTGATCGCGACGGGATGACCGCGCTGCCTGGTGTTTTTGCTGCAGGCGACTGTCTGGGCGGCTTGTGTCAGGTTTCCGTGTCGGTCGGTACAGGTGCGTTGGCCGGGCAGCGTGCTGCCGAGTTTGTGCGGCAGAGGTGACTTCATGACATTTTGGCAGATTCTGTCGGTTGTCTTGTTCTGCGTCCTGACCGGTTCCTATACGTGGGGAATGCGCGGCACAATCATCGGCGGTGAGCGCGGCGCAATGCTGCCGGGTGCGGCGCTGGCATTGGCGCTGCTGCATGCGGGCGGCAGTGTGCCTGTTGCATCGGCGTTCCCGATGGCGGTGTCGATCGGTGCGGCCGGCATGTTCTTCGGCGGTTCGCAGACGTATGGCGAGACGATCGGCATGACGCGGGACGAGGACCGGTTTACACGCTTGTTTGCGCGCGTCGGCCTTGCGGTCAAGGGAGCCGGCTGGTTCGGCATCTTCGGCGGCCTGTTCGGACTGGGTGTCGGCGCGATGGCCGGACGGCTCGCGCTGTGGGAGACGATTCTGTTTGTTGTTCTGCTCCCGGTTGTCAAGTGGATGGGTATTCTGCTTCTGAACACGCCGTACAGTCCGAAAAAAAACAAGTTTCCGAAGATTTATTTTTCCCGCTCGCGTTTTGAGCACTGGGGCGGCATCGCATTCGTTGTTCTCTATATTCTTGCTTTTTCGTTTGTCAAAAAAGAGTGGCTCGCGGTGCTGATGACCTGCGCCGGGTTTCTGTTCGGCGCACTGGGTTTTGTGCTCGGCAATGGTTGCCAGAACTATGCCGACAAGCATTTGCCGGCTTCATGGATCGGCGGCTGGAAATGGATGGAATGCGTTTTCGGCGGCTTTGGCGGTATGGGTGTCGCGCTTGCCTGGTGCCTGTTTTACGGCAGCGCCGTGCGCCAATATGCATTTGAGATCACGGCACACAGCGGCGCGTGGGCGCCGTTCAGCGAAAAGACAAACACGCTCCTGGCGTTCGTCTGGCTCATTCTGCTCGCACTGTATTCGGCGCGGTATCTGTTTCGTCCGGACAAGGGGATCGGCAAAGAGCTGATGCGTCTGGAGGACTTGTTCATCTGGCCGGTATTCTGCTATGTGCCGCTGTTTCTGGGCTTTACGGGCAATGCGTTTTTCGGGCAGCTGTTCAGCTCGTTTATTCTGGTTTACACGCTGGCGGAACGAATCACATACGGCGACAGGAAACGATACGACGCTGTCGGCGGCGCCGGCGTGATGCAGGGCGTTCTGTTTGTGCTTGCCTCGGCGATTCTGGCAGTGCAGTTGTTCACGCGTGTACAGTTCAGCGCTTACATGCTGTGGTTCCTTATGCTCTCGGTCTATCTGCTCGCGGAGTTGTATATCGCGATGGATCCGGTGCATCTGCCGGCGCGTGTGCGCCAAAGCGGCTCTGTACCTGCGGTGCTTTCCGCGCTGGGATCACACCGAAGCTGGCTGCTCTACGCGTGCGTGTGTGTGACGGTGTTGCTGATCTGGGGTAAGAGTTACTTTACGATTTGATGAGGAGAGGTCTATGAATCACGAAAAGCAGGAGCAGTACAACGAGTATTTGTACAGCGCGATCCTGGAGCTGAAGAATATCGACGAGTGCCGCGCTTTTTTTGAGACTCTGTGCACGACGCAGGAGATCCGATCCTTTGCACAGCGCATACAGGTGGCCAAGATGCTGCATGACGGCTGCGTCTACAGCCGGATTGTGCACGAAACGGGCGCGAGTACGGCGACCATCAGCCGCGTCAATCGCTCAATGGGCGCCGGACAAAACGGATACGAAAGCATTTTTGAACGTATGCAGGAGTCCGAATGAGCAGCTACGATCGGTTTGCGGCATATTATGACGCATTGACGGACGACGTGCAGTATGCGCGGCGCGCGGCGTATCTGCGCGATCTGCTCTCGCGTTTCGGCGTGCGGGACGGGCTGGTGCTCGACCTTGCGTGCGGAACCGGCAGTATGACGATCGAAATGGCAGGCCACGGCTACGATATGATCGGCGTGGATGCCAGCGCCGGGATGCTGTCTGTCGCGCAGCAAAAGGCGACGGACGCCGGCTGCAATATTCTGTTCCTCTGCCAGCGTATGCAGCAGCTGGATCTGTACGGAACGGTGCGCGGCACAATCTGCACGCTCGACAGCCTCAATCATCTGACGGACGAGGCGGATCTGCGCGAGACTGTCCGCCGCGTCTCGCTCTTTACCGAGCCGGGCGGCGTCTTTGTGTTCGACGTCAATACGCCGTACAAGCATCGTGCGGTGCTGGCAAATAATTCGTTCGTCCGTGAAAGCGACGATGTGTTCTGCGTTTGGCAGAGCGAGATTTCCGGATCGGATACGGTTCGGATTACGCTCGATTTTTTTGAGCGTGACGAGGATAAGGATGTTTATTACCGCAGTACCGAGCAGTTCTGCGAGCGGTCATACGATTTGCAGCTGCTGCGGGAGGTGCTGGAAACATACGGCTTTGAGGTGTCGGGCGTCTTTGACGAGTTCGCACCGACAGAACCAGCTGCGGATGCACAGCGCATTGTGATTGCGGCGATCAAGGGGGATTATCACGGATGAGAAAGAAAAAGAAGACCAATGTAAGCAATTTGAAAACAGTGATAGAGGCAAACGGTAAAAACCGTCAGTACTGGATCGACATCTGGAGATACCGCGGCCTTGCATTCAACCTGGCCAAGCGCGACATTACGGTTCGCTACAAGCAGACTGTGATCGGGTTGGGATGGTCGATTATCAACCCGGTGCTCAATATGTTAATCATGACGTTTATTTTCGGCTCGGTGGCCAACCTTTCCTCGGACGGTTCCGCGCCGTACAGCGTGATGGTTTACGCGGGTATTATCCCATGGACGCTGTTTGCCAGAAACTTCACGCTCTCGTCCGCAGCTTTCATCAAGAGCGCGGCTTTGATGAAAAAAGTCTATTTCCCCCGGATTATAGCGCCGCTCGGAGAATCCATTGCAGCCTTGATTGACGCGATGATTTCCTTTATGATTTTGCTGCTGATTATTCTCATCAGCCATTTCACGAGCGGCTTTGTGCCGTCATGGCGCATTGTTCTGGCGCCGCTTCTTTTCCTGCTTCCTGCTGTTCTGGGATTCTTTACCGGGCTGTTTTTGTCGCCCGCCAATATCCGCTTCAGGGATTTGAATCAGGCAATTCCGTTTCTGATTTCACTCGGTCAGTATGTTACGCCCGTGGGCTATTCGTTTGCCGAGGCTTGTCAGAATGTGCCAGAGAATTTCCGCTTCGTTTATGAATTCAATCCGGTCGCCGGTGTAATCAATCTGATACGCTGGTGCATTATCCCCGATAACGCTTTTCATTGGCCGTCGTTCATATCCGCGCTTGTTTGCATTGCCATTTTTGTTCCGGTCGGGATCGCGCTCTTCCGCAAGGGCGAGCGGACGTTTGTCGACCTTGTCTGAGGAGGTGTAATGATGGCAGCACAGCTTGACGATAACAGGCCGGTCATTATGAAAGTGGATAATATCGGCAAAAAGTACAGGATCAAGAATCTGAAAACACTTCCTGCCGACGCCGGAAAACTGAAAAAACTCGGCTATCATTTAAAAAAGTACCAAAAGAACGATTTCTGGGCGCTCAAAAACATCTCTTTTGAAATCAGACAGGGCGATCGTCTGGCCATCGTCGGACGCAACGGCGCCGGAAAATCAACGCTGCTCAAGCTCATTTCGCGCATCACGGAGCCGACCGAGGGCCGCATCGAGTATTACGGTCGTGTGGCGGCAATGCTGGAAGTCGGAACCGGCTTCAATCCGGAGCTGACCGGACGTGAGAATGTATATCTGAACGGCGCGATACTCGGCATGACCAAGGATATGATCGACGAGCGGTTTGACGGAATCGTGGAGTTTTCCGAGATCGGAGACTTTATCGACACGCCGGTCAAACGGTATTCGAGCGGTATGATGGTGCGACTGGCCTTTGCCGTGGCGTCGACCATGGATCCGGATATTCTGATTATTGACGAAGTGCTGTCGGTCGGTGACATGAAATTCCGCGAAAAGTGTCTGCAGCGCATGAACGAAATTGCGTCATCCGGCAAGACGATTCTCTGCGTCAGCCATGTGATGAATATTATCCGCGGGCTTTGCAATCGTGCGATCGTGCTGGAACACGGCAGAATGATTTATGAGGGCGAGATTGAGCAGGCGATCAAGCTGTACAACGGCATTCACGAGGAAGCGCGCATCACATCGCGCGATCTGGAGAATCTGCCGCGTCCGCGTTTCCTGAATGAAAAAATGCGCATGCTGCATGTGGATGTTCTGGAGAACAGGAACTGCATATACAACTGGGATGAGCCGATCCGTTTTCTGCTGCGTGTGGAGACAAAGCTGGACGCTGAATGCGTGAGTCTGCGCGTCGTGTTCAGGTGTGACAACGGCACGCCTGCCGCTACCGCATTTCTGCCGCTTCGTGCAGATTTCAAGGCAGGAGAAATCAAGGACATCTATGTCAGTGTTGATCGGCACAATCTTGCGCCCGGAGACTACAAGGTCGGTCTGGAACTGACGCAGGAGAGCCCCTACGACGACTATCATAAAGTGGATAAGGTCGTGCCGGAAGCTTTCTTTGTCACGGTACGCAATATCGGCGCGCAGGAGCATGTCCTTGAGGATGACAGCAGTCGACTTTGGATCGGAAGCTGGGGCAATTCCAGAATTATGGATGTGACCGGAGAGGTGCGCGGGTAACGAAATGGCAGAGCTACAGTTTGCGCTTTATCATCATGGCGGCAGCGGAAATCGCGGCTGCGCAGCGTTGGTTGACGCGACCGGCGCGCTGCTGCATTCCGCGTTTGATGCGCCGGTGCACCTTTATTCGCAGCGCATGCAGGAGGATATCGACAGCGCTTATGCGCACATTACATCCGTCCGGAAGGTAAATCCCGCGGCGCCTGTTTCCCTGCGAACGGGAGAGAAAATTCGCTTGAAAGCTGCCCGGAAATTCTCTTTGCACGCGGCGGATATGTTGTATTATAAAGAGTATTTCAGGACTTTCCCATTCGAGGAGGATGTGTTCCTGTCCATTGGCGGCGACAACTACTGCTATGGCGAATCCAGCTTTATGCATGCTTTCGACGCCGAACTCAAACGTCGCAAAAAGACGACGGTGCTGTGGGGCTGTTCGCTGGACGAGACTTCGTTTTCCAAATACAATGCGCAGGATCTGCGCACGTACGACGCGATCTTTGCCCGCGAAACCGGAACATATACGCTTCTTCGCGAGAAGGGATTTTCAGAGAATATTTTTCTGCACCCTGATCCCGCGTTTACATTGCCCACGACGTTTCTTCCGCTGCCGCAAGGTTTGCAGGAAGGCAAATATATCGGCATCAATGCAAGTCCTCTGGTCTTTTCGTACGAACGCAGTATGCACAAGGGCGTCGGTATGCAGGCATACGAGCGCCTGATTTCGTGGATTCTCTCCGAGACGGACAATGCGGTTCTGCTGATTCCGCATGTGTTCTGGGATTTTTCGGATGATCGGGAAGTGCTGCGCAAGATCTATGAAAAATTCGCCGGAACAGGCCGTGTCGTGATGCTCGGGCAGATGTACTCCGCGCGGGAGCTGAAGGGCTTTATAGCCCGCTGCAGGGCGTTTGTCGGTGCGCGGACGCATTCGACCATAGCAGCCTATTCTTCGTGTGTGCCGACTCTGGTGCTCGGCTACAGTGTCAAGTCCGTCAATATTGCGCTCGATCTGTTCGGCAAGACGGACGGCTTTGTGGTTCCGGTCGATCAGCTTGACGATCCGGACGGCCTGCGCAAGGCGTTCGAGGCGCTGCTGCAAAACGAACTGCTGCACAGAGAGACGCTCGGCGCATGCGTGCCGGATTATGTTCACCGTGCGTCGCAGGCCGTTTTGACGCTGCGTGATTTTCTGCAGCGTCGCTGACACGGCTTTACGCCAATCTCAAAATTATGTATAATGCTGCATAGAGATGCAGAAAGGATGATACAATATGCCACAGTATAAGCGTATTTTGCTCAAGCTCAGCGGCGAGGTGCTCGCCGGCGGGCAGAAGCTCGGACTGGATTTTGACACCGTGAACTCAATCTGTTCGGCAATCAAAGAAGTCGTGCAGCTGGGCGTACAGGTTGCGGTTGTTGTCGGCGGCGGTAATTTCTTCCGCGGACGGACCGGCGGCAATATGGATCATACGCGTGCCGATCACATGGGGATGCTGGCCACGGTCATGAATTCGCTGGCGCTGGCGGACGGTCTGGAGCAGCAGGGTGTGCCGGTGCGTGTGCAGACGGCGATCACCATGCAGCAGATTGCCGAGCCGTATATCCGCAACAAGGCGGTGCGTCACCTTGAAAAAGGACGCGTCGTGGTTTTCGGGTGCGGCACAGGAAACCCGTTCTTTACCACCGACACGGCAGCGGCGCTGCGTGCGGCGGAGATCGACGCCGACATCATGTTCAAGGCGTCGAACGTGGATGGTATCTACGACAAGGACCCGCACAAGTATCCCGACGCGAAAAAATACGATTACCTGTCTTTCACGGACATTCTTGCGCATGACCTGCGCGTCATGGACGGCACGGCCGCGTCGCTTTGCCGCGACAACAAACTGCCGATCCTCGTATTTAATCTCGAAGACCCTGCAAATATTGTCAAAGCTGTGCAGGGTGAAAATATCGGAACAATCGTTAAGGAGGACAAATAAATGGATACTGTTATTGCAACCGCGAGAGAAAAAATGAGCAAAACGATTTCTGTCTTGAAGAGCGAGTACAATTCGATTCGTGCCGGTCGCGCCAACGCTGCTGTACTCGACAAAATCCGCGTGGACTACTACGGCGTACCCACGCCGATCCAGCAGATGGCTGCGGTCTCTGTTGCGGAAGCACGCATCCTGTGTATCCAGCCGTGGGACGTTTCCACGCTGCACACGATCGAAAAGGCGATTCAGATTTCCGACATCGGCATCAATCCCCAGAACGACGGCCGTGTGATCCGCCTGATCTTCCCGCAGTTGACCGAAGAGAAGCGTAAGGAACTTGCCAAGACCGTGCGCAAGACGGCTGAAGAAGCCAAGGTCGCGATCCGCTCCATCCGCAGAGACGCCATGGAAAAGATCAAGAAGATGGAAAAAGCGTCCGAGATCACCGAGGACGACCTGCGTGACGGCGAAGAGGAACTGCAGGATGTGACCGACGAGTACATCAAGAAGGTCGACGAAGTCTGCACGGAAAAAGAAAAGGAAATTATGGAGATCTGATGCTGGATAAGGAACTGCTGCCCCGGCATGTCGGCATCATTATGGACGGCAACGGCCGATGGGCAAAGAAACAGGGCTTACCGCGTACCGAGGGGCATCGGCGCGGCGCGGAAGTGTTTCGCGCCATCAGTACTTATGCCTCCGATATCGGCATCCCATATCTGACTTTTTATGCGTTTTCAACGGAAAACTGGAAACGGCCGCAGCAGGAGATCAATGTGATCATGGATTTGTTCCGCGATTTTCTGCACGAGGCAGAGGAGCGTCAGGAGGAAAACACACAGCGCGGTTTCCGATTCCGCTTTATCGGAGATCTGTCCGTGCTTCCGGAGGACATCCGTTCTTTGGCGGCGTTTATGGAGAGTCACAATCCGGAAAACGGACGCACAACGGTCAATGTGGCGGTTAATTACGGCGGCCGCAGTGAGCTGACGCGCGCATTCCATTTGCTTCTGAAAAAGGTTCAGTCCGGCGAAATAGACACGCAGGACGTGTCGGAAGCAGCGATTTCCGACGCATTGTATACGGCCGGACAACCGGACCCGGACTTGATCATCCGTCCGAGCGGAGAGCTGCGCCTGTCCAATTTCCTGACATGGCAGAGCGCCTATTCCGAGTTCTGGTTTTCGGATGTGCTATGGCCGGATTTTACGACGGACGACTTCGATCGGGCGCTGCTCGACTTTGCGCACCGTTCCCGCCGCTTCGGCGGTATCTGAAAAATAGCAGGTATTAACCATGAAGAAAAAAGTTATAACCGGAGTTATCGGCGCACTGTTCGGCATCACTATGATGACGCTGCAGTTTACGCCTGTATTTCTTGTCGTGCTGGCGTTCTTTACGTTCCGTGCAAATTATGAGCTGCTGCGCGCTGCCGGCGTGCAGAATAAGGTCATTGTAGCCGTGACGTCCGTCCCGGCGACGGCAATGCCGTTTGTGCTCTCGTATGATCTGACGCGTTTTGCACCGCTGCCTCTTGTTGCGCTGCTGATGATTTATGTCTTTTTGCTGCTGACATTGATGCTGGCCATGTACGAAAAGACGCGCTTTGACCATATTTCCATGGCGCTTGTCTCATCGCTGCTGGTGCCGTATGTGATGTCGCTGCTGGTAGAGATTCGCGACTTTTACCCCGATGCGCCCCGTTCCACGCGCGCGTATATGATTGTCTTTACGCTCATCTGCGCATGGGTTACGGATGCGATGGCCTATTTTGTCGGCAGCAAATTCGGCAAGCATAAGATGGCGCCTCTGATCAGCCCGAAGAAATCCTGGGAAGGCGCGGTCGGCGGTGTGCTCGGCACGGTCATCATCAATTTGATTGTCTACGGCGTGTATTTCGGCCTGTATAAGCTCGGCTGGATCAACCGTTTGCTGTTCCCGCTGTGGCTGGTACCGATCCTGTCGGCGCTGCTGAGCGTGATTGGTATGCTCGGCGATCTGTCGGCGTCGGTCATCAAGCGCAACTACGGCATCAAGGACTACGGCACCGTGATGGGCGAAGGCAACGGCGGCGTGATGGATCGCTTTGACAGTGCGATTTTTGTCATCGGCGCGATGTACGTGCTGCTGCTGGTCGTCCGCGTGACGGGTTTACACGTTTGATTTGAGGTAATCATGGACACGAAACTCTTGACAATACTCGGTTCTACCGGGTCAATCGGTACGCAAGCCCTCGAAGTCGCAAAGCTTCGGGGCTTCGGCATTTATGCTTTGACGGCGGATCGCAGCGTCGAAACGATGGAATCGCAGATCCGCGCTTTTCATCCGCGCTATGCCGCCATGCGAAACGAAGACGCGGCAAACGATTTGCGCGTGCGTGTGGCGGATACCGCCACCAAGGTGCTGTCCGGTGAGGAGGGCGTCTGCTTTATCGCTTCGCAGCCGGTTGACTATCTGCTCAACAGCATCGTCGGCATGGCCGGTCTGCGGCCGACGCTGTGCGCGATCGAGGCGGGCAGCACGATTGCACTGGCCAACAAGGAAACGCTCGTCGCCGGCGGGCAGCTTGTTATGTCCCGTGCCGGAGAAAAAGGCGTGACGATTCTGCCGGTCGACAGCGAACACTCCGCCATCTTTCAGTCGTTGCGGGGCATGACGGATCACACGCAGATCCGCCGCATTCTGCTTACCGCGTCCGGCGGGCCGTTCTTCGGCAGAACGCGCGAAGAGCTCAGGGACGTTACTGTCGCCGATGCGCTGCACCACCCGAACTGGAGCATGGGCGCAAAGATTACGGTGGATTCCGCCACCATGATGAATAAAGGGCTTGAACTGATTGAGGCGGTATGGCTTTTCGACGTGTCGCCCGAGCAGATCGACATTCTGGTGCATCGCCAGAGCGTCGTGCACTCGGCGGTCGAATTCTGCGACAACTCCGTGATCGCGCAGCTCGGCGTGCCGGATATGCGCATCCCGATCCAGTACGCGCTCACGTACCCCGACCGCTTCCCGTCGCCGGTGCGGCAGCTTCGGCTCGAGGAGTACGGCACGCTGACATTTGAGAAGCCGGATTACGAAACGTTCGCGTGTATAAACCTGTGCAAAGCGGCCATACTTCAGGGCGGACTGCGTCCTGCGGCGGTCAATTCCGCCAACGAAGAAGCCAACGCCATGTTCCGCCGCGGTGAGATCGGTTTTCTGGAAATCGCGCAGCTTGTTGAGGCGGCTGCCGCAGCGGCGCCCGCACAGAGCGCCTATACATTACAGGACGTGCTCGACGTTGACGCGCTGATGCGTGAACGCGTGCAGTCGCTGAAAAAGTGAGGTGTATCCATGTCGGATTTCTTTTCTACCATAGCGGTCGGCTGGGGCAAGGTCTGGCCGATCCTGTTTGCGATTCTGTTTTTCGGCGTCATTATTGCCTCGCACGAGTTGGGGCATTTTGCGTTTGCGAAGCTGTTTCATGTGCGCGTCAACCAGTTCGCCATCGGCATGGGACCCGCAATCTTCAAAAAGAAAAAAGGCGAGACGGAGTATTCGCTGCGTTTGTTCCCCGTCGGCGGATTCTGTGCGATGGAGGGCGAGGACGGCGACAGCGAGGACGAGCGCGCTTTTTTTAAACAAAAAGTCTGGAAACGGATCATCATCGTTGCCGCCGGCGCGATTGTCAACCTGATTCTCGGCTTTCTGATCGTGCTGATTATGCTCTCGCAGGAGAGTCTGATCGGCACGCCGCAGATCAACAAGTTCTACGACAATGCCAAAACGCATGAAACCGGCCTGATGGAAAAGGACGTGATTCTCGAAGTCAACGGCCGTCACGTATACTCGCAGTACGATCTCGGCTTTTTGATTTCGCGCGACAAGGATGCCAAGGTTGATTTTGTTGTCCGGCGCGACGGCGCAAAGACCGAGGTCAAAGGCGTGCAGTTCGACATGCGTAAGCTCGAGGACGGGACGGAAACCATGGTCTATGATTTCATCATCGTCGGCGTAAAGCCCACGGTGCTGTCGGTGCTGCGCTACGGCTTGGGCGAGACGATCTCCATCGGTCGGATCGTCTGGATCAGCCTGTTTGATCTGGTGACCGGAACCTACGGATTCAAGGATCTGTCCGGCCCCATCGGTACGGTCGGCATGATCGCGCAGGTGACGCAGGAAACGACGCGTGCGGATCTGACGCCGATCCTGACGATTCTTGCACTTATCTCCATCAATATCGGCATTTTCAATCTCCTGCCGATTCCGGCGCTCGACGGCGGCAGACTGTTCTTTATGGTCATCGAGGGCATCTTCCGCAAGCCGATCAACCGCAAGTACGAGGGGTGGATTCATGCCGTCGGTCTGGTTTTGCTGCTTTTGCTGATGGCGGCGATCTCCTTCTCGGATATTCTGAAACTGGCACGAGGTGAGCTGTTTTGATTACGCGTAGAATCAGCCGCGCGGTGCGTGTGGGCAGTGTGACGATCGGCGGCGGTGCGCCGGTTTCGGTGCAGTCCATGCTCAACACAAGCGCGCATGATATCGAAGGCAGTGTGCGGCAGGCGCGTGCGCTGGAAGAAGCGGGCTGCGAGATCATCCGCGCTGCCGTACCGGACATGGATGCGGTACGGCTTATTGCCGCGCTCAAAGAGCAGCTGCATATCCCCGTCGTGGCGGACATCCATTTTGACTACCGGCTTGCGCTTGAGAGCGCGGCGGCCGGTGTGGACAAAATCCGCATCAACCCCGGCAACATCGGCGACGAGAGCCGTGTCCGCGCTGTGGTGCAGGCATGCCGCGAACGCAGTATACCCATTCGCATCGGCGTCAATTCCGGTTCGGTCGAAAAGGAGCTGCTGTCGAAATACGGCGGCGCCACGCCGCAGGCGATGGCCGAGAGCGTGATGCGCCATGTGGCCATTCTGGAGAAGCATGACTTTACGGATATCGTGCTGTCCATCAAGTCCTCCGACGTGTCACGCATGATCGAGGCATACCGCATCGTTGCCGCGCAGTGCGACTATCCGCTGCATCTGGGCGTGACGGAGGCCGGTACATACCGGATGGGACTCATCAAGTCCGCCGTCGGCATCGGTGCGCTTTTGGCGGACGGGATCGGCGATACGATCCGCGTCTCGCTCACGGACGATCCCGTGCGCGAAATCGAGGCGGGGCAGGACATCCTGCGTGCACTCGATCTGGCGGGCGATACGCCGCGTCTGGTGTCGTGCCCGACGTGCGGCAGGACGCGCATCAACCTGATTGCGCTGGCCAACGAAGTCGAAAAGCGGCTGCGGGATGTGCACAAAAAAATCACCGTCGCCGTTATGGGCTGCGCGGTCAACGGGCCGGGCGAAGCGTCTGCGGCGGACATCGGTATTGCGGGCGGCGACGGCTGTGCGCTGCTGTTTAAAAAGGGACAGATCATCCGCAAGGTGCCGGAAAGTGAGGTCGTCGACGCGCTGATGGCCGAAATCGAAAAAATGTAATAGTCTAAATAGGATCATTACGAAAAGTTGGGGGATCGAGCAAACAAGAAAAACTGTCATTCCGAGGGAGGCGTTTACGCCGACCGTGGGAATCTCCGAAAGAAGCCGGTAACGGCATCTATGGGAGATCGCCACGCTTCGCTCGCGATGACACCGATATTGTGGATTCCCCCAGATTTCTGTGAACAGCGATAAAAAAGAACAGGCTGCCGTATTCAGATGACGTTCATCCGAAACGGCGGCCTGTGTTGTTTTTAGTCAAACGATCTTTCGCGCAAACAGGAAATCCGGCAGGATCATGTTGCCGCCGATCAGTGACTTATTGCCCGTCAGAAAGCAGCCGATGGTTTGTGCCCAGGCGGCCGCGCCGAGGCCGAATCCGCCGATCGCGCCGCCCAGTGCGCCGACCGGCACAAGCAGGGGCGAGTACCACGTAAACAGAGCTAAGGAAAGTGCGCCGGCGTACGCGCCGCTTTCCCAGAGCAAAAACAGCGGCAGCGCCGGAATGAGTGCCAATCCTTTGGCGACGGACAGCGAGCGGTCCTTCTTACGGATTTCCTCGTATTCCGTCCGGGATATGGCTTGAACCGTCCGTGTCAGGATCGGCACGCCGCAGGCGTACACGGTATATTCCACCGTGCCGGCGCTGACCGGAAAGAAGTAACTGTCCGGATAGACGGATTCGTCATATTGCAGCGGCATTTCCGCAACAGTACCGTCCGCGTCTGTCCGCTGCACACTGAAAAGAGAAGTGCGGGGCTTGTTGAGCGCATCCGTATAGATCGTTGCGAGGTGATTCAGCAGCACGACGTCCCCCTCCAGACAATCCGCGTCCGGCTGCAATACAAGAAGTTCCGGGTATTTTGAGGACGGAAGCTGTATTTCCAATGCGCGCGTTCGGCTTTCTTCCTTGATGTGTATTTGCATCCGCGGCAGCGGCGTCCCGTCGCTTTGTGCGAACGCGCCTTGCGGGATGGTCACATACTGCAGCGCGTAGAGCGACTCTTTCGGCAGCGCCAGTGTGAAAAGCTCCGTACGCCACGAGCTGTAGCCGTTCTTGCCCTCCACGGCTTCGCGCTGCAGCATTGAGGGCGTGAACGTCACCGAAGCTCTTGAGCCGTCTTTGTCCTTTCCCGTAACGGAGCAGATGCTTTCGGGATCGGCGATTTCCATAGACTGTGCCTCGTTGAACGGGCTGAAAAATAACAAATACGCATCGCGCGTATACCGCACATCGCATCGGATCGGCGGTTCGTTCGTGCCGTCCTCGGCTGCGGCAAAAGGCGCGGCGCACACCGTGAGCGCAAGCATGAGCAGGATTGCGAAAATCCGTTTGAAACTTCTTTTCATAGTACCGTCTCCTTTCCGTTTCAGTATGACGGAATAATCCTTAAGAAACAAGTGCTAAAATGCTTAAGATATTCTTAACGCCGATCTTTCCCGGACAGTCCCGCACGGCACGTCCGTGTGCATATATTGGAGCATACGGGAGGGTTTGTCATGCTGGAAAAACTGTTTTCGGGTATCTTGTTTTTTGCGCTGCATCTGCAGTCGACCGGGTCGTTTCCGCCGCCGTTGACGGCGAAACAGGAGGCGCAGTATTTGCAGGCGATGGCTGCGGGAGACGAAGCCGCACGCGGGAAACTGATCGAGCACAACCTGCGGCTGGTCGCGCACATCATCAAAAAATACTATGCGTCCTGCGACAACCAGGACGATCTGATCTCCATCGGGACGATCGGTTTGATCAAAGCCGTCGATACGTTCAACCCCGCGAAGGGCGCGCGTCTGGCGACGTATGCGGCGCGCTGCATCGAAAACGAAATCCTGATGTTCTTCCGCGCGCAAAAAAAGAGCGCGCAGGACGTGTCAATCCAGGACCCGATCGACGTAGACGGGGAGGGCAATCCGCTCACGCTGATGGATATTCTCGCCTGCGAGGACACCATCGCGGACGATCTGGACGTGCGTGTCAAGTCTGAAAAGCTGCACGCGCTGCTGCGGGAAATGCCGGAAAGCCGGGAGAAGACGATCCTGATTCTGCGCTACGGCCTGTACGGTACGCGGCCGCATACACAGCGCATGGTCGCCGCGAAGCTGGGCATTTCGCGCTCCTACGTTTCCCGCATTGAAAAAAAGGCGCTCGCGTCGCTGCGCAGAAAGTTCCGATGACCCGGCTTGACGAATACTGAATTGTTTTCACACTTGTTCCTTAATCCCCATTGCTTGTTTTTTTGAAAGAACTGAGACAAACCGGATAACGGCGGGAACGCCTGCCCGGATTTTGCGCAGATCAGACATAACGTTTGACCTGCGCTTTTTGAACTTTCGGTATTGACAAAACAATCACGCACGGCTCACGCATGAAAATTATTCGCAGCGAAAGAAAGGACGTCGGCGAGGAAATCGTGGTCATACTCGCATTTCTGACGCTTGCGGGAAAGACTCATTTTCTTTGAAGTTGGGTAGTTTTTAAGGACATTCAAAA
>JAFSYM010000069.1 GCA_017450005.1 Clostridia bacterium
ATATGCAGATTTTTGAGAAGATTTTTCGTCCGATGAAGGCAAAAAATTGAAGGAATACTTGTCGTATTGTAAAATTTTTTGACAAAATCGGGCGGAAAATATGCCAAAAAGATGCGTGTATGGTGTTTTCGGACAGTCTGCAAGTCAGAAGATGCGGCTTCGTGAGAGCAGATAGCCGGGGATCACGACGATCACAAAAAACGCCCAGCTCACAAGCGTGAACGTGCGCAGGAACTTGCCGCCGTTCTGCGGGTAGGCGCGCACGTAGATACGGTAGTTGATGACCGACGCGAGCGAGCCGATCAGCGAGCACAGTCCCGCCGTATCCGCGCCGTAGATCAGCGCGTCGCGATTGACGGCGAACGGGAAAAGCACAATCGTGGCGGGCACATTGGAAATGATCTGGCTCAGGCCGATTGCCCACCAGTATTCGCGTCCGGCGACGCTGCGGCGCAAAAATGCGGCCACGGTTTCATTGCCTGCAACGGATGAGGAGAAGATGAAAAAGCACAGAAACGTAACGAGCAGCGCATAGTCCACTTTCAAAAAGAGCTTGCGGTCGATGACCAGAATGACCGCCGGCACGACTGCGAGCGCAACCGGCCATAAGCGCGTGCGCGTCACAATCACCGCCAGCACCAGTGCGAACAGCACAAGATACGTCACGCGCTGTGCCCGGCGTTCCGGCGGCAGCGGCGACGACTTCGCCTGCGGTGTGACCGTGCTGTGCCGCGTCTTACGGTACAGCACGAAAACGAACACGACCAGCAGCGCCGCAGACATCACGCACAACGGCAGCATCCGCAGCATAAAGCGGCCGACGCTGACGTCGATCTGGCCGAACAGGAACAGGTTCTGGGGACTGCCGAACGGCGTCAGGAGCGAACCGCGGACGGCGGCGATATTCTG
The DNA here is from genome assembly GCA_017450005.1 of Clostridia bacterium. GTDB lineage: Bacteria > Bacillota > Clostridia > Oscillospirales > Acutalibacteraceae > UBA1425. The sequence continues at coordinate 910 of JAFSYM010000069.1, forward strand.
CATCGAAATCACGGGCAGAATATACCGCTCCTGTCCGATCTGCCGGAACAGCAGAATCGTCAGCGGCACAAAGATCATCAGCGACACGTCGTTCGTCACGAACATGGACGAGAAAAACACGCCGAACACCAGAAACAGCGTCAGCGTTGTCATGTGCCGCAGCCGCAGCGCAAGATCTGCCAGCGGCTGCAGAACGTTCTCCTGCTTGAAGCCCTCGAGCACGCACAGCATCATGAACAGCGTGCCGAGCGTGCGCCAGTCGATCTGCAAAAACCGCTGCGCCGTCATGGGCGTGAGAATCAGCCCGGCGACAGCCGCCGCGAGCGAGAGCGCAAGCATCCACTCTTTTTTGAAAAAGCGCAATACCTTTTTCATTTTATGTATCCTTTACTTTTTTGGCTTACGGAAAGATGGGGGGATCGGGAAAAAACATGGTAAAGCATTTGTCATTGCGAGCAAAGCGAAGCAATCCGCATCCCTGAAAAAACGTTCAGACAAAAACAAGGGCGCGGGTGTCCGGTGGACACCTCAGCCGCAGGCTGAAGCGCCGACCGAGCCGGCAGACGAGACACGGATTGCCGCGTCACATACGGCTCGCCGCAAAGACAGTTCGTTTTATGTACTTGCGGCGCCGGAAACGGTATTTTGCCAAACATACGGGCGGTCATGCCCGCCCCTGCGAACGGCAATATTCCGGCATTAAACCCGCGCGCGGTACGATGTGGACATCGCCCCCTACGCAAGCTATCGGCGACGTCGCGTAGGGAACGCATACATGCGTTCCGCCTTTGCGTATTCCCAGCGGGGTCATAGGGGCGGCAACCTGCCGCCCGGACTTTACTGCGCTATACCGTGAATCGCGGGCGGCTGATAGCCGCCCCTACGCCGCACGGCATCAATCCCGGTGTCATTGCAATGACAATCAAGGGGGCGTTATGCGCTCGAAGTCAGGCGCGCATTTTAGCGCGCACGAAGTCAGGAACGCATTTTAGTGCGCTCGAAGTCAGGTACGCATTTTAGTGCGCACGAAGTCAGATACGCATTTTAGTGCGCTCGAAGTCTGCGTCTCCTTGCAATGACAATCAAGGGTGCTCTTATTCTATCCCTCAACTTTTCGTGAACGCCGCTTTTACCTGGACTGCCGTATGCAGAAAAAACGCCGCTTTTTCGCCCGACAGACGCAGCACATACGCCGGGAGCAAAAAAGCGGCGGAAATGAAATCAGATCATTCCTGTTTGTTCTACGCTGAATACGTCAGTTCCCGATCAGATCTTCATCGCCACGTCATAGGCGCGCCAGATGACGGAACGCAGATTGCCGATGGCCAGGCAGTCGCCGACAAGATACACACCCTTGCCCTTGGACGCAAGCGGCGCCGGAATGTAGCCCGCGCAGCTGATGACGGAGTCGCACTTGACCTCGAAGTCCTTGCCGTCCTTGCCGGTGCAGACGATTGCGCCGTCTCCCACTGCCTTGAGCGTCGTTTCCAGGTAGACCGGCACGTTGTTGAGCGCGAACCATTCGCGCAGATATGAGGAGTTCGCAAGGCACACGCCCTTCTGCGCCACCAGATCGTCCTTCATCTCGACGATAATCGGCTTTTTGCCCTGCAGCGCCAGCTCGTACGCGATCTCGCTGCCGGTCAGTCCTCCGCCGATGACCGCAACCGTCTCGCCGACCGGCGTACCGTTCAGGTAGTCGCAGCCCTCGATCATCTTTTCATATCCGGGAACCTTGCGCAGCAGGCGCGGCGTGGAACCGGTGGCGATGATGACGGGCGCGCCGGCGAATGCGGCAATATCCTTGACCTCGTCGTTCAGGCGCACTTCAATGCCCATCTGTTCCATCTGCCGGCGGTACCACGCGAGCAGGTCGCGCAGCTTGCCCTTGTAGGACTCGGCGCTGGCGGGAATGAACGTGCCGCCGAGCACGCCGCTCTTTTCATGGATAACGGGGTTGTGTCCGCGCAGCTTGAGCACGCGCGCGGCTTCCATACCGCCGATACCGCCGCCGACGATATGCACCGTCTTGGGCGACGACGTTTTTTTGATATAATGCTTGTTCCACTGCATGGTCTCCGCATTGACGGCACAGCGCGACAGACCGAGACTGTCGGACAGATTCTGATCGTTCGGCACGCCCTTGTAGTGGCACATGTTGAAGCAGCCGTTGTGGCACAGAATGCACGGACGGATGTCGGCCTCCTTGTCGTTCATCATCTTCGTGACCCACGCCTGATCCGCCAGGAACGGACGCGCGAAGCCCGCGCCGTCCAGTTTGCCGTCCGCAATGGATGCGGCGGCCGTGCGCGGATCGAGACGGCCGGCGCAGATCACCGGAATGTCCACAAACTGCTTGATGTGCTCCACATCCGCGAGATTGCAGTTCTCCGGCATATATACGGGCGGATGCGCCCAGTACCACGCGTCATACGTGCCGTTGTCGCAGTTGAGCGCGTCGTAACCCGCATCCTGCAGGTACTTGGCTGCCTTTTCAGATTCCGCCATATCGCGGCCGACTTCGACGTACTCCTCGCCCGGCAGCGCGCCCTGGCGGAAGCCCTTGGTTTTGGAAACAACACTGTATCTGAGCGACACAGGGAAGTCCTTTCCGCATGCTGCCTTGATCGCCTGCACGATCTCGACGGCGAAACGGTAGCGGTTCTCGAACGAACCGCCGTATTCGTCCGTGCGCTTGTTGACATATTTAAAAGTAAACTGATCGAGCAGATACCCCTCATGCACGGCGTGCACCTCCACGCCGTCCACGCCCGCGTCCTGCAGGAGCTTCGCGCTCTTGGCGAACGCCTCGACGAACTCATGGATCTCTGCCTTCGTCATTTCGCGCGAGGGCAGTTTATCCGACCAGCGGTTGGGCGAGGGACTTGCGGTCGCGGTGATCTTGTCGAGATCCATAAACGGCTTGCTGACAGCACGCAGCACAGGATTGTTATACAGCATCTCCATCATGGAACTGACCGTGAAGGAACGGCCGAACCCCGCCGTCAGCTGCACGAACAGCTTTGCGCCGGTCTTATGAAACTCGGGCATCCACTTTTTGAGATCGGCAAACATTTTTTTGTTTTTGTGCAGCCACTGTCCGCGCATCGGATTGTAGACCGGCTGGCAGCCCGGCAGCAGCAGACCGACGTTGTTTTTGGCAACTTCCATGATGAAGTGTGCGCCAGCCTTGTCGAAGTGATTGTGGATCTCCATCCAGCCGAACAGATCCGTGCCGCCCATGCTCGTCAGGACGATGCGGTTCTTGATGTCGCAATTGCCGATTTTCCACGGTGTAAACAAAGGCGCTAATTTTTGATCCATATCCATTCTCCTCACATGTTTTTTCAAGGATAAAAGCCTACAGTTGTATTTTACCTGATTTTCAGGATTTGTCAATGGTTTGCCCGGAGAAAAGGAAAGGCGTTCTTCATGACATGATGATCAAAAAAAGGATCCTCCTCCGGTTCCGGAAGAAGATCCCTCAAATACTGCGTTTACTTGTTTGCGCTTCAGCCGCCGATGGAAGTCGATGCGGACGACGACTGCTGCTTGAGATACTCTACCGTGCTCTCAATGCGCTGCGCTGCGCGCTTGTATCCCTGCTCCAGGCCGGCAGCGTTCTCCGTGACTTTAGAAGAATCCTTCTTGAGTTCCTCTTCAAGCCAGGAGGAGTAGTCGTTCTGCGTGTTTTCCGTGCGGATGCTGTTGCGGTATGCATAGCTCGGATTGCCGACGTAGTACATGATGTGATAACCGAACTCACTCTCGACCATCTCGACGTCACCAACCTTGCGGCTCTTGTCGAAAATCCATTTGTCAAACGAATCAACCATCATACCGGGCGTGACGTTCTCGTACAGACCGCCGTTCGTGTTGGAACCGGTGTCCTCGGAATTCTCGTTGGCCAGATCGCCGAACGCTTCCTCGGTCTTGTCGTCAAGCGCCTTCCACTGCGCGAGCACTTCTTCGGCCTTGGCCTTCTTCTCGGCGACTTCCTCGTCGCTCAGCGGCTCTCTTGTGCTGGAATCCACCGTCATGAAGAGGATATGACGCACGTCGACTGTCGGCTGCGGATAGGCCGCCTTGGCCACATACACGGCGTATGCCGCGCCGTTGGCGTTGGTGAAGACCTTCTTGTCGCCTGCCTTGCGGGCAGCGTCGAACGCCCATGTCGCCGCATCCTCGGAGATGGAGCTGGTCAGTGTGGACTTGGTTGTTGCATAATGCTTGGTGTCGGCGTCGTGATCGTGCGCCTCCTCAGCTTCTGCCGCCGGTTCTTCGGCAGCGTCCGCGGCCTCTTCAGCGGCGTCCGCAGTCTCTTCGGCAGCGTCTGCCGTCTCCTTCGCCTCGTCGGCAGCCGGAGCTGCTTCCGCTTCCGCGGCAGGTTCAGCCGTCTCGGTCTCGCCCGCGTCGATATAGACCTCGGCTTCCTTGGTGAAGGACGCCTCGTCCGTTACCTTGGCAAGCAGCGCTTCGGCATCCGTGGACGCCTTCTTGTTTTCGGCATCCTGACGCTTCTTGAGCGCAGCTTCGCTCTCACCCTCGGTTGCCGTCAGCGTTTCGGGCTCGAACGCGTACCAGCGCAGGTCGACGACGTCGTATGCGCTCTTATCCTCGGCATACATCTTGTCGACTTCTTCGTCGGTGTATTTATCCTCGAAGGACTGTTCCTTCTCCTCGGCGAAGTGCTGGACAATCTGTTCCTTCTCCATGAAGGAGCGCATGAAGCTCTCGGTGATACCGGAACCGTAGCTGACCTTCAGGTATGCGTTCAGGGACATGTGGATCGCGTTTTCCGCGGTGGAGTCGGCGCCGGAAGCCGTCTTGCGCAGATTTTCGATCTGCTCGTCGATGTCGGCTTTCTCTTCATCGGTCACCTTGTAGCCCTCGGCCACGGCGTTGTCATACAGCGTGTAGAACTCCTGCATGTAGTCGATCGTGTTCTTCTTGAGCTGCTCGGACCATGTAATCGTGTTGCCGTCGTCGTCCTGATAGGGGCTGTTCTGCTCCTCGGGCGACTTGGTGTAGTCGAAGCCGTACATATTGTAGCCGTACTGCTGCTCGGACTGCTGGGCGTTGTTGACCAGATTCTGGTACTGCATATAGTACATGTAGCCGTATTCCGCTACGCTGACCTTATGGCTGCCCACGGTGAACGCGGTCTGTGCGCGCGCAATCACGCCGGTCGTGCTCAGAATGCCGAACACAGCGCCGCATACGATCGCAACGATCAATACGATGCCGATCACGCGGCCGATGATACGGCCGGCTGCCGGATTCTTTCTGCTCTTTTTCGCGTTCTGTTTTGCAGCGCTGGCGATACGCTTTTTACGTTCTTCGCGATAGAGCTCTGCTTTGCTTTTTTCGCTTTTTGCCACTTGAATCATCCTTTTCCTGATTTGATATGACCGAAATAATCCGGTATAACGAATCTATTCTATACTATTTTCACGGATTCTGCAAGACTATTTTAAGAAAAAGTGCAAAAAACCGTCAAAAACTCATGTGCTTTCCCATAGAGAACGATCCCGGAACGCTGTCTCGAACCACACATCGGGGATTGAAAAGCGCCTCCCGTCGAGATACTGCAACGCGCCGCAATCCTCGGAAAAGTCAAAGGTCAGCCGATAGGAGCAGAGAAACTGCTTCTTGTAGCCGTAGGCCTTATTGCGCGCATTCGTACCGTATTTTCCGTCGCCCAGCAGCGGACAGCCGATGCTCGCCAGGTGCGCGCGGATCTGGTGCGTGCGTCCGGTCAGCAGCTCGATCTGCAGCAGGCTCAGCCCGCTGTACGTCTCGACCACGCGGTAGTGTGTGCGGATTTCCTTTGCGCCGGGCGCGGGGAAGCGCAGCACTTCGACCTTGTTCTTCTTTTCATCCTTGCGCAGGAAGCCGCACAGCGTATCCTCGCTTTTCGGCGGCGTGCCGTGTACAACACACAGGTACTCCTTGTGCAGCTGCCTTGTCTTGACAATATGATTCAGCACACGCAGCGCCTCGGCGTTTTTGGCCGCCATCACAATGCCGCATGTATTGCGGTCGATGCGGTTGACCAGCGACGGCGTGAAAGACTGCTCGGCTTCGGGGTCGTACTCCCCTTTTTCATATAAATACCGCTTGACGCGCCCGATCAGCGTGTCCACATATTCCGTGTCGTCCGGGTGCGAGAGCAGGCCGACCTTTTTGTTCAGCAGCAGCAGATTCTCGTCCTCGTACAGAATATCGAGATGCTTTGCCGCACGCAGGAAATCATACTGCGGACGCGGCTTTTCAAAAAACTCGTCTGCAATATACAGCTCGATCGTATCGCCTGCCTGCAGGCGGTCAGAGATCTGTGCACGCTTGCCGTTTCGCTTGATGCGCTTGAGCCGGATGTACTTATACAGCAGCGTCTGCGGCAGGTTCGGCAAACTCTTCGAGAGGAATTTGTCGAGCCGCTGCCCCGCGTCGTTGGGCCGGATCGTGATGGTTTGCACGACGGGTTATCCTCTCTGCTGCTTGGCAAACGCCGCGTTATAGGAAACTGTCCATTTGCGCACGCTCTGCGGCGACCATGTGCGCGGCATCATGGCGCACAGCGCGGAAGCGGAAGCGATCTGCGAGGCGATGCGCAGAATCTTCGTCAGCAGAATCTTATCCGTACAGACCTTCTTCGCGCGGTCGACCAGCTCTTTCATCGTCATCTTGAGCATGGACTGCAGATTCGTCGTGTTGGCGGTGATGGTAACCTGCTTTTCCGTCAGAATACCGCGCTCAAACAGGAAGTCGATCTCGGCAGGCTCCATGGTCAGCAGCGCGTTCTTCAGGCAAGCCATTTCCGCGTAACCTGCGCCGAGCAGCCGGAAGTAGCCGACCTGGTATTTCCACAGCGTTTCGGCGGTAAACGCGCAATCCTTGTCGTCCGTCACAGTACGCGAGAGGATGTGCGACGCCTTGAGCGCGTTGGCGATACCGGAACCGATCAGCGGCACGGTCATGAACGCGCTGTCGCCCAGCGCGGCATAGCCGTCGGCCACCATCACGGACAGCGGCTGTCGCACCGGAATCTTGGCAAACTGTCCGCCGCGGACAACCTGCTCGCCGATATGCGGATTCTTTTTGCGCAGATCGTCGAGCACCGTCTGCACCTCGTCCATGCCGAACGGCGCAAAGCGCACGATCAGCACGTCGGCAATATCGTCCTCCGTGGCGACCCACGCGAGTTCTCTGCGTCCCTGGTGCAGAATGTAGACTTCATAATTATGTTCGGGCGCAAAGTCGCCTGTGCGCGCATAGAACGCACGATAGACGTACGCCGTGTTGTTTGTGCCGATCGCCTGCTCCACGCCGCAGACAGCCGGCAGCGCAGTACGCAGGGGCGAGTCCATGCCGCACGCGTCGATGACAAGATCGGCGTAGAATTTCTCATCGCCCGCGTACACGCCGCACACGCGGCTGCCCAGAAGCAGCGGCGCCGTGATCTGCGTTTCAAACCGGAACTGCACGCCGCAGCGTCTCGCATGCGCGATCAGATGCGCATAGATGTCGCGCCGTTCCATCTTGATCTCCAGCTCGTCCTGCGGCACCTGCTGCGTGAGCGCAACGCTCTGTGCGGGCGGGAAAAAGGTCATGTTTTCCTTGTAGCTGTACAGACTGCGGGACGGATACGGTACGCCGGCGTCGATCAGCGCTTTCGGCGCGAAGATGTCCGTCCAGTCATAGCCGAGCGCGTCCTCGGCTTTCTGCTCGAGAACCGTGACGTCGTATCCTTTGCGCGCGAGATCCGCCGCGACGGCCAGACCGCCGTGTCCTGCGCCTGCAACAAGAATCGTTTTACCCATGTGGGATCATCCTTTCTGTTTTTCTTGATCTTTATGAAAAAGGCTTCGCCATATTTCCCGGGGGATCAGTGCGAGAATGATGGCGATGAACATCACCGCGCATCCGCACAGTTCACGCGCCGTCAACGCCTGGTGCAGCAGCAGCCAGCCGAACAGCGACGCGAACACGGACTCCAGACACAGCAGCATCGACGCGAGCACCGGCTCGGTGTTCTTTTGTCCGACAAGCTGGAGTGTAAACGCGCCCGCGCTGGACATGACGCCGGCATACAGGATTTCCGGCGCGGCAGCGAGGATCGAGGGAACAGTCGGCTTTTCAAATATAAACATACACACCAGCGACAGCGCGCCGGCAATCGCAAACTGCAGGCACGAGAGCGCGATCACATTGACGCGCGGCGCATACAGGTCGGAAAACAGAATCTGTATCGCAAAAAAGATCGAGCAGGAGATGGACAGGATTTCGCCCCGGCCGAAAGAAAACGCCTCGCCGCTCTGCATACACAGAAGAAAGATACCGAATGCGGCCAGCAGTACGCTGAACCAGACCAGCGGCGTGACTTTTTTGCGAAAGAAGACCGTGCCGAGAATCGGAACGAGGATCATATACAGCGCGGTCAGGAAACCGACCTTGCCCGCCGCCGTATCCGCAAACGCAAACTGCTGCAGATTGATGCCGACAAACAGGCAGAACCCGCAGATCGCGCCGGCCTTCCAGAGCGTTTTGCGCCCCTCGGCCTTTTCCGCGACCGTCTGCGGCGGCTTGTGCGAGAGCTTCTCGCTCAGAAGCGTCGCCGGATATAAAACGAGCACCGCCAGCACCATGCGCACGCCGGTGAATGTGAATCCGCCGACGTCCTCCATGGCCGTCGTCTGGGCGACGAAGGACAGTCCCCAGATCAGCGCCGCCAGAAAGCAGGGCAGCGCGCCTTTGAGCTGCTTGATCATTTTTTGCGATTACCGCCTTTTCTTTGATTTGGCTGCGGCCGTCTGCCGCCCGTGCGGGCAGGTTTGCCGCCTGTCTGTTTCGGCCGGATCAGACACTTTTCCGCCGTGCCGATCAGATCGCGCCGATCGGCGCGGATGAGCGCCTCGCGCACCAGATCCGCATTCTGCGGACGGCTCCACTGCAGCAGCGCGCGCTGCAGCGCCTTTTCGTGCGGGTCGGTCACAACGTAGACCTTTTTGCCCGTAAGCGGGTTGATGCCCGTGTAGTACATCACCGTTGAAGCCGTGCCGGGCGTCGGATAGAAATCCTGCACCTGCTCGGGACGGCACTTGTGCTTTTTGAGGTAGCACGCCAGTGTCGCCGCGTCCTGCAGCGTGCTGCCCGGATGGCTCGACATCAGGTACGGCACGAGATACTGCTCCTTGCCGCACGCCTTTGTCAGCGCAAAGAAACGCGCGCAGAAGCGGTCGTACACCTGCACGCCGGGCTTGCCCATGAGCGAGAGCACGTTGTCGCAGCAGTGCTCGGGCGCAACCTTGAGCTGGCCGCTGACATGATCGCGCACCAGCTTGCGGAAGAACGATTCGTCCGGGTCGTAGATCAGATAATCAAACCGGATGCCGGATCGGATAAATACTTTTTTAATTCCGGGAATCTGCTCGACGCGCCGCAGCAGTTCGAGATATTCGCTGTGGTCGACGCGCAGATTCTTGCACGGCGTCGGCGCAAGGCACTTGCGGTTTGTGCACACGCCGCTTGTAAGCTGCTTTTCACAGGCTGGGCTGCGGAAGTTGGCGGTCGGGCCGCCCACATCGTGAATAAAGCCCTTGAATCCCGGCAGGTGCGTCAGCAATTCGGCCTCTTTGACTACGGATTCAATGCTGCGCGAGCGGACGCTGCGTCCCTGATGAAACGCGAGCGCACAGAAATTGCAGCCGCCGAAGCATCCGCGGTTATGGGTTATGGAAAACTTCACTTCATCGATCGCGGGCACGCCGCCCTGCGTTTTATAGACCGGATGATAGTCGCGTACGAACGGCAGGTCGTACAGCGCGTCCAGCTCCTCACGCTCGAGCGGGGGCTGCGGCGGATTCTGCACCAGCAGCCGCTCGCCGTATTTTTCGGTGATCGCGCGGCCGACGACAGCGTCCTGCTCGCGGTACTGCACGCCGAATGCGCGCGCGTACAACCGCTTGTCATGCCGAAGCTGCGCAAAGTCCCAGCCGCCGACGGCTTCATAATGCAGCCTGTCGTCAGGTGTGGTAAGATAGACCGTGCCGCGCACGTCGCGGATTCTGCCGATCGGGGCGCCCTTGTCCAGCAGCTTTGCGATACGCACGATCGAACGCTCGCCCATGCCGTAGCTGAGCAGATCCGCGCCGGACTCCACAAGAATGCTTGCCCGAACCTTGTCGTCCCAGTAGTCATAGTGCGCAAAACGACGCAGCGAAGCCTCCAGCCCGCCGATCACGATCGGCACGTCGCCGTATGCCTCGCGGATACGCTGACAATAGACGATCACCGCCCTGTCCGGACGGCGTCCCGGCTTGCCGCCGGGCGAATAGTAGTCTGTGCCGCGTTTTTGTTTCGCAACAGTATAATGCGCGACCATGGAGTCGATGTTGCCGCCCGTGACCAGAAAGCCCAGGCGCGGACGACCGAACCGTTTGAAATCCTCTGCGGAGCGAAAGTCGGGCTGGGCAAGGATCGCCACGCGGAAGCCCTCGCGCTCCAAAAGACGCGACAGCAGCGCCGCGCCGAAGGACGGATGATCGACATACGCGTCGCCCGTCACATAGACGAAGTCGGCGCAGTCCCAGCCGCGCGATTGCATATCGCGGCGGGAAATCGGCAGAAATTCCGTATTCATAGTGTTTCCCCTACAGACACGGTTTCATGTGCCGCATCCGGTGCTGGTTCCAGTCCGATCGGAATTGTCTGCGTAAAAATGCGATTTGCGCATTCTCCGAGACCGATCACCATAAAGAAATAACAAATGGGTTTGAGCCCGTAAAAGAGATAGTCCGACATGCCGCACGCGCAGAAACCCGCCAGACTCGCGAGCAGCGTCACGGCAACGCCCCTCTGCAGCGCGCCGCGCCGCGCCAGACGCAGCATCTGCACGGCAAAGACAGCGATGAGCGCAAGAAACAGTCCCGCGCCGAACACGCCGTTTTCCAGCAGAAACTCCAGAATAATATTGTGCGCATGGGGCTGCTGAATATGATACGTTTCGTGCAGCATTCCGCGCACATTGCCCACACCCGTTCCGTAGCCGAACAGCCAATGCCCGCGCAGCATCTTAAAACACGCGCGCCAGATTTCGGAATGGGTGCTGACGGAGATATCCTCGGCATGGAACAGCGTCAGCAGCCGCTTGAACACGCCGCGCATCGCCACTGCCGCCACAACAATCGCCGCACCTGCGGCGCACAGAAGCCGCCATGCGTAGCGGCGGCCGTAAAACAGCAGCACGGCGAACACAACAGCCACGGCCAGATACGGGCCGCGCGAGTAGGAGCAGGCGATCCCGCCCAGATCGAGCGCAAGACAGAGCAGCGATACAAGCCGTTTTTTGCGGCTGCGCAGGAAGAACACTCCATAGGCGCACAGCGGCAGCATCATACACAAAAAGACGGCGAAAAAGATCGGATTGGTAAACGTGCTGCTCGCGCGATCGCGGATGGCGATAAACTGTGTGCGCTGCAGCAAAGACAGGTGCGACTTCGGCCACAGACGCACGGCGAAGTCGGCAACCTGTGTGTCGAGCAGATGCCAGAAAGGATTGAACATCGTCTTGAGCGGCTTTGCGATGTATGCGCCGTAGTGGAACAGCGCCATTTGCGCAATGCCGATCCCGCCTGCGGCGCCCGCGCCCAGACTCCCGCAGAAGAACGCCGTTTCCAGTCTCGACACACGGTCGACCGTGTGCTGCATCATGCGGCAGCCGAGCAGGAAAAATCCCCACAGAAACAGGATGGAAACCGCCGTGATCCGCGCGCCCGAATACGTCACGCCGATGAGCATCCAGCCGTACAGGACAAGCGCGATTTTTTCCGTGCGCGCGAGCGGAACGCGGCCGCGCAGCGTGCAGGCGAACGCAGCGGCGCACAATACGGGCATCAGGTACTCCGGCAGCAGAGCCGCCAGCGCAAACGCCGCCGCAGCCCAGAGCCACCGTCCCGGATCCTTTTGCAGAATTGCCCGCACCGCTTTCATGGATATACCTTTCTACATTAAAATAATACACTTTATTATATCGGAAAAGCCGCCGCGTTGCAAGCCTTTTATGTGAATTGGTTCCGCTTTTTCAAAAAAACAGGTTCTTCACGGAATTTTGTGGGATAGGATTGCATCCTTTGCACAAGCGCCATATCGTAGCCTCCCCTGTGTAAGGGCGCGGGTGTCCGGTGGACACCTCTGCCGAAGGCAGAAGCGCCGACCGAGCCGGCAGGAGAGACGGTGGGCGCCGAAAGGCGCTCGGAGGGGTTGTCACATCAGACGCTATCAAAAAGCAGCAACAATTACCGGTCAGAAATATGGTCGACTTGCTCGCTTGGAGCGCTTCGCAATTCTCCCTATTTCTTCCTGCTCAGACACTCCCTTTCTCCGCCACTGGCGGCGGGAGTGTCTGAGCCCTC
>JAFSYM010000070.1 GCA_017450005.1 Clostridia bacterium
CAGGAAAGAAAGAAAGCAGAAGATAGGAAGGCCAAGCATCACCAGATTCAACATTTTCGAGAACAGAACATAGCAAGCATCCACGGCGTCTTTCAACTGGTCGAAATGCGTGTCGACAGAGCGCAGCGCGATGATGATCAAAAGCGAAAGCAGAATCAGAGGATAAGGAGAAAACAGCTTGAACGGTTCAAAAATATCGGAAGGCATCAGCGAAGCAATCAACTGCGGTAAATCCTTCCGTGTATAACCGGTGATCGCCAAGTCTCCGGTAGCCCAGCCGAAATAGGTTGAAAACCGTTTGATCAAAAAGCCGAACAGAATCGCCAGAACAACCGCAGCGACCGACGTCGCTATGGTTTTTTGCTGAAGTTTTCGTGTGCCGGAATTTCTTTCAGTGATAATCTGCAACCCGTGCATGTACCGTTAATGTTTTCATCGTCTTTTCTACCTCATCAGAACACATTTCGAGTGTCTATCCGGAAATCCGTCCCCGCAATCTGAATTATTTGGATTATAGCACAGTCGCAGAAAACATGCAACACAGCAGCAATATAATTGGTTTATTTCGCAAAGCAAGCAAACTCGTCTGTCAGGACAATATCCGACCAGACAGTCGAAGGCACTTTTCGTGCAAAGAAGAACCATATAGCGCATAGTTTCTCGAAAAATGGTTGTATTGTACCCATATAGCCAAACCTTGCCGCGAAAGAACAGCTATTACAACGTAGCTGTTCTTTTTTATGTTGAAGTCGTTGATCGTATACAAGGAAGTGCGCACTTGCGGGTGTGCGCGGCAAGCACAAATCCGGCACGGATCAGGCATTACGCCTGTCTGCGCCGGACTTTTTTATTGTGGATTCAGATAAAAGCAGGCAGAAGGCACACAATCGTGACCTCTGCCTGTTTTGGGTTTGCAGTATTATGCCGGAGAGAAGAACGGAAGGCCAAAGTGTTGCGGGTCACCGGCAGACCATTTGCCTTCAATCGCTTTCAATCCCCGAAAGGGGTAAGGTAATTTAGATGGTAGATGTTAGATTGTAGATAGTAGATGCGCGTTCGGGCAAGTTTGTAGGGGCGGGCATGACCGCCCGTTTGCACGGCATAATACAAAAAGTATGCGGGCGGCAGATTGCCGCCCCTACTGTTCCAATCCCCGAAAGGGGTAAGGTAAGCCATGATCCAGAATGAACAGGGTTTAACTCTGATGTTTCAATCCCCGAAAGGGGTAAGGTAAGAGCGACATACTGTGCTCGTAGGTACTATACCATACTACTTTTAGAATGTCAAGTGCTGAGCTCAGATTGTCTTGCCCTGTTTTTTAGTGAATCAAACAGTATTCTCGGCAATTCAGTCTATAATACATTCATCTTTCCGGAAATTATGGCAGTTTCACGAAATAAACACTTGATATTTTTGACTTTTGAGTTATACTGTAAGTGGTGATGGACATGATACAGAAAATTGCAGACAAGGCTTTTCTGCTGTCGAAGGCGGATCTGCTGAAGAAGAAAAAGTTTAAGCCCGGCGTGGACGGTATGACGGCAGACGCCGCAAAAATATGGTTGGAAATCAACGGCGAAAGGTTATGTCGCGACCTTTTGAAAGAACGCTATTCGCCCATGCCCGCGACCGGCCTTCGCATCGCCGAAAAGGACGGCGGATTCGGCAGGCTGTCGCATCTGACGGCGCTGGACACGATCCTGCAATATGCCATATTGGATCAGCTGGAGCCTGTCTGCGAAGCAAAATTTTCTCCGTCCAGTTTTGCCTATCGTCCGGGCAGAGGCATCACTGCCGCTGTCAATCAATATTGCGCGCTGGCATCCGCGCACAAGTGGGCGGCCAGGATCGACGTGATCTCCTGCTTCGATCATCTGGATCATGCCGTTCTGAAAACCGCACTGCAGGAGTTTGTCCCTGACGCCCGTCTGCGCAGGCTGGTCGAAAAGTATATTTCCGTTTCCGTAATGGAAGACGATGAATTGATTTCGTTGGACGAAGGCGTGCTGCAGGATGTGCCGATCAGTCCGCTGCTTTGCAATATTTACCTGAGCAAGCTCGATGCCTGTCTGGATCAGCAAGGCATACCGTTTGTGCGATACGCGGACGACAGTGTATTGTTTGCGGATAGTCTCGAGGAGATCACCCGATCGGAACGCATGGCGTCCGATGTGCTGACGCAGGAACTGCATCTTCAGAAAAACGGGCGAAAATGCGGGGTGGATACGCCGGTCAATCTGCAGTATCTCGGCTACAAATTCCACATGGACAGGCACGGCATGGTCGCCCTGCAGGCTGATACATCGGCGCAGAACGCCTATTTGACATGGCACACCGCAAAGCCGGTCGATAACCGCCGTCGTGTGGACATTCTCAGCGACGGCATTCTTCGGCAAAAGGACTATTCCCTTCTCTTTGAATCGGACGCAGGCGCATCGGATATTCCCATCGCGCAAACAGATGTGATCAACATTTATTCGAGCGTCATCTTTGACACGGGCTTTCTGCAAAAAGCGCTGGACAGCGGCATTGAAATCCATGTGTTCAGCAAGGAGAACAAGTGTGTCGGTACCTTTACGCCGAGCGCCGCACTCAGGTCTCCCCGCACGACGATGGAGCAGCTGACCGCCTATTATGACAAAGAACGCCGGCTTGCACTGGCGAAACTGTTTGTGCTGTCCGCAATCCACAACACCCGTCTGAATATCCGCTACTACAACAAATACGCGCCGTCCGAGTTGTACGAGCGCACGTTGACGAAGCTCAGCCGTGTTGTCGCGCAGATCAACGACTGCACAGACTACGAAAAGCTGCTGCTTTTGGATGCCAAATTCAAGGAGCTATATTACGGCTGCTTCGATACAATATTGCGCGAAGGTGAGTTTTCTTTTGAACGCAGAACGCGCAGACCGCCGGAGAACGAAGTCAACGCGATGATCAGCTTCGGGGATACGGTTCTGTACAATCTGATTGCGACGGAGATTTACAAAACGCCGCTGGACATCCGTGTCGGCTGTCTGCACGCAACCAACCGCCGTATGGAGTCGCTGAATCTGGATATTGCAGACGTGTTCAAGCCGCTGATTGTGGATCGGACGGTTTTCGCGCTGGTCAATCGTCGTGCGATCCGGTCGGAACACTTCGACACACAGGACAACGGCGGCGTATATCTGAACACGCAGGGCGTCCGCGTGTTTCTGGAGGCGTTTTACGACAAGCTGGAAACGGTTCTGACCAATAAGGATGAAAAAATGAGCTATATCCGGATCATCCGTGAGGAGACGCAAAAGCTCTTGCGGTATATGCGCACGGGCGAAAAATATGTTCCGTTCAGGCAGGTGCGATAATGTTTGTGATTTTAGCGTACGACGTGCAGCAAAAGCGCGTCGAGAAGGTGATGAAGACAGCGAAAAAGTATTTGCTGCCGGTACAGAAGTCGGTTTTTGAGGGCGTGATTACAGAGGGACAGTTGAAGCATCTGCAGCAGGAGCTGGCACAGATTGTCGACCCGGAGAAGGATTCCGTAGTCATCTATCGCCTGCACTCCGAAAAGCTCACCGACAAGCTGGAGCTGGGAAGGTTCAGACAGGAGGGGCGCTTGTTTTTGTGAAAGGCAGAGAAAGAATATCGTGAATCACTAATTCTTTGAAAAATAGACCGGCAATTTCCGCGTTATATAGCCGGAGTGTGGCCGCATTCACTAAATAAAACAGGCGTTTTCTTGAAACTGAAACGGTTGACAAACAATGGTTTGTTTGTTATAATACAGAAAATACAATTTGTTGTTCTTACCTTACCCTTTTCGGGGATTGAAACCGTTATAAAATTTTATGCTGTAAAGATCTTCAAAATACTTACTTTACCCCTTTCGGGGAGCGAAACTTTTGTCTTTGTACGCCGATCTCTTCAAAGCGTGTCACTTACCTTACCCCTTTCGGGGATTTGGCGGCACGCATGTATGCGTGCCCTACGCAACCTGCCCGCACGCACATCTACTATCTACAATCTAACATCTACCATCTAAATTACCTTACCCCTTTCGGGGATTGAAACCGTAGGGGCGGCAATTTGCCGCCATTTTTTGTTGTGTGACGCCGGACACACGGGCTGCGCCGCGCCTTCTGCACGCACGTCTGCGGTCTGCCGTCTGATTTTGTTTACCCCGCAGGTGAATCTTATGCAAATTAAATTGATTATGCGCCCGGAGAAACCGCTCGTGATCCCGTTCAACTACAATTACCAACTGCAAAGCGCGTTGTTCGCCATGCTGGGCGAAGTGGGCGAAAGCGATTTTTGGCACGACAACGGGTTCGGAGACGCCGCCAAATTCAAGGGCTTCTGCTTCGGCAAGCTCAACGGCCGGTACCATGCCGACACGGCAGCCAAAATGATCAGCTTCGACGACGAAATCACGCTGGAAATCCGAAGTCCGTCGTTTGCGTTTATCGACTCGTTCCAGCGCGCGCTGGAGCAGCATCCGTTTCTGAAACTGTTTGACACCCGGTTGGACGTGACGGGCGCGGCGCTGCTCAATAAGCACCTGCCGGGCGGCAGCGTGATACTCACGGCGGTGACACCCGTGGTGATTCACCGGACACTGCCCGACAGGCACACCGTTTTTTTTACGCCGGAGGACGACGAATTCTATGAGGGCATTTGCAACAATGCCTCCCGCAAATACGAAAGCATAACCGGACAGAAAGCGCCGGAGATCCTGCTCAGACCGTTGGGCGAATTCCAAAAAACAGTAACCCGGTATAAAGGCTGCTACATTACCGGCCACACCGGCAGCTTTAAAATCCGGACAGAACTGCCGTTCGCCGAATTCCTTTACAACGCGGGACTGGGTGAGAAGAACGCGCAGGGCTTCGGTTTTGTGGAAGAATACACCCGACGGTGACGCTGCAATTCACTTTGATTGCGTTGAACGCGACCGATTTAAGACATTCCACGACATTGGGAAATGGAGGAACGCTTTGGTTATTAAATCCTTTGTTGGCGGACATGCGGTCAGAATTTATGCAGACTGCACCTATGATCCGCAGATCCGGAAATATCGCGGCGGCAGACCGGTGGCGGAAATTCCCTATGCAGGGCGGATGCTGAACGCGCAAATCCGTCAGGAGCAAGCCGCGCCGCTGGAGTATGCAGATGCGGTAATCCCGACGACGACTGCGCCGCGGTTTGTCGCGGTCGACCCGATCCCCCCGAAGGAGGAGTGCGATTACTGTATCGTATCCGCACTGTATGTTGCCGCATGCAAAAGCCTGGGCATGGACACAAGCCGTCTGCTGACCATCAGCAGCACGCCTGTGGTGGATGAGGAAGGCAGAACGATCGGCACATGTACGTTGAATCGAAACTGAAGGGAGAAAGCGTTATGAGCAATATACTGTTTACCACACTAAGCCTGACCTCCGACTGGGAAGAGAACAACTACTTTAAAGAGAACCGGTGGTGTCGGTGTGTTCAGCAGCAGGAACCGGGCGCAAAGTATTTTCTGTCAACGCAGATAATCGACAGGATTGTTATCTTCGGTACGATTGAAACCCTGTTAGACTCCACGAGAGTCAGGAAATGGGACGGGAATCCCGGCGCGCTTTCCCGTTCGTTTAAGCAGTTTGAAGAAGATCTTTCTGCAGACTGGAGAGCATCCACGGACGACAAAGCACAGTATTCGGCTTATGAAAAGCTGATGTTCGGATTGCTCTCCTTTCTTTACACGGAAAACGACGAAGACAATCGGCAGGCGCAGAAGCAGTTGATCGCCGCCGATTTACAAAGTCAGGATCAACCCGTCCCGCCCGGGATGACCATGATGCGAAGCTGTCAGCCGGCCGATCACCCGATCCGGGTCATTTTCATCCCGAACATTGACGAAAACGGGGCGGATAACATTGACGGATTGATGAAAGCGTTGACCGGGACGGAGAATGACCCTGCCCGCGTGTATATGGATATGCAGGGCGGCGCACGTACCAAAATCTATGTCAACAATGCCGTGCTGCAGATGCTGACCGAATCCGGCGGCGTGTATCACACCAGTCTTGCACAGGCTGTCGCAACAAACTTTGCCAAGAACAAGCCGTCGAATGAGATCGTTGACGAAACGGATCAATACAAAATCGTCGAGTTGGTTTCCGGCATGACCGCTTTCCTGAAGTACGGCAAGGCGGATGTGATCTCCGAATACCTGAATGCTCTGCACGAGAATGACGCGCGCGTTCAGGCTTTGGTCAACGCCATGAATGAAATCGATCTGGCCATTACGTTCAGCCGTCTGGGCAATGAAGAGGAAGAGGATCCTTCAGAGGATGTCGATCTGCTTGCCGCGGTTGATCACTTGCGGGAAGCGTTGAAGCACTTCGAGACAAAGGGGTATTCTTCCTCGGTCAAAAAAATATTCGACATCTTGCTGGAAGCGATCCGTGAGGATTTTGGCGATCTTTTGAAAGGCGATTCAGTCAGCGTCGTCGCACTGGTTGAATGGTTGGTTAAAAAGAACAACCTCTTTGTTGCTTCTTCCGTGATGGAGAGTAAACTGCCGACGCTTTTTGTCCGCAGCGGTCTCTTGTATTATGCCAGATACCGGGATGAACTGCAGACGGCCGAAGACTATTTCCGGCTGTATTTGATAAAGGGAGACCGACCGCTCTTTCAGTTCCGGGACATTAATCATTTCTTCATCAAATACTATGTGCCGGGATGTACATACGGTTTTCAGTGGGGAAACAAAGATTTGGACGCGAAGACCAGGAATCATGCTTCGATTTTGCCGCCCTATCATAAGGAATCCAATATGGACTACCCGCTCAGATTTCCGTCTTCTTATCCGATCCCCATGTACTCGGATTATCCGACCGAGATCGGCAAGGTGCTTGTACTGTATTTCTATATAGCGCAATACCGGAACAGCGGCGCGCATTCGTCTCAGAGCGCGTTCGATCCGAATGACGTGCGCAACGCGATGCGAGATATCATAGGACTGTTAAAGTCAAAGAATCCGTCAAAAAGGAGCTGTCTGAACGGCAGCGCAATTCATCAGTGGTATCAGCAGAACAAGCAGCCGACCGACCAGAAAAAGAGCAACAGCGTTCTGATCCCTCAAAAAACAATCGATGAAGTATGGCGCAAATGTCTGCTTGCAGAAATAAACTGTCCGGAGTTGTTCGGGAAAGGACATCATCCGATTGTACGCGCCCAAAAACCTTTGTCCAATCTTCCCGGCTACTATGCGCTCGGGCGTCTGTATTTCGGCGTGAAATACCTGAAAGAGAATTGGAATGCGCTGCAGTCGTCCAATACACAGCGGCATGCGGAAATACTCAAAGACAATGCGTTCGCTCCATTCCTTCAACTGTGGGTAAACTACTGCAACAGTCAGTTGGAAGAAAACCAGCAGATACCGCCATACGAAACGCTCAGATCGCTGCGCTATATTACTGCAACTGCGAAGAAAGCGACGACGCAGGATGCTGTGGCATCCATCAAGAAGGCCTTGACAAGCTATGCGGACTTTGCGTCTTTGCTGCCGTATCTGCACAGTGAACAGGATTGGACGGCTTATGTCGAACAGACAAGGACCGCGCTGCAGGCACAGTGGGATCAAAAGGGGATCGATCCGGAAACGGAAATCAATGTGCAGCACCTTGACAAGCTGTGGCATTCCATCGCAAGCCTGGAGATTTATGATAAACAAGAACGCAGAAAAGTCTCATATCCGGACTGGAAAGCTCTGATCCGCTATTACTGCGGGACCGATGCACTTGTGGATGAATTGGTTAAAACAATCAAATCGATCTGATAAAGGGGAAGGAGAAAGAAGATTGACGATGAGCAACAAAGTATTGGCACTTTACGATTTTGCGTCCAAACAGGAGTATATCTACCGGACGTCTAAAATCAAAGAGATCTCCGGCGCATCCCTGCTGCTCGCCGGTATGTACAGAAAAATTCCGGGCATTCTCGCCCCGCACGGCATTACGCTGCAGTGGAATATGGAAAAGGCTTTTTCCATGGCGGATTTCGATGCGGACGCTGCGGACGGCATCGTGCTGTACGAGGGCGGCGGCAATCTGATGGTGCTGTTCCGAAGCGAAGAAATATTCAAGGCGTCGAACCGCATTCTGTCCGAGCATATCCTGCGCTTCTGCCCCGGATTGACGATGATTACCGCCTGTGTGAAATGCAACGGTTCTTTTGATGAGGACAGAAAGAATCTGTACGCAGAAAATGCCAGACGCAAAAATGCGTTTCCTGCCTATGACATGCCGGCTGTTACGCCCATGACGCAGATAGACCCGATGACTTTTCTTCCGGTCGTATACAAAAGAAGCATCGGTAAAAAGAGTTATTATCCGCATTCCGAGGTCTCTCTGTCCGCAGACCGCGTCAGCAAGCTGCAGGCATACATGAGCGCAGGCACAGAAGAAAAGGACAATCGTCTGGATGAACTGGAAGATATGACGGCCGTCATTTATATCGACGGCAACTCCATGGGCAACAAGCTCAAGGCGTGCGCGGATGAGAGCTATGACGAAGGCGTGCGAAAGCTGCGCGATTTTTCCAAGCAGGTGCAGGAGATCTATGTCGCCGAACCTCTGCAGGCGATACGTAATGCAATCGGCGACGGTGGATTCCGAAAAGTCATCGGCGGCGGCGATGAGATCACGATCATCTGCGAGGCCAAAATGGCATGGAAGATTGTGCAAACCTATTTTGAAACGACTGCAAAGTCAAAATTGATTCTGGAGAACCTGTCTGAAGCGGACAGAAAGTGCACGTCGTGCGCGGGCATTGCCATCGCGCACGCGAAAGCGCCTTTCAGCGTTGTCTATGAGATCGCGGAAGCCGCCTGTGAATCCGCAAAAAAGAAATCCCGCACAAAGGACGGCAACTACGTCGATTTCTATTTCTGTCACGCCGGCGTCACCGCCGATTTTGATACACTGCGCGATTATGAGCAGCGTCACGCGACGGGGCGTCCGTACCTGGTTGACGACGCAAGCGAACAGTTTGCGCAGTACGCACCGATCCTGCAGGCGGCCGGACGCGCCAATGTCAAATCGCTCGGCGCTGCCGCGCAGGATTCCCCGCAGCGGTATCTGATGGAGGTTCAGCGTGTGAACGCCTATCTGCCGAAAGGAACAGAAAAGCTCACCGGCACGCCGGATGAACGCACGCTGGTATACGATATGGCGGAGTTTTACGATTTGTGGTTTGCGAAAAAGAAGGAGGCGGACGGTCAATGAAAAAAACGCTGAGAATCACGCTTTTGTCCGATCTCTGCGCGGGCGAAGGAAAGCACTTCGCCGCCGTGATCGATCAGGACACGGCGCTCGATGCGTACGGCATCCCCTACATTCCCGCGCGCAGGATCAAAGGCTGCATGCGCGAAGTCGCAGAAATGATCGGCGTCGGTGCGGAAACCATCGACACGCTGTTCGGCGTTTCAGGCACGGAAGAGGGCAAGCTGCGTCTGGGACAGCTGCGCGTGAAGGGCTATGCGCAGTTGATTGCGCCGCTGCTGTCCGGCGAACTGACGCTCAGCGGCAGCGAAACGAATGAGATCGCAGAGGCTTTCTGTACGGTACGGGCACAGACCGCCATAGAGAAGGACACGCTCAAAGACGGATCTCTTCGGTTTATCCGCGTGGTCAACCGTTATTCGCCGATCGACGGAGAACCGCTGGAATTTGAAACGGTTATCGAATACCCGGACGACCTGAATGATATCATGAATAAGATCTGCCAGGGTCTGCGGAACATCGGCTACCACCGCAACCGCGGGCTCGGCTGGGTGCGCTGCACACTGGAAGAGATTGCAGCGGACAGCGTCCTGCCGCATGCGGTGACTTTTGATCACGATCAGCGGTACCGCCTGGCTTACACAATCCGCCTGCAGAGCGATCTGATGCTGCCGGCGGCAGACGCGAATCACTCGCTGTCCTATATTCCCGGAACGTCCGTTTTGGGTGCCCTGGCAGCAAAATACAATGCAAAAAGCGACGAGGACTTTAACGCTCTTTTCCTGAGTGGAAAAGTATGTTTCGGGAATGCGTATATCTCAGACGCCGAGGGACGCGACTATCGTCCGGCGCCGCGTTTCCTGGGACGGATCAAGGCGGCAACGGATCCGCTGGACGAGGGCGTACAGAATATCCTTTCCGATCGGATTTCCGGCAGCGGCAAAGCATTCAAGCCGTTCAAAGAAGGGTTTATTACCGACGACGGCACGTTCCAAAAGCCGAAAACAAAGATTGTTTATCATAACGCCGTGCATGCTGACGGTCTCTATATGCAGTTCTGCCTGTGTGCCGGACAGACGTTCAACGGCTGGATCGAGGCCGCCGGCGACGCGATGGAAAAACTGTATCCGCTGTTTGCGGACGGTATGCTGTATTTCGGGCGCAGCAAAACTGCGCAGTACGGGCGGTGCGAGGTGATCGGACAACCTGTCCCTGAAAAAATAAATGCAGCCGAACCCATTCTTGTGCCGAAGGGACAGATCGCGGCATACGTCTGCGAGAGCGACGTTGCGCTGTGCAGCTATACGGGGACGATCGGGCTGGAAACACTGGAAGCATACGTCAAAGAAAAAATTGCGCGCGATGATCCGCTTCCCTTTGAGATTCTCGATGAAAGCGCTGCGGCGTCCCGCGTGATCTCCGGCTACAACGCCAAGTGGAATCTGAAGAAACCGCAGTTTCCGGTAATCAGCGCAGGCAGCGCATTGATCTTTACAATGACGCAAGACGCGTCGATTCCTGCTGAAATACAGATCGGCGACAAGCAAGGCGAAGGTTACGGACGGCTGCGTCTGATCCCGGACGCGAAAGCATATCCGAACGCGCAGGAAGCGCCGAATACAGACAAACCGACGGCTGACGAACCGACAGTGAGCAAGTTACAGACAATCATCGAAGAAGACCGCCGGGAAGATATGCTGCTTGAAAATGCGGTACGCGACGGCGTAAAGATTGCGCTGAACGCATCGCAGGTCGGTCGTCTGACGCTCATGTGCAAACAGGCCGGAAGCTACGCGGACTTCAAAAAGCGCATCGAGAGTATCAAGACGGATAAAACGCGTACGATTGCGCTGCATTGTTTTGACTTGAATAAGGTGACAGATGCCGCCGCAAGCAGCGATTGGAAGATTCAGCGGAAGTACATTCTGGCAGCCTTGACGGTCAAAAAATATCAACTGCGGGGTGAAAACAAATGAGTGATTTCTACAGAACATACTATCAATTGAAACTCACGCTACGCACACCTCTTGCCGTCGGTTCCGGCGCCACCGCCGCCACGGATAATGATGTGATCGTGGATTCCCGCGAAAAACCGCTCATCCCTGCTACGGCGATCACAGGTGTGCTGCGCAGCGCAATCGCATCCCTTGCCGAAACAGTCAGCGCACAAGGCATCGACGGTATACCGCTCGATCATGCGTTGTTCGGTTTTATTCCGACTATCGCGCTTACGGACGCGCAGAAGCTTGCGCCGAATAACGTGACCATGCCCACAGGCATCCGCGTATACGACGCGTGTCTGGAACCGGGCACGTCGCAAGCATTCTTTATCACCACGCGCGACTGCGTCAAGCTGGAGAAAAAAGTCGCGGTCAAGGGCGCCAAATTCGATATGCAGGCGGTGGAGCCCGGCGCAGTCTTCATCGGCTATCTGGAACTGCTGAGCGGCGCTTATGACGCCGAGACGAAGATTGAAGCTGCGCTGGCAGCGCTGAACCGCGGCGATCTGCGGCTTGGTTCCAAAACGACGCGCGGTTACGGTGTAGTCAGCGTAGAGGCGGGCAAAAAAACTTTCGGCAAAGTTGACGATTGGCTTAGCAAAGATGATATCCGGGCGCTTGATTATGAACATGTCGATCTGAATCAGACCTCCCGCGCCACGATCATCACGGCGAAGCTTCGCGCGGTCGGCGGCATCTCGATTCGCGAGTATACGACACAGGTCGCGCCCGAGGGAGAGACCGCGCCGGACTATATGTCTCTGTCGCTGCACGATGCGGGTCATACGCCGGTAATTCCGGGCACTTCCTGGGCGGGCGCCTTCCGCGACCGGTTTGCCGAAATCGCAGGCGAGACAGCCCGAGACAATCTTTTCGGCTTCGTAAAAACCGACAAGACAGATGGTCGGAACGAGGATGTCAAAAAGTCCGACATCTCCTTTAACGAGAGCCGGATCGAGGGAGGCACAATAAAAAAGACGACGCGGAACTCGATCGACCGCTTTTCCGGCGCGACAAAAGACGGCGCGCTCTATACGGAGATCACAAGCTATTTCGGCACGACCGAACTGTGTATCACGATACGTCGGCCGCTGTCAGGCGAAGAACGCTTTGCGCTTGCCGCATGCCTTGCGGATCTGCACGAGGGGCTGCTGCCGATCGGCGGTCTGACCTCTGTGGGCAGGGGATTGTTTGAGATCGAATCTCTTTCCATGACCGGAAGAGACGGCGCGCTGACAGAGAATATTGATGTATGCGCGATCGTGAACTATATCGTCGGAGGTGACGCACAATGAGTTTGGAACTGGATAAGATCAACGTCTATCCGTACATACTTGCAATCTGGACGGATCATGCAGATTTCGTAACGCAGTTGGAGAATACAGATTTGAACAAGCTGCTGGAGGTTCGTGCGTTCGGTCCTGCGGGAGAATATCATGCCTATCGAAGCGATTTGGGACAAGCAGACTTCTTCGTCCGCGTGATCGCCGACGAGACGGAACCCCCCGCAAACGCGTTCGATGAGAACCAGTATTTAGATATCGATACTGCACGCACTGCAGCAGCGGCGGACGGATGGATCTATTCGACCGGCGGCGGCAGATATCACCTGCCGTATGACGGCTTGCCGGGTATTCACAAGCTGCTCTTGATCACCCGAACCTATTTTGAGTTTGACGACAACGGCGTCGCACGCAAGACCGATTGGCGGCTTGTCGGATTTGCAAAGGAGGAGCAATATGGCGCTGATACCAAGTAAGGATACGTTTTTTGTTAATCCCTATACATTTGTGTCCACCACGACCGGCATTGACCGCAAAATGCCGACAGACGGCGATCTGACCGGGTATATTACCTGCCAAGTACGGGTGAAGGATCATCTTGCACTGCCGGATCATCACGCAGAGGATCCGCGTCGTCCGCGCTCGTACGATTTCTTCAAGGTGAAGGGCAAACCGATCATTCCCGGAAGCGAGATGCGCGGCTGCATCCGATCGGTCTATGAGGCAGTTACGCAAAGCTGCTTTTCAGTGGTAAACGCCAACGTTCTTTCCAAACGCTTGAGCAAGCCGGAGGATGCAAAAGACGTTTTGCCCGGCATCCTTCGCTATACGCAGGATCAGAGATGGTGCATTTTTGCGGCAGATAAGTATAGCGAAAAAAACCATCACAAGCGTTCGGACGCTTACACGGTAAAACGCAAATGGCGTGATTTCAAAAAAGATAAAGATCAGCAACTTCAATTTCAGACGACGTACTTTTATATCAGAGAGTCGGAGATGGAATATGTTTTTAATGATGGCGATGTGGATAAGTTTGAAGAACTCATCCTTATCTTCCAAAAAAACAATACAGATCCGAGAATGAAGGGTATTCTTCTTTCGATCCAATCTGCATTTGTCCGGAAAGAGGATATTGCCATATTCTATAAGCTGTCTGATGATGGCGATAGTCTGGACTATTTCTCGATTGCGCAGGTCTCCAGACAGATGTTCCACAATACCGTTACGACACTTTTAGGCAAACATGCACCTATCTGCGGCACTGTGGATAAGCACGGTAATCCGGTCGGTTTCTGCCCTGCATGTCGTCTGTTCGGAACGCTCGGCTCCGGAACACCGGTCGCCTCAAAGCTCCGTTTTTCAGACGCAGAAGCGGTACAGGTGCGCATTGAAGATGCATACCGTACACTCCCCGAATTGTCCTCACCGAAGATTACGTCGACCGAGTTTTATTCCAAGCACGGCGAAAAGATCCGGGATGTGCCGATCTGGACGTATGACAGCGACGGCGTGACCCTGAACGGCAGGAAATTCTATCTGCACAGCGCGGTGCCGCAGGACGTTAACACCAAGGCGCCGGAAAAACGGGAGTTCGCAACAAAGACTGCACTGAGCGGGAGCACATTCAGATTCAAATTGTATTTTGATAAGATCGATGAAACCACATTGCGTGAGTTGCTTTGGGTTTTGACGCTCGGTGAAAACACGGAAACATCCGATCAGATGCATAAACTCGGAGCCGGCAAGCCGGTCGGTTACGGCAGCGTCAAGATCACGGTATCCGGCATTACGCTGCGACAGATCAAAGACGGACGCTATACTGTGACACCCAAAACATACGACGACTATGCGCCGATCACATTTGACGAAACGCAGGCCGTTGAAGATCTGCTGCGTATTACCAATATCCATTTCGTTGACGGCAAAACCGTATCGTATCCAATCGGAGATAACGGCTTAGGCAAAAATACCTCTAAGGGCGCCTTGCAATGGTTTTCATCCAACCGTGTACGCAGACAGTTCCGATATGTTCTGCCTGCGGTGGATGACATGGGAGCAAACTTCATAGGTTTGCCGGCAATGGTTCCGGATACCCTGCCGTCTGTACCGACCGGTCGCTCGGATGCCGGCAAAAAAGCATCCGGAAAACAACCCTCTTCGGACGCGGGGACAACCGGCTACACGGGCAAAACACTTGTCTGCAAAGAGTGCGGGGAAGAGTTCGTGTTCACTGCCGGAGAGCAGAAGTTCTTTGCAAGTAATGGGTTTGGCGAACCAAAGCGATGCAAAAGCTGCCGTG
Organism: Clostridia bacterium; assembly: GCA_017450005.1. Taxonomy (GTDB): domain Bacteria; phylum Bacillota; class Clostridia; order Oscillospirales; family Acutalibacteraceae; genus UBA1425. Next base: position 14,831 of record JAFSYM010000070.1, read on the forward strand.
AGCGGCGTAAGAACGGACGTCGTTCGTGAGCAGGAATGACGAACAAAACACGGAATCTGTACGTGGATTCAGCCGAATCGTCACGATGGTTTGGCACAATCTATATCCTGCATCGTGATATGTGTCTGAAATGAGCGACTGAAAAAATGAAAGCGCTGTGAGAGATCTGAATGATCTTTTGCGGCGCTTTTTGCGTACAAATACCTTGATAAGCGCTCCTGCTCTTTGCACATCCATGTGCCGGTCACGATCTATAGAATCAAGCAATGACTCGTGAATGTGTTGAAATCATGACGCGTTTATGCTATAATAACTGTATCATTTTGAAAAGGAGTTATCCCGATGAAAAAAACGATTTCTCTTGCCCTTGCATTGATCCTTGCGCTGTGCTGCAGCAGCATTGCCTTTGCCGCGGATGAAAACGGCAGCTTCGGCGCGTATGAGCATGTGTTCATCCTCGGCGTCGACGGCGCAGGCCGCTTCTTCCGCGATGCGGACACACCGAACTTCGACCGCATTTTCAAGGACGGCGCAGTCGACTATACCGCCCGTGCGGAGACTGTCACCATCAGCGCACAGAACTGGGGCGCCATCCTCGGCGGCGTTTCGTATCTGCGTCACGGTCTGACCAACAGCATCGTCGGATCGAAAGAGCGTTCGAGCAGCACAAAGTACCCCTCTATTTTCACCTATGCGCGCCGGGCTTTTCCGGATGCGGAGCTTGCATCCTTCGCCAACTGGAGCTCCATCAACTTCGGCCATATCGAAAACGATATCGACGTGCGCAAGGTCACCATCGGCGACGACGAAAAAGTCACGGACGCCATCTGCGAATACCTGCGCGAGGGCAACGTACCGAAACTTTTCTTCAGCCACTTCGACTCCGTTGACCACGTCGGACATGAGCTCGGCAGCAAATCGCCGGAATTCATCCGCCAGATCGAAACCATCGACAGCTATATCGGCCGCATCTATGACACGCTTGTGCAGCAGGGTCTGATGGAAAACAGTCTGCTCATCGTTGTCGCTGACCACGGTCACACGGTGCGCGGCGGTCACGGCGGACTGACCATGCGTGAAACAAACGTCACCGTTGCCGCTGTGGGCAAGACCGTTATTCCCGGCGGCACGATGGACGCCGATACACGCAATCGCGACGTTGCCGCCATCGCACTGTACGCGCTGGGTATCGAACGCCCGGCGCACATGTCCGCCAGAATCCCTGCCAACCTGTTTACGGGCGTTGCCGGAGAGAAGCGCGACGTGCGCCACGAGATTCCGGACACGATTCTTTCCGCACTCGCATGGCCGGTGACGCTGTGCACAGCCTGGATTTAACCGGTTTTTTATAAATCTATTGACTTTTTGCATCGAAATACGGTATACTGTTTGTTAGAGAATCTTCGGCAGAATGAGGTGAGAGTCAGATGTCGTTTGCTGATGAATTGCGAAAAAAATCAGTCCAGGCGCCCGAAGAGGAGCGCAGTGAAGAAAACCGCTATCTGAACGAGATCTACTTCTCGCTCAAGGAAGGCATTGTCCGCTGCTTCCTCAAGAAGTGCTACGAAGAAGCCTCGCGCGGCGAAACTTCCTATCAGATGTATATCGACTTCATGCACATGATCGGCATCATCCACGAGCAGGAGCGCATCTACGTCAACCAGAAGGACTACACCTATGTAGAGCATGTGCTGCGCACCAACAAGAACGATCTGCGCGAGTTCATCGAAAAAGAAATGCAAAAAAACGGTTTTCAGAATATCAAGGTCAAAATCAGCGCATCCCGTCTGACGGGTTATCTGATCCGCATCAGCGTTGCCTGGTAAGGAGTTCTTTTATGCAAACAATTGTATTTCAGGGCGATTCCATCACCGACGTCGGCCGGGACGAAGACTCCCGCCTGTGGGGCGAATTCGGTTTCGGCTATCCCCTGCTGGTCAGCGCAAAACTCGGCTTTGAAAGGCCGGATGACTTCCGCTTTATCAATCGCGGTGTCAGCGGCAACCGGGTGGTTGATCTGTACGCACGCATCAAGTGCGACATCCTGAACCTGCGTCCGGACGTGCTGAGCATCCTGATCGGTGTCAACGACGTCTGGCACGAGCTGGGCAATCATAACGGCGTCGCCGCGGACAAGTACGAGCGCATCTACAATATGCTCATCGAAGAGATCCGCGCCGAGCTGCCGCAGATCCGGATTCTGGTACTGGAACCGTTCGTCACGCACGGTACGGCTACGGACGGCGCATGGAACGTCTTCAGCAAAGAGGTTCCCCTGCGTGCGGCTGCAGCAAAGCGTGTGGCGCAGAAGCACGGCCTCACCTTTGTCCCCTTACAGGCAAAGTTCGACGCCGCAGCATCGCAGAACGGCGCAGCGCACTGGACAGTAGACGGCGTGCATCCGACCACGTTCGGCCATGCGCTCATTGCGCACGAATGGCTGACGGCATTTGAAACAACGGAATAATACCTGCCGCACTTCGGGGCTGTCGACCGACAGCCCCGTTTTTCGTATGGCATGCAGAAAAGGAAAAAAGCCCTTGATTTCGTTTTGCAACGATTTCAAGGACTTTCGCTTTGGCAGGGGCACCAAGGATCGAACTCGGGACACTCGGTTTTGGAGACCGATGCTCTACCAGCTGAGCTATACCCCTATGTGGTGGGCCATCAGGGACTCGAACCCCGGACCGACCGGTTATGAGCCGGTTGCTCTAAC
>JAFSYM010000071.1 GCA_017450005.1 Clostridia bacterium
TAGGTCGCGGGCGATTTCCTTCACCGAGCAGAACCACCAGTAGCGCCGCAGAAAGATCAAACGGGCATCGGGCGTGAGCGAAGACAGAAAGACGTTCAGCGCCTTCTTCAGAGCGATCACGTCGGCATAGGTTCGGCCGTCGTCGCCGTCCGGTATCGCTTCTTCCAGTTCCGAAAGGCTCTCTTCGTAAACGCCTGCGCCGCGTTTTGCACGGGTGCGCCTGCGCAGACGATCCAGCGCCGTGCGGCGGCATACGGCTGAAAAAAACGGCGCAAGCGGCAACGGCTGCGCCGGCGGAACGGCGTTCCAGACTTTCCAATAGGTGTCGTTTTCGGTCTCTTCTGCGTCCTCTCTTGATTGCAGAAGACGCAGTGCAAGCGCCGAAATCAGCGGTCCGAATTTTCGGCGGCTTTCCGTGATGGCGGCTTCGTTTCGCGCGTTGAACAGAAAAAGGATCTGTGCGTCTTCCATCGGTTCTCACTCCCTTTCACTCTTTAAAACGACTTTTTTCTAAAAATAGTAACGCTCCTGTCAAGTAATAAGCAGGAAAACGGAGCCTTCTATATTGATTATACAAAAATCAAGTGCCGAAAACAAGAGGCCGACGCGCCTTTTTCGTTCATGGTTTATTTACAATAAACCGCTTGACAAAATGGTTTATTCAGAGTAAACTAAAGTCGGAAGGTTTACTCCGGATAAACCAATAGTTTGTTGCCATGAGGTGAGCATCATGCAGGATTATGAACTCGGTGTCGTACAGACAAGGTTTGCCGAGCTGGTTTGGAAAAACGCGCCGATTGCTTCCGGCGACCTTGTAAAGCTGTGCGAACGGGAATTGCAGTGGAAAAAGAGCACGACCTATACCGTGCTGCGCAAGCTTTGCGAAAAGGGCTTGTTCGTGAACGAAAACGGAACCGTTTCGGTTTTGATCGAACGGGACGCGTTTTATGCCGCGAAAAGCGCGCAGATCGTGAACGCGGAATTCGGCGGCTCGCTTCCGGCCTTCATTGCCGCGTTTACCAGCGGCAAACCGCTGTTGGATTCGGAGGTCGCCCAGATCCAGTCGATGATCGACGCCTACCGAAAGGAGAAGACGCCATGACCGCCGTATTTTTGAAGCTGGTGAACATGAGCTTGACGGCGAGCGTGCTCGCGCTTTGCGTGATGCTGTTTCGCGCCGTCTTTCGCAAAGCGCCGAAATGGCTGACTGCTGCGCTTTGGGGTCTGGTCGCGCTGCGACTTTTGGCGCCTGTTTCGATTCAAAGCCCGGCCAGCCTTTTGCCGAGTGCTGCGCCGGTAACGACGGTGCAGGCGGGGTCGAACCAAACCGCGCCGCAGACGCCGCATCTGCAGATGCAGACCGGCATCCGGGTCATTGACAAACCGTTGAATGACATTTTGGATGCGTCGTCCTCCGTGCCGAAAGAGGCGGCACAAACAAATGAGGATACCAAAACCACACCCGCACCCTCTCTGCCGCAGATGCTGACGGTCGTTTGGGCATGCGGCGCAGGGCTGATGCTGGCTTATGCCTTGCTGAGCACGCTGCGTCTGCGGCGCAAGGTCGGCGCGTCGTTGATGCTGGAAAAGGGAATCTACCTCTGCGACGAGATCGCCTCGCCGTTCATCCTCGGCGTGCTGCGGCCGCGTATTTATCTGCCGTCGAGCCTGAACGAAACGCAGCGTGAACCTGTTTTGCGCCATGAGCGCGCCCATCTGCGGCGGCACGATCATTGGTGGAAGCCGCTCGGCTTTGCAATTCTGAGCGTCTATTGGTTCAACCCCGTGCTGTGGGTCGCCTATGTGCTGCTGTGCCGCGACATTGAGCTTGCGTGCGACGAGAAGGTCATCCGCGATCTCGACCTTGCGCAGCGTGCGGCGTATACCCAAACGCTGCTTGACTGCCGCCGGCCGCGCGCCGTGATCTCGGCCTGCCCGGTGGCGTTCGGCGAGGTCGGGGTGAAGCAGCGTGTCAAGGCAGTGCTCAGTTACAAAAAGCCTGCGTTTTGGGTGATCGTTGCCGCGCTGATCGCGAGCGCGATCTTGGCGATCTGCTTTTTGACCGACCCGAAAAAGACGGTCGAAGTCTCGCCTGAACTCGATGCGGCGATCCACACCGCGATTTTGCAGGATAACGAGGGCGGCAAATGGCACGGCGAATGCGCCACCGAAGGACACGTCGTCTACGGCTGTGAGCAAGTCGGCGACCAAATGAAGGTCTATCTCTACCACGGCTATGCGCGCTACGGCTTTATCAACGGATCTTTCACCGACGTGGCGGGACATTGGATGTGCGCCGTGCTGACGATGGAGCAGACCGAAGACGGCTTTACTTGCAAGAAGATCGACTATCCGCGGGACGGCAGCGAAAACGCGACGTCGATCAAGCGCCTGTTCCCGAAGCGGCTGGAGCGCCGCGCGCTGAACCCCACGCAGAGCGACATAGACGAAGTTGAGCGTCAATGCACCGCGCAGGCGGAAAAGTATCTTCGCTCGATCGACCGTTCATATGCGCAGGTGGTGCGCTACGGCGATTTGAATTTGCATCTGCCGAACCTGACCGCCGACGTGAGCAACAAGCTCAGCAATGCCCTCAGTCAGTTTGATGGGCTTTATGAATTGAACCTCGGCACGCGCGAACAGCTCGAAAACGGTGTGCGCTGCACTTACCGAACATCGTTTCTTTCCGACACGAATTCCCTGCTCTTTGTCAAAGAGGTCTTTGGCAGCGACGAAGTCAAAGAGCTGATGCTGTTCAGCGGCGAGACTGGCGATCTGCTGTACCTCGACGTCGGCCGCACAGAACCGAACGAGCTGCACCGCATCAATGCCAGAGTCACGGGAAGCCCCGACCAACGCAATCGTCTTATGATGCCGACACAGGAGGACTTATGGTCAGCCGGCGTTTTGGTCAACACCGAGACCTTTTCCGGTCAGAGCACCCAGGCGGCGGACGGCGAATATGTGACGGTCTATTTCAACTATCCGGTCGCGGAATCCCACCCGGAGCAGATGCCCTATGTCCATGCGATCTGTTACATGGGCGACGTATATGACGGCGTGGGGGCGATCGACCCGCAGATGGATTCACCTGCGAACCGGGAGAAGTGGA
>JAFSYM010000072.1 GCA_017450005.1 Clostridia bacterium
TGAATTGCATTGCGATGCAATGCATTGAGGGCGGGGTGAACCCCGCACCCCATTAAAATGGGTACGGGCGAAGCCCGTCCGCAATGCGCGCAGCGCAATTCACGACCGCAGGTCATTTCATGCCGCAAGGCAATTCACGCGACGTCAGGCGCAATTCATGTCGGAATTTGTCTGCGACAAATTCCGCTCTGTCTACATCCTTTCTACCGGAGGAACGCCATGTCTGATTTCACCGATCGCGGCGACGGCTACGCCGCTCTGCGGGAACATTTAGCCGGTCATTTTTCGCCTGAGGAGATCGGGCAGATCGACCGCGCCTATGCGCTGGCCTGCCGTGCGCATGAGGGACAGTTTCGTCTGTCCGGCGAGCCGTATATCATCCACCCGATCTGCGTGGCGGATATCCTTGTCGGCATCGGCATGGATGTGCCCTCCGTGATCGCTGCACTGCTGCACGACACGGTTGAGGACACACCCGTCACACTCGACGACGTAAAGCGCGAATTCGGCGACGAGATCGCCGCGCTGGTCGACGGCGTGACGAAGCTCGGCAAAGTGCCGCTGACGACGCAGGAGGAGCAGCAGGCGGAAAATATCCGCAAGATGCTGCTTGCCATGAGCAAGGACGTGCGCGTCATCATCATCAAGCTCGCCGACCGGCTGCACAATATGCGCACGCTGATGTTCAAAAAACCCCAGCGTCGGCGTGATATTGCGCTCGAAACGCTCGAAATCTACGCGCCGCTGGCACACCGTCTCGGTATCCGCCCGATCAAAGAGGAGCTCGAAGATCTGGCCATCAGCTTCCTCGACCCGGTTGCCTATCAGGAAATTGAGCAGAAGCTCAGTGAACAGAGCAACCGCCGGCAGGAGTTTTTGAACGAAATCAAAGCGGCGATTGCCAACCGCGTGCATCAGGATACGCCCGACGCGCGGATCGACGGCCGTATCAAGAGCGTGCACGGCATCTACCGCAAGATGTACATGCAGAATAAAGATTTCGACGAAATCTACGACATCTACGCTGTGCGTATCATCGTGGACACTGTGATCGAATGCTACAACTGTCTGGGCATCATTCACGACATGTACCGTCCGCTCCCCGGCAGGTTCAAGGACTATATCTCTACCCCCAAGCCCAACATGTACCAGTCTCTGCACACGACCGTGATCGGCTCCGAGGGCATTCCGTTCGAGGTGCAGATCCGCACCCGCGCCATGCATCAGACGGCGGAATACGGTATCGCGGCGCACTGGAAATACAAGCTCGGCATCAGCGACGCCAAGATGGAGGACAGGCTCGCCTGGATCCGTCAGATTCTCGACGCACAGAAGGACGCCGAGAACGCCGAGGATCTCGTGCTGACGATCAAAACCGATCTCGTGCCCGAGGAAGTCTACGTCTTCACGCCCAAGGGTGACGTGATTAACCTGCCGACCGGCGCTACCGTGATCGACTTCGCCTATGCCATCCACTCCGCCGTCGGCAACCGCATGCAGGGCGCCAAGGTGGACGGACGCATCGTTCCCATTGATTACAAGGTCAAAACGGGCGAGATCGTGGACATCATCACCTCATCCAATCCCAACAAGGGTCCCAGCCGCGACTGGCTGAAGATTGTCAAAACCAGCAGCGCCCGCGCCAAGATCCGCGGCTGGTTCAAAAAGGAACGCCGCGAGGAAAACATCGAGGAAGGACGCGCCGAGGTCGAGCGTGAATTCCGCCGCAGCTTTATCCGCCTGAGTCCGGAGGATATGCAGCAGTTTCTGCAGGCGCTCGCGGAGAGACAGCATCTGGCCACCGTCGAGGATTTCTATGCCGCCATCGGCTACGGCGGTCTGTCGCTCGCGCGCATGATGCCGCGCATCCGCGACGAATACAACAAGCTGTACAAGACGCCCGAACCGGAGGAGAAGCATATCCGCATCACGCCGCCCAAACGCAGCCGCAGCAGCGAAGGCGTCGTTGTGGAAGGCATCGACAACTGCCTGCTCAAATTCTCGCGCTGCTGCAATCCCCTGCCGGGCGACGCGATCATCGGCTACATCACGCGCGGTCACGGCGTTTCGATTCACAAACGCGACTGTACCAACGTGCCCAAGGATATTGCCACCTGCGCCGAGCCGGATCGCTGGCTCAACGCATACTGGGACAAGGAGGTGCATGACGAATTCAAGTCCACCCTGCTCGTGACGTGCTTTAACCGCGTCGGCATGCTCGCGGACGTGTCGGTGCAGTTCGCCAACATGCACGTCATGATCCACGACATCAGCACCCGCTACACCAAGGACGGCCGCTTTGCCGTCACAGTAACAATCACAGTCAACGGCATCGACCATCTCAAGAACGTGATCTCCAAGATCGAAAAAGTCGACGGCGTGCTCAGCGTGGAGAGAACAGGTAAGTAAGGTAAAGCAGGGGGTTGCGACGGACTGTCTCGTCATTTCTTTCCTCGCAATGCCAGATACAAGGTTTAAGCATACACAACGTAAGATACGCATACATGCGTAACGAAAAACAGCCGAATAAAACCGATTCTATTTTTTAAGGAGAAGATAATATGGAAACCAGCAAAAGCAAAAAGAAAATCATCCTCATCTGCGTAGCGGCGCTGCTCGTCCTTGCACTGACGGCGGGCATTATCGCCATTGTCTGCGTGAAAAAGCCGAATGCCAAAGCGCTGACCGAATACTGGGCGGCGGATTCCTCCGTTGCGCAAAGTCTGCGGGACTATGTGTCGAAAGTAACCGATGAAAAAGATGAAGCCAACTTCATCCCGGTCAAGGACCGCATCGCCGTGTTCGACATGGACGGCACGCTGACCTGTGAGACTTACTACACCTACTATGATACAATGATGTTCATTGAGTACTGCCTGACCGACCATCCGGAAAAGGTGTCCGACGAGCTCAAACAGGTCGCGGCATCCATCAAGCCCGGCTACAAGGCGGACGAACAGCTCGCGCGCAACTTTGCCAAAGCATACGCCGGCATGACGGTGCAGGAGCTGTATGATTACGCGGTACAGTTCGGCCAGAAGAAAACCGAGAGCTTCAGCAACATGCGGTATATTGACAACATGTATCTGCCCATGACGGAGCTTGTACAGTATCTGTACGAAAACGATTTCACGATCTACGTCATCAGCGGCACCGAGCGCACGACGACCCGTGCGATCATCGCCAATTCTCCGATCAAAGATTACGTCACGCCGAACCATGTGATCGGCACAGACTTTGAGGTAAAGCAGCCGGGACACGAAAGCGAGTCATCCAACATGGATTTCAAATACGAAAACGGCGACGAGCTCGTCCTGACCGGCGGCTTCATTCAGAAAAACCTCAATGCCAACAAGTCGATTTACGTGCAGCGGGAAATCGGGCAGCGTCCGGTGCTCGCGTTCGGCAACAGCGGCAGCGACTCGAGCATGATGAACTATGCCATCGACAGCCGCAACCCCTACCCGGCGCAGGCGTATATGATTATTGCAGACGACACCGAGAGAGAATGGGGTACGCAGGACTGGGCGGAAAAGTCGGCGGAATATAAGGAAAAGGGCTATATCCCGGTTTCCATGAAAAATGACTTTGCCAGGATTTATCCGGATGGTATCACCATCGCAGCCGAGCAGTATCACGAGCGCATCGTCCCCGAAACAAAGCCGGCAGAAGCCACCACGAAGATCGCGGCGTAATGCGCGGCAAAGTCCTGTTTTGAGAACCGAGGATCAATTATGCGCGTATTATTGCAGCGTGTACGCCGCTCAAGCGTACAGGTCGACGGTCAGACCGTCGGCGAAATCGGACAGGGACTGAATATCCTCGCCTGCGTCATGGAGGGCGATACGGAAAAAGAAGCGGAGCTTCTGGCCGCCAAATGCGCCAAAATGCGCATTTTCGAGGACGAAGACGGCAAAATGAACCGCAGCGTACTCGACGTCGACGGACAAGCGCTTGTGATCTCGCAGTTCACGCTTTGCGCCGACTGCCGCAAGGGCAACCGCCCGTCCTTCACGCAGTCCGCTGCGCCCGACCGCGCCAAGGCGCTGTATGAATACTTCGCCGAGCAGCTGCGCAAAAACGGCGTTTCCAAAGTGGCGACGGGTGTTTTTGCCGCAGACATGCAGGTCGACATTCAAAACGACGGGCCGGTCACGATCTGGCTCGATTCGGAAATATTCAAACAAAGCCGGAGATAAGAAATGCAAGTCTATCGTTTGCCGCTTGGCGCTTTGAACACAAACTGCTACGTCCTGATCGGCGATGACGGCGCAGCCGCCGTGGTCGATCCGGGCGAATACGCCCCGGAGCTGCTCTCGCTGCTGCAAGAAAAATCTGCCGCAGTCGAAAAGATTCTGCTCACGCACGGCCACGCCGACCACATCAGCGGCGCCGCCGCGCTGCGTGATCTGACCGGCGCCGAAATCTGCATCCATGCGCTCGACGATCCGTTCACGGACAGCCGATTGTGCATGGCAAACGAGTGCGGCTGTGTGTTCGCGCCGTTCAAAGCAGACCGCCTTTTGCAGGACGGCGATACCGTGTCGTTCGGCAGCGAAACGCTGCGCGTGCTGCACACGCCCGGCCACACCCCCGGCGGCGTGTGCTACCTGCACGATGCGGATCGCGTCATCTTTTCGGGCGATACGCTGTTCTGTCTGACGGCCGGACGCACGGATTTCCCGCGCGGCAGTCATGACGATCTGATGCGCTCGCTCGCGCGGCTGATCGCGCTGCCCGGCGACTGGAAAGTCTATCCCGGCCACGAGCGGTCGACCACGCTGGACGCCGAACGCAAACGCAACTATTTTATACGAAGATTGGGGAAATAAATGCTTCTGAATCTTTGCGGACATGACTTCCACTATGAGTGCGAAAACCTGTGCCGTGTCTTTTACCCGAATGACAGCGTGCGGATCGTCTACGACGCCGACGATCCCGCCGCACTGACGTCCCGCATGGAAACGGTCGAGGGCGGCTTTCGCCTGAGCGCATCTTGGGACGGCGCACGGGAAACGCTCTTTGTCCCGTCGGACGCGCCGCGTCTTGCCGAAGCGCAGGAACTGGCCGCGGCCAAAACGATCTTTCTGCTGCTGCAAAAGCGCACAGGCTACACACCGCCGTGGGGGATGCTCACGGGCGTGCGGCCGTCGAAGCTGATGATCACGCTCATGCGTGAAATGGGCGCGCTGCAGGCGCAGGACTATTTTACGGATACGCTGCTCGTGCAGCCGGACAAAACGGCGCTCGCGGCAGCCGTCGCGCGGCAGGAAGATCGGATTCTGCGCGCTTCCCGGCCGGAATCGTACAGCTTGTACCTGTCTGTGCCTTTTTGCCCCTCCCGGTGCAGCTACTGCTCCTTCGTCTCGCACTCTGTTAACAGCCCTTCGGCCAGAAAGCTGATCGAGCCGTATGTGAAGCTGCTGCTGCGCGAGATTGCGATGACGGGAGAGATCGCACGGGAGCTGGGGCTGCGGCTTGAGAGCGTCTATATCGGCGGCGGCACACCGACCACGCTGTCCGCTGCGCAGTTGTCCGCTGTCTGCAACGCGATCGCCGCGCACTTTCCGCTGCGGGACGCGCGGGAATTTACAGTCGAAGCCGGACGTCCCGACACAATTACACGCGACAAACTCGACGCGCTGCATGCGGCAGGCGTCAGTCGCATCAGCATCAATCCCCAGACACTCAATGACGACGTGCTCGTGCACATCGGCCGCCGCCACAGCGCGCAGGACGCGATCGACTGTTTCCGCATGGCGCGGGACGCGGGATTTGACAACATCAACATGGATCTGATTGCCGGACTCGACACGGACACGCCCGACTCTTTCCGACGGACGCTCGGCGGAATATTGGCGCTCGCGCCGGAAAATATAACCGTGCATACGCTCGCGCTCAAGCGTTCTTCCCGCATGGTGCAGGAAGAAAACGCGCTGTCCGAAGGCGGCGCTGCCGTGGCCGAAATGCTCGCAGACGCGCAGTCCCGCTGCACCGAAAACGGCTATATGCCGTACTACATGTACCGCCAAAGCCGCTGCATCGGCAACTTTGAAAATGTCGGCTGGTGCCGCGCGGGCAAGGAATGTCTGTACAACGTGTACATGATGGAAGAGGTGCACACCGTGCTCGCATGCGGCGCCGGCGCCGTCACGAAACTGCGCGAGCCGCACGGGCCGATGATTGAGCGTGTGTTCAATTTCAAGTACCCCTACGAATACATCAGCCGATTTGATGAGCTAGCGGCGCGAAAAGCCCGTATAAAAACCTTTTACGAAGAGTATACATATTAAGTAGAAGACCAAGTATTACAGCACAGGATGTGATGATTTGTCTATCGAACGCAAAAAACAGACCATGCTTAACGGCGCGCTGATCCTTGCGGTCAGCAGCATCGTCGTCAAACTGATCGGCGCTCTGTACAAAATCCCGCTGACGAGCCTGTTCGGCGGTGTGGGCAGAGGCTACTTCAACGCCGCATACAATCTGTATACGCCGCTGTACGCCATTTCGATGGCGGGACTGCCGGTGGCGGTGTCGCGTCTGGTGTCGGAGAGTTCGACACTGAACCGGTTCGGCGAGGTACGGCAGCTGCGGAAAGTGTCCACCAAGATCTTCCTGATCACCGGCGGCGTCGGCACAGCGCTGATGTTTCTCATCTCCTACCCGTATGTGCACTTCTTCGCCAGTCCCAACGCCATGCCCGCGATTCTCGCCATTGCGCCGTCGATCTTTTTCTGCTGCGCCATGTCCTCCTACCGCGGCTACTACGAGGGTCTGCGCGATATGACGCCGACCGCGATCTCGCAGGTCATTGAGGCGCTCGGCAAGCTGGCGCTGGGCATCGTGCTCGCCTGGGGCGTGATGCGCGTGGGCGAAAAGCAGTTTGCGACAACCGGCACCGTCTTCGGCAAGGCCGCGGAGAATATCGACGTCGCCCACAGCCTGATTTACCCCTACACCGCCGCTGCGGCGATCCTTGGCGTGACGATCGGCTCGGCGCTCGGTCTTGTGTACCTGATGCTGCTGCACAAAATCAAGGGCGACGGCATCTCCCGCACCGATCTGATCAACTCCCCCGCCCTCGTTTCCGATCGGGAAATTGCCAAGCGCATCGCCACCTTCGCCGTGCCGATGGTCATCGGCGCGCTCATTACAAACATCACCAACCTCATCGACGCCACGACCATCCAGCGGCGTCTGATCGACGCGTTCAATGCCGCGCCGGACGTCATCAAGAATATGTATGCTTATTCTCTGGAGACTTCCGGCACGCTGGATGCGGATATCCCGACCTACCTGTACGGCACCTACGGCGCCGCGCTCGACTTCCGCAACCTGATCCCGAACATCACCATGTCGCTGGGTATCAGCGCGCTGCCGGTGCTTTCGGCGGCGTGGGCCATCCGGGACAAACACCAGATCCGCACCAACATCGAGTCCGTGCTGCGCGTGACCATGCTTGTCGCGCTTCCCGCCGGATTCGGCATGGCCGTGCTTGCAACGCCGATTCTGACGCTGCTGTACGGCAAGCAGCCGGACATTGTGCCCATCGCCGCGCCGATCATGGCGATCTACGGCTATGCCACCGCGCTGATGGCCGTATCCACGCCGATTGCCAACATGCTGCAGGGCATCGGCCGCACAGACATTCCGGTCAAGTCCGCCGTCGCCGGTGCAGTGGTCAAGATTGTTTTCAACTTCTTCCTCGTCGGCAACCCGAAGCTGAACATCAACGGCGCGCCGATCGGCTCGATCCTGTGCTATGTTGTGATCGTCGGCATCAACCTGTTCTATCTGCTGCGCGTGAGCGACGTGCGGATCAACGCCGTCTCTGTGCTGCTCAAGCCTCTGCTTTGCGCGGGTTTGAGCGCCGGCGCCGCATGGGGCGCCTACCGCCTGTGCATCCGGTTTCTTACCGACCGCATCCCCTACCTCACGCTTGTTGAAATCGTTTTATCCGTCGGTGCGGCAGTCATTGTGTACGTTGTGACGCTGCTGCTGTTCAAAGGACTGTCAAAAGATGACATTTCTATGCTCCCAAAGGGAGAAAAAATTGCAAAAACACTTGAAAAATATAAACTTTTAGGGTAGAATATAGGAGTACCCTCTCGGAAGGAGAAAACGCCATGATCGGGGATTTCGTTTTTAAAGACCGCTACACCATCGACGATTTGATTCATATCATGCAGTGCCTGCGCCAGCCGGACGGCTGCCCGTGGGACAGAGAGCAGACGCACGAGAGCATCAAGAAGAATCTGATCGAGGAAACGTACGAGGTCATCGAGGCGATCAACAAGCAGGACAAGGAACTGCTGCTTGAGGAACTGGGCGATCTGCTGCTGCAGGTCGTGTTCCACACCGAGCTGGAAACCGAACAGGGCGGCTTCACCTTTGACGACGTGTGCAACGGCGTGTGCCAGAAGCTGGTGGATCGGCATCCGCACGTGTTCGGCACGGTGCAGGCAGACAATGCCGAAGAAGCGCTTTCGAGCTGGGACAACGTCAAGCGAACCAAAAAAGGCCAGAAAAAAGGCAGCGAACCGATGCTGTCCATCCCCCGCGAGCTTCCCGCCCTTATGCGTGCGGACAAGGTGCAGGGCAAGGCCAAAAAGCTCGGCTTCGACTGGCCGGACGTGAGCGGCGCACTGGACAAGCTCGAGGAAGAAACGGCCGAGCTCAAGGAAGCGATCGCTTCCGGCAGGCAGGACGAGATTTCTATGGAGCTGGGCGACCTGCTCTTCAGCGCAGTCAATGTGTCGCGCTTTGTGCAGTGTGACGCCGAGGAAGCGCTGACCGCATCCACAGACAAATTCATTGCCCGTTTCCGCAAATTGGAAGCGCTGGCCGCCGAACGCGGACTCGATCTTGAAACGGCAAGCCTTGCCGAAATGGACGCGCTGTGGGACGAAATCAAGAAATGACATCGGATCTCTCCGATTCATATTATAAAGTCAAAAATAATTTTTGGAGGAATTACATCATGAACAAAGCAGAACTCATCCAGGCAGTCGCCGCTAAGGCAGAGCTGGACAAGAAAACCGCCGACAAGGCAGTCGCCGCTGTGATCGGCGCCATCACCGATGCACTCGCCGCCGGCGAAAAAGTGCAGCTGATCGGCTTCGGTTCTTTTGAAGTCCGCGCAAGAGCAGAGAAGCAGGCCCGCAACCCCAGAACGGGCGAAGTCGTGACCGCTCCCGCCTGCAAAGTTCCCGCATTCAAGGCCGGCGCAGCTCTCAAGGATGCTGTCAACAAGTAAGAAAGCAGAAATCACGGGGCGTTCTTCGGAGCGCCCCGTTTTTCTGTGGAAGGGATCATTATGCGATTGGATAAATACCTCAAGGTTTCCCGCCTCATCAAGCGCCGCACCGTCGCCAATGAGGTTTGCGACGCCAAGCATGTGAGTGTCAACGGCAAAGTTGCCCGCGCGTCCTACGACGTCAAGGTCGGCGACGTCATCGAAATCCAGATGGGCGCCAACTGCATCCGCGCCGAGGTACTCAGCGTGACCGAATACGCGACCAAAGAAACCGCCGGCAGCATGTACCGCCTGCTGGGCTGAATGCGCGCACACAGCATACAGACAAAAGCCTGTGGAGGTTCCGCAGGCTTTTTCCTTGAGCTTATCAAATTATTCGGGAGAAAGCATGTATTATTGCGCATGTGTTCTGTAAATGTCGATGGGCTGACCCTCTTCGTTTTTCCATTCTCTCCAGCCGTCGTTTTCGGCGCCGATGACAACCCAGCCGGCATTTGAAGGAGATGTGCATGCAACGTCTTCCTGAAGAACGTTATTTCTGATGACCGCATTTGCCCTGACTTCCGGGACAACTCTTCCCGTGACGGGCGCACAAACGCTCCCTTTCTCAACAATGAAAAGTCCGCCTTCCACGCGCATGGTCGCTTCAATCCGGCCGAATCCTCTTTTGACTCTGTGCAGGTAATACTTTCCGTCGGGGACCTTGTCCCAATCGGCTCTGATCGCCCGTTCCGTCGCAGCACTCCGAAAAACCTCTTCTTTGGATTCGTTTTGGGGATAGATCTGTTTCCCGTCAAACGACGAGAGCAATTGCACAACTAAATCAATATCCAACGCAAACAATTCGGAATTGGGGACACGTGATTTGCTGAAGATATCATCAAGCAGGGTTTCTTTTTCGTCATAGTCCTCGACCTCGATTGCGAAATGCCTCTTGAGCCCTGTGACGTTGCAATAACCGTGACGTTCGAGGTTGTACATGCGGGATTCAAAACTATCCGCCGTCGTCTTTCCGATTTTAATCAGTCCGGAAACGACCGTTGTCATGCAGTATAATACGCCCTTTGCCATATGCGCAATCTCCCCTCAGCGATGTTTGATATGATTCTATCACATATGAATCAAAAAATCAATCGCGGCGCTTATATCAAGACAAACCAGGCGGCATCACGAGCGAAGCGCAGCGATCTCCCATAGATGCCGTTACCGGCTTCCGAAATACCGCGGCTTTTGTGAACGCCTGCGCAGGATGACACGTCCGTTTGTTTGCGCAATCCCGCCGGAAGCACATTCTGCGCGAATTGCGCACATCAGTCCGACGGCAAGTATGGCCGCCGGACTTACGATTTGCCGCCCCCCTCACGGCTCATCGGAATGGTTGCGTTCCCTACACGACGTCGCAGTATACTTTACATCCGGCATTGTTCCGTTTGTTGCGGGATGTAAAAAGTCTCCCCTGCTTCCTTCGAAAAAACGGTTTATTCGTAGAGGGTGATACCCGCATCGTCCCGCGTGCGGGCTATATGCCGTTTCCGGCGTTGCATATACATAAAATGAACTGTCATTGCGAGGAGCTTTAGCAACGAAGCAATCCGTTTCCCCTGTTCCTGTCTTCACGTTTTTCGGGGAGACGGATTGCTTCGCTTCGCTCGCAATGACAGCGGGTTGTTTTTGTTCGTTTGTTTCAGGTTATGCCTGCGGTGCTTTTCGTTTTTGCGGGCGGTCATGCCCGCACGTGTTTGCGCGATGCCGACA
>JAFSYM010000073.1 GCA_017450005.1 Clostridia bacterium
CTTCCACTCCAGCGGCGCAACGGCGGTGGAGATGGAGACCTTGCGCTTCTTTTCCTCGGCGTCAAAGTCCATGACGGTGTTGCCGTCGGCGACCTTGCCCATGCGGTCGGACGCCTTGGCTAAAAACAGCATCGCTTCCGCAAGCGTCGTCTTGCCCCGGCCGCCGTGACCGGCGATGGCAATGTTGCGAATGTTCTTTGCGTTGTAGATTTTCAAGAGAATTCCTCCTTAAGATTTTCCGAAATCCACATCAGTATACCATACCGATTTTAGATTTTCAATAAAAAATACAGAAAAGTTGACGATTTTTTCATACAATTCTCTATTTTTACCCGTATAGTATACCATGTTCTCCCTGCGCTGTCAATCCGTTGACACATTCTGCGCGGAGTGATACAATACCGAAAAAAGGGTCGAAAGGAGCCGCAATGCGAAAGAAGAAAGAAAAACAGCCGTACAGCTATTTCGGGAACCTTTGGTATGTGTGCGCTGCGCAATGGAGATTCCGCAAATCCTATATTTTTGCGGCGGCTGCCGCAACGCCCATGGCGGCGTTATCGTCCGTTCTGGCGGCGTTTCTGCCGAAGGTCGTGCTCGACTGCATCGAGCGGCACGTTTCACCGGCGGAGCTTGTGTGGAAAGTGGGCGCGCTGTCTGTGTGTACGGTGCTGCTGGTCGCGGTGAATAATCTGCTGACCGCGTACTGCAACAATTCCATGCAGATCGCGCAAAACAGTTTCTGGCGTATGCAGATTACGGACAAGATTGTGGACATGGACTACCATGTCTTCACGCGAAAGGGCACGCGCTCCAAACGCGAGAAAGCCATGAATTCACTCATGCGCAGCGGAGCGTCCAATTTTATCTGGGTCAATATACATCTGTTTTCCGCGCTGTTCGGCTTCTCCGCCTTTACAGCGATCATCGTGCGCTGCAGCTTCTGGTTCATCCCCGCGCTGATCGCGGGCTATGCGCTCAGCGTGCTCGGCTGGAAAGCGCTGCAGAAATTCCGCGACAAGCTCAAGGACGAGGAAGCGCGCATCCGGCTGCGGATGGATTACGTCTCCCAGCGGTCGAAGGATTTCGCCGAGGCGAAGGATATCCGCGTCTATGAGATGCAGCCGATGCTCGAACACAAAGCGGACGAGGGCCTTGCGCAGCGCGTGTCGCTTCTGCACCGCATCCACACGGGCCACATGCTTAACACGCTGTTCGAGGACGTGCTCATGCTCGCCACGACGATCGGCGCGTACGCGTATTTGATCTATCTCAAGGTGCACACGGACATGCCGCTGGGCGACTTCGCGCTGTATCTCGGTGCGATCACCGGCTTCGGCAGTTGGCTGACGCGGCTGGCGGACGCCTTTTCCGAATCGCTCGAGTCCGCTCATGCCGTCAGCGACTACCGCAGCTTTCTTGATATTCCGGACGAGCGCAGCCGCACCGGCGCACCGCTGCCCGCAGGCGACGCGCTGCCCTGCGCGATCGAATTCGATCATGTGACGTTTACCTACGAAGAGGCGGAAAAACCGACGATCCGGGATTTCACGCTGACAATCCGTCCGGGCGAGCACGTCGCCATCGTCGGCGACAACGGCGCGGGCAAGACGACGCTCGTCAAGCTCCTGTGCGGCCTGCTGATCCCCGACAGCGGACAGATCCGCGTGGCCGGACGGGATGTGCGCGAGTACGGCCGGGACGACGTCTTTGCGCTGTTCGCCACGGTGCTGCAGTCGGTTAATTTCCTGCCTGCGACCGTGGCGAAGAATATCGCGCTCTGCCCGCAGGAGGAGATCGACAGCGCGCGCCTGTGGGACTGCATGCGCAAGGCGAATATCGCCGAAAAGATCGCGTCTTTGCCGGACAAAGAAAACACGCTGATGGTCAAGGACATCCACGAGGGCGCGACGGCGTTCTCCGGCGGCGAGCAGCAGCGGCTGATTCTGGCGCGCGCGCTGTACAAGGACGCGCCGATCCTGGTGCTCGACGAGCCGACGGCGGCGCTCGATCCGATCGCGGAGAACGATCTGTACATGCAGTACAGCACGTTTGCCGCGGACAAGACCTCGATCTATATTTCCCACCGCCTGTCCTCCACGCGTTTCTGCGACCGCGTCGTGCTGCTTGCGGACGGACGCGTGCAGGAAGTCGGCAGCCATGAGGAACTGATGCACGCGGACGGCGCTTACGCCGATCTGTTCCGCCTGCAGAGCCGGTACTACGAACAGGAGGCGAACGCGCAATGAAGAAGCTCCAAGCAAATCTGCGTATTCAGCTGCGCGGTCTGCGTCTGAACAGGGAGATCAACGGCAAGCTGTATACGCCTTTCAATATCCTTGCGTTCTATCTGCCTGTCCTCGCGAACTACATCACGATCCACTTCTCCGGCAGTGTGATTACCGCACTGACGGAAGGCAGGGGCTACTGGCAGTGCTTCCGTTATGTTCTGCTCTCTGCCGGACTGGTTTTCGGCATCTATCTTGTGCGGCGTTTCATCATGCGCGCGACGATGGATATGAACTGGACGGCATGGTACCGGCGTGAAATGTATATGACACGCAAAGCGCTGTCGCTCGA
>JAFSYM010000074.1 GCA_017450005.1 Clostridia bacterium
AGCTGTTTAAGGTAGCATAAGAGACCGCAAATTCCGGTTGAAATCCTCAAAATTTCAACCGGAATCTGCGGTACCACAACGCAACGCGTTGTGAATTATTTGTTAATTATTTCATTGTCCTCTTGACGGGGAGCAGTTCACCGGGAAGGAAAGCTCTGCAATGCGTGTTCGTTTTTAAGGGGCGCTGCGTCAAAGAATATAGATGCGCACGCCGCGGATGCCGAAGTCCCAGCATTCGTCCTCGGTGTTCATGAACAGATCCATGTCTGCCCAGCCGCCCTTGACGAATCCGCCCGTATCGGCTGCGATCGCGTAGCCGTAGACGTACTGGCCGTCGAGCGAAGCGACCCAAAGCTCAGTGCCGTAGGGTATGACCTTGGGATCGACTGCCACATGACCCACTCCCGGAGGCATGCCGGATGCGGTGTATTGATCGCCGTAGTAAGCGGTTGCCACGCCGTCGAAGTAGGACTTGTAGTGTGCGGGCACACCGTTTTCGTCCAGCTCAAACCCGTCCGGAAGCGGAAGGTTGGAGTACGGCGTCTTGCCTGCGACGGAGAACACGCGCGTGCCGACTGCCTTGACGGCGTCGATCGGCTGCTTCGTGACCGACTCGCGCAGCGGTTCGGACTCGACGCACGTTGTGCCGAGGTACTTGTCGCGGTAAACGACTTCACGCGTACCGGGGATACCTCTGGAAATCACGCGGGTCTGTCCCTCAAAAAGACTGCGGTCCGGAATCTCGATCGTGCCGAAGTCTATTGTTTCTTCAGCGGTGCGCTCTGCATACGAACAGCGAAGGATGCGGACCGTATCCCCTTCGAACAGATCGGTTTCCGGCGGGAGATCAAGTTCGTCCTCCTCGCCGAGCGTCAGCCCGAGCGCGTAGACGGCTTCGCCGGCCTTGCATGCGGTGGAACGGTAGGTATACACCGTGTCGCCGTCCTCTACGTATACGTCGTAGGCGCGGTCGATGTTGATTTCCATCCCGTCATAGGCGAGGGAGCCGAGATCAACGCTCACCTCGTCGCCGCTTTCCAGCGTGATGCCGCTGTTTGCGATCGTGCGCAGAACACTGCCTTCGGTGTCGACCAGGTGTTCTTTTCCGTCCACCTCAACGGCTGCTTTGCCGCTCTTGTACACGACGACGTTGCTGTTGTCGCCGCCGTTGATGGGCGTGACCGCGATCCGGTCGTCTGCCGCGAGCGGGACGCCGACGCTGCTGACGATCTGCACGGGATCCTTGCGGAATGTGTGCACCTCGGTGATCTTCGGCTCACCCGCAACGCCCACGTTATACACGGTTGCGGCAAGCGATGTGAAGGTCATGGTCAGCGAGGCGGCAAAAACGACGCTGATTGCAGCGCCCGTACATACACGGCGAAGGGAATTGGGTTTTCGTCTGTTCAGTTTTTGAAAAGCGTGGTTCGTCATCGTAGATTTCACTCCTTAACGGTGATCCATTTGGATGCTTCTGCGTGCTTTTTTACGTCCTGAAAGCCGGGGTTCCTCAAAGCGCCTGTCATTATATTGGCGAGTTGTTCATTTGTCAAATTTTTTAAATCAAAGGAATTTGTGCATTTTGCACAAAAACAAAAAAATTGATAATTCAAATAAAGAAGAATCTTTTTGCATTCCGGCGGTTCACTCCAAAATTTGTCAATTCCGTTTGTGCAAAAGTGAAGAACTTGAAACAGCCGCCTTTTGACCCGATTTCTGACTAATTATTCCCAAATTATAACAATGTTATTCAACAATACCAGAAATTAACAGCGGCTGATTCAGGGCGAAAATGACGCCGTTTTTTCCGAGAAAAACAGCCGTTTTCCGCACGCAAAAAACAGTGATTTTCCGGCCTGAAAAAGTGTTGAAAAAATAAGGATTCTTGTCGTTTTTGTGCCAATTAATATGCGGATTCCGAACAAAAAACAGGGGCAAATTCCGGAAAAAAACAGCAAAAAATGACGGTAAAATGATGCGGGTACAGAATAATACTTGAACCGCATACACATATTTCAGACGATTTTTACGGCTCTGAAGCGGGCGGATTCACAGCATGTATATGCAGCGAAAAAAGAGTCTATGCAAACGCATCATTTTATGCTATAATATAAATAGTATACAGAAAGGAAGAGAAACATGGAGTTTCGGATCATCGATAACAAGGGTACCGCGGAGGGTTACTGCCTGATCAAATCCGTGGAGAAAAAAATTAACGTCAAAGGCGTCCCGTATCTGGATATGGTGCTCACCGACCGCACGGGCGAGATCGGCGCAAAGCTGTGGGACTACCGTGAGGAGATTCACGGCTGGATCAGTCCGAACATGCTCGTGAAGGTGCGCGGCGTGATTTCCGAATTCAACGGGGCGGATCAGTTCCGCACAGAGCGCATCCGTCCGGTTTCGGATGCGGACGGCGTCCGGATCGAGGATTTTGTGCCGTCGGCGCCGTATGACGGGGAGGCGATGCTGCAGGCGATCACGGAAGTCGTGGACGGCTTCGAGAACACGCAGCTTCAAATGCTGGTGCAGACCATCCTGGAGGAAAAGAAGGAGCAGATTCTGTACTGGCCTGCGGCCTTCAAGCTGCACCACGCTGTGCGCGGCGGCCTGCTGTATCACACGCTCTCGCTTCTGCGGCTGGCGCAGGATGTGTGCGTGATTTATCCGTTCGTCGACCGTGAGCTGCTGCTGGCCGGAACGATCCTGCACGACATCGCCAAGACGGAGGAATTCGACGTGGCGCAGACCGGTATCGCGTCCGGCTACACGACGGACGGTACGCTGATCGGCCATCTGGTACGCGGCGCGATGATTGTTGAACGGACGGCACAGACGCTCGGCACCGATCCGGAAATCGTGATGCTGCTTGAGCACATGCTGCTCTCGCACCACGGGGAGCCGGATTTCGGCGCGGCGGTACGGCCGATGTTCCTGGAGGCGGAGATCCTCTCTCAGCTGGATATGATGGACGCGCGCATCTACGAGGTGCAAAGCGCGGTTTCCGGCGTGGACAAGGGCGAGTTTTCCGCGCGTCAGTGGGCGCTGGACAACCGCAAGTTCTACAACCACGGACGCACAATCGGCGGTTCGGACGCACATTTACTTTGAACATATTATATTAATGTATAGAGAAAGGTGAGGTATGCACAATGAGAAACCATGAAGTGACAGCCGTACAGCCCCTGCTCAAAGAGGATGGCACCCTGCGTGAGCCGGGTTGGTCGCGCCGGATGGTGCAGGTCTATGACCGCAGCAAAATCAAGGCGCCTGCTTTCCGCATCAAGGAGTGGGACTACTATCTTGTCGTCTCGCAGAAACACGAATTTGCCGTGGCGCTGACCATTTCGGACGACGGCTATATCGGTCTGCAAAGCGCGTCTCTGCTCGACTTTTCCAAGTGCTGGGAGCATACCGAGACGGTGCTGAACGCTTTCCCGATGGGCAAGCTGAAGCTGCCTTCCGATTCGTCGGCAGGCAACACGGTCTACCGCGACAAGCGGCTGGATATGCAGTTCATCGTCACACCCGGCCAGCGTAAACTCCGCTGCAATTTTCAGAATTTCTGCTGCGGCAAGCCGTTCTCCTGCGACATCACGCTCGAGCAGCCGGATATGGATTCGATGGTGATCGCTACGCCCTGGGACAAGAAGGGCGCGTTCTACTACAACCAGAAGATCAACTGCATGCGTGCCAGCGGCAGTGCGACGTTCGACGGCAAGACGTATACGTTCGATCCCGAAACCGACTTCGGCACGCTCGACTGGGGACGCGGCGTCTGGACGTACGACAACACGTGGTACTGGGGCAGCGGCAACTGCGTCGTGGACGGCAAACCGTTCGGCTTCAACATCGGCTATGGCTTCGGAAACACGAAAGCCGCCAGTGAAAACATCCTCTTCTACGACGGCAAGGCGCACAAGCTCGACGACGTGACGTTCCATATCCCGCCCAACAGCTATCTCAAACCATGGAAGTTCTCTTCGAGCGACGGACGGTTCGAGATGGACTTTACGCCGGTGCTTGACCGCGCAGCCAAGATCGACGCCAAAGTCATCGTTTCCGATCAGCATCAGGTGTTCGGCACGCTGAACGGTACGGCGATCCTCGACGACGGCACGAAGCTGCAAATCCGCGACATGCTGATGTTCGCGGAAAAAGTGCATAACCGCTATTGATGCAGAAACGCCCGGCAGAACAGTCTGTCGGGCGTTTGGTATACGTATATTATTATTGTATGATCTTTATGTGCACAGCGCATCCGGCAGATGCTCGAGACGGTTGATATAAAAGACTTTTGTCTGCGTATCTGACAGCGAGAGCCGGTTGACGCAGGCGTTGCCCTGACAGAAATGCGCCGTGCACGCCTGTGCGCCGATGGCGGCCAGCAGAAGGGACGTGTTGAACTGCCCGTGTGCGACAACCAGCACGCGCGCATCCGCAAACCGCTTCTGCAGTGCGGATATAACGCGCTGTGCGCGATGCAGCGCATCGGTCGGCGTCTCGTCCGGCAGCGAAAACCGATCCGGATAGACAGCATTCGGACATATACTGTGCAGTTCCTCGTCCGACTTCCCGCTGTAACCGACGATCGGACGTGTTTCCATGAGATCGGCCAAGAGTTCGACCGTCCCCGCATAGGCAAGCGCTTCTGCGGCGATCTGCGCCGTCTGTACGGCCCGAAGCAGAGGACTGCATAGGATCCGGTCCGGCGGCGACGTGCGCAGAGACTGACCGAGCAGGCGCGCCTGCGTCTGTCCGCGCTGTGTCAGACACGGATCGGCGGAGTCGTCCGCGCCCGTGTTCCCGCAGGATTCCCCGTGCCGCACCAGATATAGTTCCATCCAGATCACCTCTGCGTTCACTATAGCATTTCCTGTCTCTGCCGTCAAGAAAGGCGGACAGAGTTCACAAATTGTTTGCTTGCTTTTTGGCAGGAGAGAAGATATAATATAAAAGATTGGAGGGGATGTGTATGTTCCGGCCGATGCGCCGCTTTCGCCAGCAGCTCACGGACACGCAGTGCGCCGAGGTCTTGCGCACCGCGCCGCGCGGCGTGCTTGCCTTGGCAGGTGACGACGGATATCCGTATGCGCTGCCGATGGACTTTTATCTGGACGAGGAGAGCGGCAGGCTGTACTTCCACTGCGCGCGCGAGGGACACAAGCTCGACGCTGTCCGCCGCTGCGACAAGGTTTCGTTCTGCGTGATGGACGAGGGCTTCCGTCGCGAGGGCGAATGGGCGCTCAACATTCGTAGCGTGATCGTTTTCGGACGGCTGCATATCGTGGAGGATCGCGCCAAAACGCTCGACATGGTGCGCCGTCTGGGATTGAAGTATTACCCGAACGCCGAGGACGTGGAGAAAGAAATGCAGCAGGCGGCGGATCGGGTGCTATGTCTGGAGCTGACGCCCGAACACATCACCGGTAAAATCGTCAATGAATCCTGAATCAACAAATTGGAGGATAAAAAAATGGCAAATCGTATCGTATTAAACACTGTATCGTACCACGGCAAAGGCGCCATCGCGGAGATCCCGGAGATCCTGCGTGCGCACGGCTGCACCAAGGCGTTCGTCTGCTCCGACCCCGATCTGATCAAGTTCGGCGTGACGGCCAAGGTGACCGACCTGCTTGAGGCGGCAGGCATTCCCTACGCGGTCTATTCCGAAATCAAGCCCAATCCCACGATTGAAAACGTGCAGAGCGGCGTTGCGGCGTTTACACAGAGCGGCGCGAATGCCATCGTGGCGATCGGCGGCGGTTCCTCGATGGATACCGCCAAGGCAATCGGCATCATCGCTGAGAATCCGGAATTTGCCGACGTGCGTTCCCTGGAAGGCGTGGCGCCGACCAAGAAGCACGCTGTTTTCACCGTTGCCGTGCCGACCACGGCCGGTACTGCCGCTGAGGTGACGATCAACTACGTCATCACCGATGTAGAGAAAAAGCGCAAGTTCGTCTGTGTCGACACGAACGACATCCCCGAAGTCGCCGTGGTCGATCCCGATATGATGAGCAGCATGCCCAAGGGACTGACCGCATCGACCGGTATGGACGCACTCACGCATGCCATCGAGGGCTATATCACCAAGGCCGCGTGGCAGATGACCGATATGTTCCATCTTGAGGCGATCCGTCTGATTGCGCAGCATCTGCGCGGCGCAGTGGCCAACACGCCCGAGGGACGCGAGGGCATGGCTCTGGCGCAGTACGTTGCCGGCATGGGCTTCTCGAACGTGGGACTGGGCATCGTGCACAGCATGGCGCACTCGCTTGGCGCACTGTACGACACGCCGCACGGCGTGGCGAACGCGATCCTGCTGCCGACCGTGATGGAGTACAACGCACCCTGCACGGGCGAGAAGTACAGAGAGATTGCCCGCGCGATGGGCGTGGAAGGCGTCGACGACATGACGCAGGACGAGTACCGCAAGGCGGCCTGCGACGCTGTGCGTCAGCTCAGCCTCGACGTCGGCATCCCGGCCGACCTCAAGGAGATCGCCAAGGATGAGGACGTGGCGTTCCTGTCCGAGTCCGCATACGCCGATGCTTGCCGTCCCGGCAATCCGCGCGATACGAGCGTCGAGGAGATCGCCGCGCTGTACCGCAAACTGATGTAAGGACTGAGCCGTATGGGAAATATCTGGCATGACGTGGATTCTGCCCGCATTCATCCGGAGGATTTCATCAGCGTGGTGGAGATCCCCAAGGGCAGCAAGAAAAAATACGAGCTGGACAAAAATACGGGTCTGCTGATTCTGGATCGTATACTGTATACGTCCACGCACTATCCGGCCAACTACGGTTTCATCCCGCGCACGTATGCCGAGGACGACGATCCGCTGGACGTGCTGATCCTATGCAGCGAATCCATCGATCCGATGGTTACGCTGCGCACCTACCCGATCGGCGTGATCAGCATGATCGACAACGGCCGCAACGATGAAAAGATCATTGCGATTCCGTTCTCCGACCCGACCTACAACTGCTACAGCAACATGTCCGAATTGCCCGAGCATGTTTTTGACGAGATGCGCCACTTCTTCTCCGTTTACAAAATGCTCGAGGCTAAGGAAACGGCGGTCGACGAGGTCAAGGGGCGCGAGGAGGCGATCGCCGTCATCGAGGACGCGATCCGCCGCTACAACGAAAAGTTCATCCGTTACGGACTGTAAAAAAACAAACGGGGCTGTCGCCGGACAGTCCCGTTTAACTTTGGCAAAGACGTGCTGTATCCATCGCAATCAGGCACGGCAATCCTTTGCCGCATCCGCGCGTTACGGCTGCTTGCCCTTCGCCGCGATCGTCTGCACACCGTAAAACTTCGCCATATAGGCGTTGGAGTAGTGCGCCGTATCCGTTTCGGACAGATACACCAATCCCTCGACCGCGCTGTATTTCGTCTGCGGCTGCGGGGCGGGGAGGGTAATGTGCATGTTGCCGGCCGCCTTTTCTGCAGCGATTGTTTGCCGATTTTCGGCAACGGCTTCGTGCACGAGATAGACGTCTTTCAACCCGTGCGGCACGTAATAGCAGACCGACAGCGTCAGCAGCGTCAGCAGACACAGCGCCGCTCTGCGTGTGCGGTCTGCCTCAAGCAGCTCGCGCAGCAGCACGCCGCAGGCGAGCGTGAGCAGCAGCATGCATCCCGCCAGAGAGCGGTACGGGTAGAACCAGGCGAGCGCGAACACAAGCCCCGCGCCGACGCCGCCGCAGGTCAGCACACCGGCCAGCAGCAGCCTCTCGCGCGGTACACGCAGCGAAGCGGCGATAAAGAACAGGATGACGAGCGAAGCGATGATGACCCAGATCACATGGAACCGGTCGAGCACCTTTTCCATCTGGTACAGAAGACGCAGCGCGGAGAAGCCGGCTGTCTTGCTTTGGCGTTCGCCGGGCGATACGACGAGCGTCAGATAGCCGAGCATGCCGGTCATGATCGGCAGCACGGTCAGAAACGGCACGCGGCGCTTTTGCTGCAAACGCACAAGCAGCACCAGCAGGATCGCCATAAACAGCGCCGCGCCGGAGAGGTTTTCGGAGTAGGCGCCGATCGGAATTGCCGAGAGCGCAAAGAGAATCCGGCGCACGGGATGTCCCGCGTCGAGCAGCGTCGGCTGCTGCAAAAACAGGCGCACATACGGCAGCAGAAACAGCAGCGCAGCGCCCTGCGCCCACAGGTAGTTGCACGCGCCGTCAAGCCAGAAGTTGACCTGGCCGAACGCCGGCATATAGATCCAGATTGCCGCAAACAGACCGAGCAGAAAAAAATTCCCGCGCCGTTTGCCGACGGAGCACAGCGCATAGCAAAGCGCGAGCACACCGACAAATACGGCGGCGTTGACCGCGTTGAACAGACCCTTCGGCAGCGACTCGAAAACCTGCACAAAGAAATGCGCGACAAGACGTCCGTTCATCATGCGGTAATGCGCAGCCATCGAGGCGAGCAGCCCGGAGAACGATCGGATCGGCGCACCGTCCGCAAAGCTGTAGAGATACCGGAAGTCGTCGGCGAACTTGTCCGTCAGTGTATTGCCGGTTATCATCACGGCAAAGACAGCGCACAGCAGCAGAGCGGCGACGATGCGCGAGCGATCTGCTTTTTGCAGCAGCGTTCTGATGCGTTCCACCTTAATTCTCCTCCGGCGATTCGCCGCAAACGGATGTGATGATATACCGCGGGCGGCGTTTGATTTCGTCGTAGATGCGGCCGAGATAGAAACCGATCACACCCAGCGCGAGCATACACGCGCCGCCGATGAGCATGAGCAGAAGCCCGAGTCCGGTGCCGATGCCGACGGCCGCGCCGGCTATGCGGCGAATCAGCGAGACGATTGCCCATATCACGTCAATGCCCAGCAGCAGCACGCCCAGCACAGTCACGAACTGCAGCGGCACATTGGAAAACGACGCTAAATTGTTGACCGCATACCGGATCAGCGATTTCGTTGACCACTTCGATTCGCCGGCCTCGCGTTCACGCACGTCGAACTGTACGCTTGTCGTTTTGAAGCCGACCCACGAAGACAGCGCGCGGAAGAACGCGCCGCGCTCGGGCATGCG
Organism: Clostridia bacterium; assembly: GCA_017450005.1. Classification (GTDB taxonomy): domain Bacteria; phylum Bacillota; class Clostridia; order Oscillospirales; family Acutalibacteraceae; genus UBA1425. The sequence goes on from JAFSYM010000074.1 coordinate 9,069, forward strand.
CACGAGCACGTCTACAGCCTTGCGGTCAAGGAGCTTGAAGTCGGATGCGTTCGCCATATCGATTTTTGACGCGGCGCTGATGAGCGAATAGAACGTTTTTGCAGCCAGCCGGTGCAGCGCATTCTCTGTGCCGCGGCTGCTCTTTTGTCCCTCGATCACTTCGTAGCCCTGCTGCCACAGGCGGTACATTTCCACAATTTTTTCCGGCGGATGCTGCATGTCGCAGTCGATCACCGCGCAGCAGTCGCCCGCGGCCTGACCGAGACCCGCGAGAATGGCGGCTTCCTTGCCGAAGTTGCGCGAAAAACGCACGCCGCGCACGGTTGGGTTCGCCGCAGCGGACGCCTCTATACGCGCCCACGTTTCGTCGCGCGAGCCGTCGTCGACAAAGATCAGTTCGTACGGAATGCCGGCGTCGGTCAGGACGCTGCCGACAGCCCAAGCCGCACGCTCGATCATCGCTTCTTCATTGTAGGAGGGGATAACAACGGAACACAGTCCCTGCATTTCAATCACTTCCTTTACAGCGATTGTAGCATAACCAATTTAAAAAAGCAAGCGAAACAGCGCGGCGTCCTTTTTTCTCCCTCTTCACGGAATTTTGTGGGATAAGTAATGTCTACTGAACAAATGCCGACACGCCGTCGACATTTGCGAAAAAACGTTCGGGAACGCTTTTTCGGTCAAAATCGTAGATTTTGACAACAGTATCCATTGGAATGCCTGCTTGCTGTGCGAAGCGTTCGCACAGCAAGTGCAAGGTTTTTGCGGTATTTACTGCAAAAACCTTGCACTTTGAACAA
>JAFSYM010000075.1 GCA_017450005.1 Clostridia bacterium
GTTAAACTTTTTCATCAGAGCAGGTGCAACTTCATTTTTGTAATGCTCTCTGAGTCTTGCCATGTGTCATGTCCTCCCTTATTCAAATTCCGCAAGGCAGTCGCTCTTTTTGCAGACGCGGACTTTCTTGCCCTTGGCGTTGATCTTGTGACCGACTCTGGTGGGTCTGCCGCATTTGGGGCAAATGAGCTGGACTTTGTCCGCATACAGGGCGCTTTCCGCCTGAATGAGACCGCCTTGCTCCTCCGCCGAGCGGGGCTTGACATGCTTGGTCACGATGTTGACGCCTTCAACGATGACTTTCCCTTCGGCGGGGCTGACCTGCATGACCTTGCCCTGCTTGCCGCGGTACTTGCCGTTGATCACGACGACCTTGTCGCCGGTTTTCACATGCACTTTGTTCATTTCCGTACCTCCCAATCAAAGCACTTCGGGAGCGAGAGAGAGGATCTTGAGATAGTCCTTCTCGCGAAGCTCTCTGGCTACGGGCCCAAAGATACGCGTGCCTCTGGGATTCTTATCCTCGCGGATGATCACGGCCGCGTTTTCGTCGAAGCGAATGTATGTGCCGTCTGCGCGGCGGACGCCCTTCGCGGTGCGAACGATGACTGCCTTGACGACTTCGCCCTTTTTCACAACTCCGCCGGGTGTTGCCTTCTTAACGGAAGCAACCACGACGTCGCCGATATTGGCATACCTTTTGCCGGAACCGCCGAGTACGCGAATGCACATCAGTTCTTTTGCACCCGTGTTGTCGGCGACCTTAAGGTAACTCTGTTGCTGTACCACAGTGTTTCCTCCTTACAGCCCAAATTATTTGGCTTTCTCAATGATTTTGACCACGCGCCATCTCTTGTCCTTGGACATGGGACGCGTTTCCATTACGAGCACTCGATCGCCGATGCCGCACTCGTTGTTTTCGTCGTGCGCCTTCAGCTTGATCGTACGGTTGACGATCTTCTTGTAAAGCGGATGCCTTACCTTATCCTTAACGGAAACGACGACGGTCTTGTCCATCTTGTCGCTTGTTACGAAACCCACACGGGTTTTTCTAAGGTTTCTTTCCATTACTTAGCCTCCCTTTCCTTACGAATTCGCGCCGTGGAGTTCGATGTCGCGCTGCACCGTCTTGACGCGGGCGATATCCTTCTTAACGGCATTGATTCGCATCGGGTTATCGAGCTGGTTAATGGCTTGCTGGAAGCGCAGTTTGAACAACTCGTCCTTCAGCTCAAGGAGCTTAGCATCCAACTCTTCAGCGGAAAGCTTTCTGATTTCACTGGCTTTCATTCTTGCTCACCACCCGTTTCTTCTTTACTGACAAACTTGCACTTGATGGGAAGTTTGTTCGCGGCCAGACGCATAGCTTCCTGCGCCACGGCTCTGTCCACACCGGCGATCTCGAACATGACTCTGCCGGGCTTGACGACTGCCACCCAGTATTCCGGAGAACCTTTACCGGAACCCATGCGGGTCTCGGCCGGCTTCTCGGTGATGGGCTTGTCGGGGAAAATCTTGATCCAAACCTGACCGCCGCGCTTGATGTATCTCGTCATAGCGATACGGGCTGCTTCGATCTGGTTGGAGGTGATCCATGCGGGCTCAAGAGCGACCAGACCGTAATCACCGTAGTTGACCTCGGTGCCGCGGTGCGCAGCGCCCTTCATGCGGCCTCTCTGTACTCTGCGGTACTTAACACGTTTCGGTAACAGCATTTATCTGGCGCCTCCTTCTCTGCGGGGTCTGCGCGAAGACGTTCTGTTCGTCTCGTGGAGAACCTCGCCTCTGTAAATCCAAACCTTGACGCCGATGCGTCCGTAGGTGGTCTTTGCCTCAGCGAAACCGTAGTCGATGTCGGCACGGATCGTCTGCAGCGGGATAGTACCCTCGTGATAGTGCTCGGTACGGGCGATTTCTGCGCCGCCGAGTCTGCCGGAAACCTGGCACTTGATGCCTCTGGCGCCGAGCTTCATGGTGCGGCCGATGGACTGCTTGAGCGCGCGGCGGAAGGAGATACGTCTCTCGAGCTGGGAGGCGATGTTCTCCGCGACGAGCTGTGCGTTCAGGTCGGGCTGCTTGATCTCGACGATGTTGATGGAAACTTCCTTGCCGCCGAGTTTCTTCTGGCAAACTGCCTTGAGCTTTTCGATCTCTGCGCCGCCGCGGCCGATAACCATACCGGGCTTCGCGCAGTGGATGGTGATGTAGACGCGCTTTGCGTCGCGCTCGATCTCAATCTTCGGCACACCTGCCGTTGCGAGCTTTTCGAGAAGGAATTCACGCAGCTTGTAATCCTCAACAAGCGTATCAGCGAAATCGCTGTCGTTGGCGTACCAGCGGGATTCCCAGTTTTTAATGACGCCGATTCTCAAACCGGTCGGATTGACTTTCTGTCCCATTGTATTTTCCTCCTCTCTCTTATTCTTCAGCTTCCTTGAGTACAAGGGTGATGTGGGAAGTCTTCTTGTTGATGCGGAACGCTCTGCCCTGTGCTCTGGGGCGGATGCGCTTGAGGGTCGGACCCTGGCCGACGGTGGCTTCTGCCACGTACAGGCGGTTGGGATCCATGTTGTGGTTGTTTTCCGCGTTTGCCATCGCGGACTTCAGCAGCTTCATCAGCGGCTCGCACGCAGCCTTAGGCGTGTGCTTCAGGATAGCCATGGCTTTGTCAGCAGGCTGATTGCGGATCAGATCGAGAACGATCGAAACCTTGCGGGGCGCAATACGGACATACGTCACTTTCGCGGTTGCTTGCATAGTTACACACTCCTTTCAGCCTTATTTGCCGTTGTTGGAAGTCTTGGAACCGGCGTGACCTCTGAAGGTTCTCGTCGGTGCGAATTCACCGAGCTTATGGCCGATCATTTCTTCAGTTACATACACCGGGACGTGCTTGCGTCCATCGTGCACGGCGAAGGTGTGGCCGACGAACTGGGGATAGATCGTGGAGCTGCGGCTCCATGTCTTGAGGACCTGCTTGTCGCCGGTCTCGTTCATCTTGTTGACTCTTTCGAGCAGTTTGGGCTGCACGAACGGTCCTTTGGCTTGCAATTTAACGCTTCTGCCCATTAGAATCTGCTCCTTTCTTATTTGCCGTTACGGCGTTTTACGATCATCTTGTTGGAAGCCTTTTTCTTGGCACGGGTCTTGTAACCAAGCGCGGGCTTGCCCCACGGGGTAACGGGGCCGGGACGGCCGATCGGGCTCTTGCCTTCGCCGCCGCCGTGCGGATGGTCGCAGGGATTCATGACGGAACCGCGTACGGTCGGTCTCCAGCCCATGTGACGCTTGCGGCCGGCCTTGCCGATCTTGACGTTCTCATGATCCAGGTTGCCCACCTGTCCCACCGTGGCCATGCAGCCCACGGGAACATTGCGAAGCTCGCCGGACGGAAGACGAAGCAGTGCGTAGACGCCTTCTTTTGCCATCAGCTGTGCAGAGTTGCCCGCTGCTCTGGCAAGCTGGCCGCCTCTGCCGGGATACATCTCCACGTTGTGGACGATAGTACCCACGGGGATGCTGGTCAGGGGCAGTGCGTTGCCGGTCTTGATATCGACCGCCGTGCCGGAGATGACCTTGTCGCCGACCTTGAGGTCTGCGGGAGCGAGGATGTATCTCTTTTCGCCGTCTTCATACTTGACCAGTGCGATGTGCGCGGAGCGGTTGGGATCGTACTCGATCGTCTCCACCGTTGCCGGTACGTCGAACTTATCTCTCTTGAAGTCGATGATGCGATACTTTCTGCGGTTGCCGCCGCCTCTGTGGCGGACGGTGATGCGGCCGTAGCTGTTGCGGCCGGATTTCTTGTTGAGAGGAGTCAGCAGACTCTTCTCGGGGCCGCCCTTGGACAGGCTCGTATAGTCTGTGGTCGACATGTTGCGGCGAGCGTTGCCTGTCGGCTTATAGATTCTGATTGACATGTGTTTCACTCTCCTTAAAGCGGCTTTGCGGAGTATGTCAGCCTCCATACGTTACCGCCGGATTAAATCAGTTATTAATTACATCATGCCATCGAAGAATTCGATGGTCTTGGAGTCCTCGGTCAGGGTCACGATTGCCTTTTTCCAGGAGCGGTTATAGCCCTCGAAACGGCCGTAACGACGAAGCTGACCGCGCACATGGATGGTGTTGACCTTCTTCACCTTGACCTTGAAAAGCGTCTCGACCGCGTTGGCGATCTCGATCTTGTTGGCGTCCTTAGCAACCTCGAAGGTGTACTTCTTGTTGCTGACGCCGGCCATGCTTTCCTCGGTGATGACCGGACGGAGGATGATGTCCTGTGCTAACTTGCTCATGCGTATACCTCCTCGATCTTGGCCACGGCATCCTGCAGGACAAGCATCTTGTCGCAGTTGAGGATATCGTAAACGTTCAGTGTGTTGACAAGCGCGACCTTGACGCCGGCGATGTTTCTCGCGCTCTTGTAGATGACGTCGTCCTTCTCGGGAAGAACGATGAGCGTCTTCTTGCCGGTCTGCAGCGCAGCGAGCACCTTGGCGATCGCCGCGGTCTTGATCTCTTCCTGGGCGAAAGTGTCCAGTACCAGGATCTCGTCATCCGCTACTTTGCTGGAAAGCGCGGACTTCATGGCCAGTCTCTTGACCTTCTTGTTGATGGAAAAACCATATTCACGGGGCTTGGGACCGTGTGCGATGCCGCCGTGGTACCACTGCGGGGAACGGGTGGAACCCTGTCTCGCACGGCCGGAGCCCTTCTGTCTCCAGGGCTTCTTGCCGCCGCCGCTGACTTCACCGCGCGTAAGAGTGGACTGAGTGCCCTGACGCTGATTTGCCAGATAGTTGACAACGCACAGGTGCATAGCCGGTACGCTGGGCTCGATGCCGAAGACGTTTTCGGAAAGCTCGATGTCCGAGACCTTCGCGCCCGTCTTATCAAATACGGATACGTTAGGCATAATTCTTTACTCCTTCCTTACTTCTTCACGCTGTCTTTGATGAGGACGATGCCGCCCTTGGGGCCGGGGATGGCGCCCTTGATAGCAATGAGATTGTTTTCTGCGTCGACCTTGACCACACACAGGTTCTGGATCGTGACGCGCTCATGGCCGAGATGACCAGCGAGCTTCTTGCCCTTGTAGACTCTGGAAGGATCGGAACAGGCGCCCAGGGAACCCGCGTGTCTTGCCACGGGACCGGTACCGTGAGATTCCTTCAGTCTGCCGAAGTTCCATCTCTTGATGGAGCCTGCGGTGCCCTTGCCCTTGCTGGTGCCGACCACGTCGACCACATCGCCTGCTGCGAAGATATCCGCCTTGAGAATGTCTCCCACGTTCAGTGCGTTGGGATCGTCGAGCTTGAACTCGCGAAGCGCCTTCTTGGGGGCGATACCTGCTTTGTCGTAATGACCTTTGAGGGGCTTGGTCACCTTCTGGACTTTGACGTCGCCAAAGCCGAGCTGGATCGCTTCGTAACCGTCGTTCTCGATTGTCTTCTTCATCACGACGGGGCACGGACCTGCTTCAACGACCGTTACGGGCACAACGTTGCCCTTTTCGTCGAAAATCTGGGTCATGCCGATTTTCTTGCCAATAAGACCTTTTTGCATTTCATTTCCTCCTTTTGGTTATTGGTTGGCACTGCGCCAACTTGACCATGGAACAGCAGCCGCCAGCGGGAAACCGGGTCTGAGCAGTCTCCGTGCGCGGATGCCGCCACATCCGATGAATCAGAGCTTGATCTCGATCTCGACGCCTGCGGGAAGCTCCAGGCCGGTGAGGGCCTCGACGGTCTTCTTCGACGGGCGGATCACGTCGATCAGTCTCTTGTGTGTCCGCTGCTCGAACTGCTCACGGGAGTCCTTGTACTTGTGGACTGCGCGAAGGATCGTAACGATCTCCTTCTCGGTGGGCAGCGGGACGGGGCCGGAAACCTGAGCGCCGGTTCTCTTGGCTGTCTCAACGATTCTCTCTGCGGCCTTGTCTACGATGTTGTGATCGTAGCCCTTGAGGCGGATTCTGATGTTTCCCTTTGTTGCCATTTGTTTCACACGCCTTTCTTCTGTTTGAGCCGATCGGCTCATTTTTTGGCGGGCAGCTCTTATTTGCTACAACGTTCCCGGGTGTTTCTACCCTTTCCGTTTAAAAAACCGGAAACATTCGGGCAGAATATGTTCCGGGACAGAGCACAAGAGCACAATCCTATATCCCTGAAGCTGCAAAGGGGGCAGCTTCGGACAGGTTTGTCGATCGCCCGGTTTGTAAATCGGACATACTCCGCGGAAATTCCCCGCTCTACGGCGGCCACCTCCCGCATCAACGCATACCAATACCCATACGTTCCATAGAAACGTACTCACGAAGTATACCATACGATGTACAAGATGTCAAGTAAAAATGAATAATTTTTTCAAAAAAGACGAAATATTCGGAACTGATCCGTTTTTCTGCCGCAAAAGAGCGCTTTTTTGTCGTTATGATTCTGTTACGAAATAATAAAGGGGGTATTCCTCCGGCTTTTGCAGAAAGAATACCCCTGTCTCTCTATTGACGCGGCGTCCCGCTCAGCAATCCCGCAGCACTGCCGTAAACGTAACGGAATGTCCGTCGGCCGATTCCGCGCGGATGCTGCCGCGATGTGCATCGCAGATGTTCTTCGCAATCGACAGACCGATCCCGAAGCCGCCCTTGCCGTCATTCCGGGACGGATCGGCACGGTAAAAGCGGTCGAACAGCTTGTCCAGATCTTCCGCATTCAGTGCTTCGCACGCATTGTGTGTGCAGATTTGCACGCCCTTTTTGGCTCGTTCCATTGAGAAGTGGATGTCCGACCCATCCTGCGCATACTTGATCGCGTTGTCGAGCAGAACGGACGCGAGCTGCCGGACGGCATAGGCGTCGCCGGTAAACAGGACGTCCGGTTCCACATGGATGTCGAGCATATGGCCGTGCTGCTGCGCAAAGTCTGCGAAGGATTGCGCCGTCTCGGTCAGCGCATCGCTGATATTGAACTGCGCCGGGTGAAATGCGTGTTCCCCTTCGTTCGTGCGCGAGAGCGTCACAAGCGAGTTGACAAGCTGCGCGAGCTTCTCGGTCTGCGCGACCGCCTTGTCGATCCACTTGTGTTTGCCGACTTCCATTTCCAGCACGCGAAGGCTTGTGCGGATCACGGTGATCGGCGTCTTCAACTCGTGGCTTGCATCGGTGATGAACTGTTTCTGCCGCTGATCGCTCTCGATCACCGGCGCCATCGCTTTTCCGGAAAACAGCACGATCATCACGCTGATCAGCGCAATACACGCCGCCGTGGCCAGCACGGATACAAGCAGAACCGTTCTGACGGCGCGGATCTGATCGTACGCGTTCAGAAAGATCGCCTCATAACTGCCGTCGGCCAGTGACTTGATGCTGTATTTGTAGCCGTCCGTAAAGCCGCTGCCTTCACCCCGTTCGAGCGCAAACGACAGATAGCTCTGCGCTTCCTCGTCATTTACAGCGGCAATCCTGTCCAGATCGGCGCGCTGCAGCGTGCCGTCCGCCGTATAATACAATACGAAAAAGCGCGTGGAAAACGGCGTTTCCTCGTTGAACTGCCGCGGCATGGGATGCGGTATGCCCGCGTTATCCGGATTGCCGGGGCGGCCGGCGCGAAAGTCCGGCATCCGGCCGTGGTTTTCGGAAATCACGGAAATCATTTCGTTCAGCCGCGCATTTTCAGAAAGAAAATAGGCGACGTTGACCGCTGCGCACAGCAGTGCCATAACGGATGCGACAGCCAGAATGGAAATGCGGATAAATTTCTTGCGCAGTTGTTTGATCATTGTTCCGTCTCCAGAATATAGCCTAATCCGCGGTTGACGTGGATCGAAGTGGTCGAGCCGAGCGACGCCAGTTTTTTGCGCAGGTTGGAAATGTGTACCCAGACGACGTTGATCTCCGCCTCGCTGTCCCAGCCCCATACGCGCTCCATGATCTTATCCGCGGACAGGATCGTCTTCGGTGCGCGAAGAAACAGCTCCATAACCTGAAACTCCCGTCCGCTCAGACGCACGGATTTGCCGCTCGTGCAGGCAAGCATATCCCGCGCCGGATCAAGCGACAGATCACCGTAGGCGAGCACGGACGGTTTATACTCCTCACGCCGGCGCAGCATTGCGCGTACACGGCTGAGAAGTTCGTCCGGCTCGAAGGGCTTCGGCAGATAGTCGTCTGCACCCGCATCGAAGCCTGTGATGCGGTCGTCCTTCTGCGCCTTGGCCGTCAGCATCATAATCGGAACCTTGCATCCGTCCGCACGCAGCCGCCGCAGCACCTCGACGCCGTCCATCTTCGGCATCATCACGTCCAGAATAATCGCGTCGTAGTCGTCCGCACCGGCATACTCGTACGCGGACAGACCGTCGTTCACCGCGTCCACCGTAAATTTGTTGTGCTCAAAGAACACCGTCAGCGCCTCTGCGAGATCGAGCTCGTCTTCTGCAATCAGCAGCCGCATGGTACCACCCGCCCTTTCGTAATATAAATAGTATACATTATTCTGTACATCGCAATCAAGTGTTTTTTACAGCGTATCCTTTTCGACGGTTTTGCTGCATGTGATGTTCAGATTGCCGTTGCGCTCGCGCAGCGCGTCGAGGAATGCCTTCGGTATTTCTTTGCCGGCAAGAACGATATGATACTGCAGTTCAAACAGCGTGCCCATGTTGGACGTTTTGACCTTTTCCAGTTCCGCGCTTTTAGTATACGTGCGGAACAGATCGTCGAACAGGCCGTCGTAATCCAGATTCTCCGGAATGGTGATTTTCAGTGTGCGCTCCGCACTGCCGCCTGCGCCGAAGCGCACGGTATGCAGCAGCAGAACCGCAGCCGCTATAACCGCAAAGAACACCACCGCGAGCGACACATATCCCATGCCGGTCGCAAGGCCGAGCGCCATAGCCAGAAAGATCGCGCCGATCTCCCGCGCCGATCCCGCAACCGAGCGAAAACGCACCAGTGAAAACGCCCCGGCTACAGCGACGCCGGCGCCGATATTCCCGTTGACAAGCATGATGACGACCTGTACAATGGTGGGCAGAAGAGCCAGCGTCACGGCAAAGCTCTGCGAGCAGCGGTTTTTGTACATCGAAACAAGCGCAGTCAGAACGCCGAGAACCAGCGAAACGGCCGTGCACAGAACAAATACGGGCAGCGTAATTTCTCCGCTGATGACGGATGTGAAATGAAGGATAGAGTCAAGCACTTAAATACATCTCCTTTGTAAAAATTTTGCGGGTATCCCGCAGAATATGCGAGCGGTAGACTTCTCCGTATTTGGAGAAGGAAACGGGACGCACGCTGTGTTCCGACAGCAACCGGCACAGCCACAAAGGACATGCGCCCGGAATCTTGATCTCCATGAGGATGTTGTCGTTTCCCAGAATCGGCGCGCCGTCATCCCCCTGCTGCAGATCCAGCCGATCGAGGCGGTAACGCAGCGCGCGATCGAATGTGATGCGCAGCGCACTGTTTTCAACACCCTGATACGCCTGCCGGTCGTATGCGATGAACGCCCTCGGCGCCGTGTGGTAGAACGATTGAAAATACTCAATCTCCCGCTGAATCTGGCCGGGCGGATCGTTCGTGCGCAAGCCGTGCAGCAGCCGCTGCGCTTCTTGCGGCGTTGCGGTAATCCGCCGCTTGTAAACGATCCCGTCGAATTTTTTCTTCAGCTCGACAAACACCGTGTCGTCGTCTGCGGGAACGCCGTAACTGCGCACGCGCAGCTTCTCTTTGTACACGGGCTTTTCCAGCGACGCGCGAATCAGGCGAAAATCGTCGGTGTCGTAATACAGATTGCAGATTGTATAGTCGCCGTACGCATCCTGCCGTATATAGGGCGCGAGATCCCGTACAAAAGAGGTATATTGCCCGGGCGTGAGGAAATACTTCTTTTCTACCCGCTCAAAGCAAGTGATGATCGTTGGGTTCATGATGTGCGCCTCCCTTCGTTGTGGTTTCAGTATAAACCGCCAACCTTAAACCAACCTAAAGGATAATTATTTTTTTCTTTAGCTTCTCTTTAGCTTGACGCGCTACACTACAGGTGCAGTCGGGAGACAGAGCCCCGACACCACGCCATACATTATTATATAGGAGGGATTCTCATGAAGAAGATCATTTCCGTTTCATCCGCATGCATGGCAGTGCTGGTCGCGCTGCTGACACTCGCATCCTGCGGTGTGAAGACACAAACCGCAGACGGTGATGCCCCCTCGCAGACGCCCGTACAGCAGGTCGTCGAAGTTGACGAAACAGGAGCAACCGCTATCGTCTTCAACGGCAGCACAGCCGCCGTCACCGGCACGGGCGCCGCAGCGGACGGCACGGATGTGCGCATCGAGCAGGGCGGCACATATACGGTACAGGGCGAGACGACCGACGGCCGCATCATTGTAGACGCGCAGGATGCGGATGTAACGATTGTTCTGGACAATGCGCAGATCTCCTGCGCCGATTCCAGCGCGATCTACGTCTATCAGGCAAATAAGACCACTGTTTACGCAAAGGAAGGCACGACCAACACGCTCTCGGACGGCAAAACCTACACGTACGACGACGCGTATTCCTCGCAGACAGACGAGGAGCCGAACGCCTGCGTGTATGCAAAGGACGATCTGGTTCTCGCGGGCAGCGGATCGCTCACCGTCAACGGCAACGCGGCCGACGGCGTAACCGGCAAAGATACGCTGCTGCTCGATTCGCTGACGCTGACCGTCAACGCAGCGGGCAACGGCGTGACCGGCAAGGACAGCCTGACCGTGCAGAACGCTGCTGTAACCGTCACCGCGCAGGGCAATGCAATGCGCGCGACCAACAGCGAGGACACGTCGCTCGGCTATATCAGCACATCCGGTGCGACGCTCAATCTGACCAGCGGCGAGGACGGTGTTCAGGCCGAAACGTCCGCTTCGTTCAGTGATACCACAGTGACGGTACACGCCGGCGGCGGCAGTGATGCGGCTGTCAGCGACGACGTCAGCGCCAAGGGTCTCAAGGCCGGCACGGACATCACGATTGACGGCGGCACGTACACGCTCGACTGCGCAGACGACGCGGTGCACGCAAACGGCAATGTGACCGTAAACAGCGGCGATTTCACGATCACGACCGGCGACGACGCAATCCATGCGGACAACCAGGTCACGATCAACGGCGGCAATATGCAGATCACGGCGCACGAAGGCATTGAAGGCACGCTGATCACCATCAACGGCGGCAAGCTCTCTATGCAGGCGAGCGACGACGGCATCAACGCCGCGCAGAAAACGGACGGCGTGACGCCCACGGTTGAAATCAACGACGGCGAGCTCACCATCGAAATGGGTCAGGGCGATACCGACGGCATCGACGCCAACGGCGACATCATCATCAACGGCGGCACCATCCGCATCACGGGACAGTCGGCGTTCGACTACGACGGCAAGGGCGAACTGAACGGCGGCGAGGTCTACGTCAACGGCGAAAAGATCACAGAGCTGACCGGTCAATTCGGCGGCATGGGCGGTATGGGCGGCATGGGCGGTAAAACAGGTGGCATGTTCGGTGACGCAAACGGCGAACGTCCGCAGCGTCCGGACGGCGAAATGCCGGCAGACGGCGAACGACCGCAGTTCCCAGACGGCGAAATGCCGGCAGAAGGATTCTTCCCGCACGGCGGGAGAGAGCAGACTGCCGCTGCGCAGAGCGATTCGGCCGTATAATCCGACAGAAAACCAAAAGCAGGGAGGTCACGCGCCTTCCTGCTTTTGGTTTTCGCTTCACTTGCAAATCGCATGCTGTCTATGCTATAATAACATATACTGAAAAAATGCCGAAACACCGGAGGTGCGACGATGCGAAAAATCCGCTTCCCCGCAGAACTGGCTTACCTGACCGCGCTGGTCATGCTGGCGTTTGCCGTCGCGATGACGGCGGCGTCGGATCTGGGCGTGTCGATGATTGTGGCGCCCGCATATATTCTTTCTCTGAAGATCGACGCGCTGACATTCGGGCAGAGCGAATACATCGTGCAGGGGCTGCTGTTCATCGCTTTCTGCCTGCTGATGCGGCGCGTCAAGGCGGTATACTTCAGCGCATTTCTGACCGGCCTGATCTACGGCGCGGTGCTGGACTTCTGGCGGCTTGTGATCCCGCACTTCAATCCCGCCGTCACGCCGATCGGCTCGCTCGGTTTGCCGCTGCGCATTCTGTACTTTATCGGCGGCACGATCCTGTGCGCGGTCTGCATCGCCCTGTTTTTCCACACCTACCTGTATCCGCAAATCTACGACTTCTTCGTCAAGGGCGTCAGCGCGCGCTACGGTCTGAACCGCACGCGCTTCAAAATCGCGTACGATGCGGCGTTTCTCGCCGCGGCATGCGCCATGTCGCTGCTGCTGTTCCGCAAATTTGTCGGCGTCGGCGTCGGCACGCTGATTACCACAGCCGTCAACGGCGTGCTGATCGGATTCTTTGATAAGCTGTTCGAGAAGCATTTCGATTTCTCGCCGCTGCTGCCGCGCTTCGCCGCCCGATTCGCGCTGGACGAGCGGGCATGAGCGCCAGTCAAACCCAATCTCTCATAGTTTTAAGTAATATCAATTTGAAGTTTATCTAACAACGTCTGCGTAGCCTTGGTGATTTCGCCGGTATACCAGACGTTGTTGATGTTTACAGAGCGAATGTATTTGAGATGGCAAAGGAAATCCGA
>JAFSYM010000076.1 GCA_017450005.1 Clostridia bacterium
ACTAAAATGCGTAGTCGTCTTCTGCGCACTAAAATGCGTAGTCGTCTTCTGCGCACTAAAATGCGTAGTCGTCTTCTGCGCACTAAAATGCGTAGTCGTCTTCTGCGCACTAAAATGCAGCCCTTGTTCTTCTTTCGTCGAACAAGGGCTGCTCCGTGTTTCTTATTCAGGACGCCTTCATACGCAGGCGCAGTTTATCACTGATCATGGCGATAAACTCGGAGTTGGTCGGTTTGCCGCGAGAGGTCTGGATTGTGTAGCCGAAATAGCTCGAGAGAACGTCCACATCTCCCCTGTCCCATGCGACCTCGATCGCGTGACGGATGGCGCGCTCCACACGCGAAGGCGTCGTCTTAAACTGCCGTGCGACGGTCGGATAGAGCACCTTGGTCACGGAGCTCATCATGTCGCTGTTGTGCACGGTGAGCAGAATCGACTCGCGCAGGTATTGGTAACCTTTGATATGTGCCGGCACGCCGAGCTGGTGCATGATGTCCGAAACCAGGATGCGCATGTTGTCGTCCGTGACCGCCTCCGACGAGCGGTCGAGTGTGTCGCGAAACCAGCCTGTCAACTGCTTGATGCGCTCGGCAAGCACAGACACATCCACAGGCTTGAGCAGGTAATAATCCGCGCCGGCACGGACGATCTCCCGCTCCAGATTCGGATTACTCATGGCACACAGAACAATTGTCAAAGGCTTACGCAGTCCGCGTTTGCGGATTTCCTCCAGCACGCCGAGCGCGTCGAGCCGTGACAGAAAGCTGTCCATTACCAAAACGTCCGGTTCCGTCTTCTCTACCAGATTCAGCACGTCCGGTCCGTCCTTCGGCGCAACCGTGACCTCATACCCGGCGCTGCGCAGCGCAGACGTACAGCCGCCTGTAAACTCCGTCCCGTCATCGGTCAGGATGATCTTAAACTTTTTATGCATTTTCATTCCTCCTGTCTTTGTTTTGCAACGTTATCTTATCATAAATGGTAATATTTGTCAATTCTTTTTCGTTAATTATTTACTATTTTTATCATTTTTGTTATTTATTGGTTATGCTTATGAAAAGTTGACACTGGACAGAAAGACGAATCCGGCAGACAGATTGCTCCGTTCTGCCGGATTCCGTGTTTTATGAGGCTTTGCGTAATGCGAGCTGTTGCATTTCCTGCAGCATGGTCTGGGCGTAGACGCCGTACCCCTGCAGGGAATCCTGCACGAACACGTGTGTCACCGCGCCGACGAGCATACCGTTCTGTATAATCGGGCTGCCGCTCATCCCCTGCACAATCCCGCCGGTCTTCTCAATCAGACGCTTATCGGTCACCTTGACAACCAAATTCTTTTGCTGCGCGTCCGGATTGGAGAACAGTTTGGTGATCTGCACAGAATAAGCCTGCACACCGCTGTCATCCACCTCCGCCAGAATGGTTGCCGCGCCCGGCTGTACTTCGTAATACATCGCTACCGGCAGAAGATTCTTTGCCGGTTCTTCCGTTTTGTACGCGCCGTAAATGCCGCTTTCCGTGTTGCCGAACAGGGCACCGATCGTTCCGGGCAGAAAGACGCCGCACAGCTCACCCGGTTCGCCTGCGTGCCCCTTGAAACTGCCCTTGATCGTTACATCCACCGCTTCGCCGTCAGAGAGCGGCAACAGTCTTCCTGTGTCGATATCGCAGACGGCATGGCCGAGTCCCGCAAACAATCCATACTGCGGCACCTGAAATGTCAGCGTCCCGATTCCCGCAGAGCTGTCGCGCACCCAGATTCCCGCTCGGTACTGTCCATCCAGTGCAGACTGCACAGGCGTCAGCTCTGTCTCAAAGATCAGGTTTTCGCGCTGCACGCGCAGCGTCATAGGTTTCCCTGCGCTCTGCGATACCGTATTGGCGATCTCGCGGTTTGTGTGCATACGATTTCCGTCCACGGACAGAATCATATCGCCTGCGCGAATATCCGCCTTTTGCGCCGGACTGACGCTGCCCTGCGGCGTATCCACGCTGTCCGTACGCACAACCATCACGCCCTCGGTATACAACTTAATCCCGAAAGCGCGTCCGAGCGGTTCAGCGTAAATGCGCTTTGTCGTCTGAACCTGATTCTTTTTTACAGCAATACTGCGCAGAAAGCGCACATTTTCCGCATCATGTGTATACAGTGCCGGCAAGTAATGGTCGTCCTCGGAAAGAACCTGCACTGTATCCGGGATCGCGAAATTCCCGTATAGAACAGCAGCAAATGCCAGAATACAGCCGAACAGCAGAATGCCCGTCAGCCGATGAATCTGTTTTTTCATATCTCACCTCCCGATTTTTTTGAGCGCTCATGATTCATTTTGACCCGCATGCATCGGATTATTTGCGGTAAATCTTCTGCATCATAAACCGTTCAAAAAACAAAAAATTGCCATGCACAAAACATGACAATTTCAAATATACTGGACTGAAAACGAAACGGAGGACTCGATATGGCAACAGTTTTTCTTTCACCATCCCTGCAAGTGTTTAATCCGTATATCACAGGCAGCGGGAGCGAAGCGGATTTCATGAACGCGCTCGCGGATGCCATGATTCCCGGACTTCTGCTCAACGGCGTGCAGCTCAAACGAAGTGATCGAGGCGGAACAGTCGCTGACGCAATTCGCGACAGCAACGTCTATGCACCGGATCTGCATGTTGCGCTGCACTCGAACGCAGCGCCGGACGGCATGGACGGACAAATTCAGGGTCCGGAAGTATACTACTACGCAAAGAGTGAAGCCGGACGGCGGGCTGCAGAGCTGATCGCTGCGCAGCTCAGTCAGGTTTATCCGTACAGCGACGCCGTCGATCTGATTCCTGTGACAGACGAACTGGCCGAGCTGACACGCACAAAAGCACCGGCCGTGTTTGTCGAGGTCGCATATCACGACAATGTGCAGGATGCGCAGTGGATCGAAAACAATCTGCCGGCCATTGCTGATGCGATCAACCGCGGGATTGCAGACTATCTGGAGATTCCCTATTCCGAAACGGTCGGAACACAACTCGGACGCGTAACGCTCTCATCCGGAACGCTCAACCTGCGCACGGCGCCGAGCATGAATGCCCCGGTTATCGGCAGTCTTCGGAACGGCGATATCGTCGTGATTCTGCGCACATTGCCGGACTGGGTACAGGTGCTCAGCGGGATCGGCAGCGGGTACGTCGCCAGACGGTATATAGAGAGAGGATAGATAAAAGCCCTGCCGTGATATCACAGCAGGGCTTTTGCGTTAGATAGAAAAGTAATTATTCGTTGATCGCGATAACAACGCCGGAACCGACCGTTCTGCCGCCTTCACGGATAGCGAAACGCAGACCGACTTCGATAGCGATGGGAGTGATCAGCTCAACGTCCATCTCGACGTTGTCGCCGGGCATGCACATCTCAGTGCCTTCGGGAAGGGAGATGACGCCGGTAACGTCGGTCGTTCTGAAATAGAACTGCGGACGATAGTTGTTGAAGAACGGAGTATGACGGCCGCCTTCATCCTTGGTCAGGACGTAAACCTGGCCGCGGAACTTGGTGTGGGGATGGATGGAGTTGGGCTTGCAAAGAACCTGACCGCGCTCGATCTCGGATCTCTGCACACCGCGCAGCAGGCAGCCGATGTTGTCGCCGGCCTCGGCGTAGTCGAGGATCTTGCGGAACATTTCGATACCGGTGCAGACGGTCTTTCTCTTCTCTTCGCTCAGGCCAACGATTTCAACTTCTTCGCCGGTCTTGAGCTGGCCGCGCTCCACTCTGCCGGTGGCGACGGTACCACGACCGGTGATCGTGAACACGTCTTCAACAGGCATAAGGAACGGAAGGTCGGACTTACGGTCGGGCGTCGGGATGTAGCTGTCGACAGCATCCATCAGCTCCCAGATGGAGGCAAGCTCCGGAGCGTTGACGTCGTTGCCGTTGTACTCGAGAGCCTTCAGAGCGGAACCCTTGATGATCGGCGTGTCGTCGCCGGGGAATTCGTACTCGTCGAGCGTCTCACGGATTTCCATTTCGACAAGCTCAAGGAGCTCTTCGTCGTCGACCTGGTCAATCTTGTTCATGTAAACAATGATGTAGGGCACGCCCACCTGACGGGCAAGCAGAAGATGCTCTTTGGTCTGCGCCATCGGGCCGTCGGTCGCAGCGATAACAAGAATCGCGCCGTCCATCTGCGCA
>JAFSYM010000077.1 GCA_017450005.1 Clostridia bacterium
CGCCTTTCGGCGCCCACCGTCTCGCCTGCCGGCTCGGTCGGCGCTTCTGCCTGCGGCAGAGGTGTCCACCGGACACCCGCGCCCTTACACAGGGGAGGCTAAGATATGGCGCTTGTGCAAAGGATGCAATCCTATCCCACAAAATTCCGTGATGAACCTAAAAATAAGCGGACGACCGCAGCCGTCCGCGAAGAGATTGCGATGGCGTTTCGTCATTGCGTGCGCATCCGCTGCTGCATCTTGCCGTACAGCCGCCGCAGACCGCCCTTGCCGCACAGCAGCAGACCGACCGCCGAGCCGACGAACGCCTGCAAGATCTCGAACGGCAGTTTGAGAATCGAAATCTCGACGGCAGCCTCGCGCGTGAGATCGGGCGCGGCATAGACAAAGATGCGCCCGAGCGTATAACCGACCACCATGACCGCGCCGCCGAGCAATGCGCCGATTCCGGCGGAGAGCATCGGGTGTTTTTTCAGCACATAGTGCGCAAAGATGGAAATGAGGATCGCCTGCAGACCGTGGCTGACGAGCGAGACGAACATCGGCGCCGGGTAAAACAGCAGGTCGCCCAGAAATGTGCCGACGCCGCCGACCAGAAATGCAGCAACCGGGTCGAGCAGGATTGCCGCCGTGACGATGATCGCGTCGCACAGGTACAGATGACCGCCGGGGACGGGGATGCTGACAGCGCACATCACGACCGTCATGCCCATCAGCAGCGCAGTCGTCGTCAGCCATGCGATGGATCGTTTGCTTTTGTGTGTCATGTCATCAACCCCTTGATTTTTTCTTTGCTTCAGTATATACTGCAACTGGATGTATGGAAATAATCAGAGAAGGAGTTTTTTATAAGACCAGATGAAACAGACAGAACAGAATAAACGGACAGAACCGGCGTACTTGCAGCTGTACCGCCGTCTGCGCGACAACATCATCGGCGGCGTGTATGCATACGGCGCGCGGCTGCCGTCCAAACGTGTGATTGCCGAGCAGACGGGATGGAGCTTGGTGACGGTGGAACATGCGCTCGCGCTGCTGTGCGACGAAGGGTATGCCGTTGCCCGGCAGCGCAGCGGAATCTTTGCACAGTTCCGGCCCGGCGATCCGTTTGCTGCTTCGCCGCAGCATGTGCAGCCGCGGCCCTATCCCGTGCACGAGCGCGCAGACGCCTCGGAGTTTCCCGTTTCGGTGCTGACGAAGACAATGCGCCGCGTCATGAGCGATCTGGGCGACGGGATTCTATCGCGTGCACCGGGAGCAGGACTGCCGGAGCTGCGGCAGGCGATTGCCGGATATCTTGCGCGCAGCCGCGGCATGCACGTAAGGCCGGAACAGATTGTGATCGGCTCCGGATCGGAATTTTTGTACAGCCGGATTGTCGAGCTGCTCGGCCGCGAGCGTGTGTGGGCGATCGAAACGCCGTCATACAAACAGATCCGGCGCGTATATGAGGCGTGCGACGTGCAGGTCGAGATGCTGCCGCTCGGACGGGACGGAGTCGACAGCCGTGCGCTCGCGTCTTCGCACGCCGATGTGCTGCATGTCACGCCTTATCGGAGTTTCCCAAGCGGTGTGACGGCAAGCGCGTCAAAACGGCATGAGTATTTGCAGTGGGCGTATGCGGGTCGATACCTGATTGAAGATGACTTTGAGTCGGAGTTTTCTGTCTCGCGCAAATCGGAGGAAACGCTCTTCGCACATGCCGCGCGCGACAATGTTTTGTACCTGAACACATTTTCCAAGACGGTCTCACCCTCGGTGCGCGTGGGGTATATGGTGCTGCCGGAGACGCTTGTGCCGCTGTATGAGGCGCGTCTGGGCTTTTACGCTTGTACGGTGCCGACGTTCATGCAGTACGTGCTCGCGCAGCTTCTGGACAACGGCGATTTTGAGCGGCACATCAACCGCGTGCGGCGAAAGAAACGGCGTGAAGAATAAGGGAAGCACTGATTAAATCCGATGCGCACGAAGGAATGGATCTTTTTCCGTCATATTGCACCAAAAATCCTTGCCTTGCGTCAGCAAGCCGGCAGATTTTTTGTACAATCTGCCGAAAAAATCTCTCGTCCCCTCGCACACC
>JAFSYM010000078.1 GCA_017450005.1 Clostridia bacterium
TCGGATTTCCTTTGCCATCTCAAATACATTCGCTCTGTAAACATCAACAACGTCTGGTATACCGGCGAAATCACCAAGGCTACGCAGACGTTGTTAGATAAACTTCAAATTGATATTACTTAAAACTATGAGAGATTGGGTATAATAAAACGCTGCGTAAAACCGTCATGGTCTTGCGCAGCGTTTGTTAATTTGTATAGGTTAAGCCTTCAATCCCAATCTCTCGATGGCGGCCTCGCGCATCTTGAACTTCTGGATTTTGCCTGCGGCATTCATCGGGAAGCTGTCGACGAACTCGATGTAGCGCGGTACCTTGTGGCGCGCCAGATGCTCCACGATGTACTTGCGCATTTCCGCCTCGGTGCACGTTTCGCCCGGCTTGAGGATGATGCACGCCATGGCCTCCTCGCCGTACTGTTCGTCCGGCACGCCGATGACCTGCACGTCCTGCACCTTGTCGTGCGTGAAGATGAATTCCTCGATCTCTTTCGGGTACAGGTTCTCGCCGCCGCGGATAATCATATCCTTGAGACGGCCGGTGATGCGGTAGTAGCCGTTCGGGTCGCGGTGGGCAAGGTCGCCTGTGTGCAGCCAGCCGTCCGCGTCGATGGCGGCGGCGGTGGCCTGCGGCATTTTGTAGTAGCCCTTCATCACGTTGTAGCCGCGCGCGACGAATTCGCCGTCCTGTCCGTCGGGCAGATCCTCGCCCGTGTTGGGGTCGATCACCTTGCACTCGACCTCAGGGAAGGCGTTGCCGACCGTGCCGGTGCGCAGCTCAACGGGCTTTTTCCAGTCGGTCATCGTGCAGCCGGGCGACGATTCGGTCTGGCCGTAGACGCTGGTGATGCCGATCATGTGCATCCTTTCCTGTGCCTCACGCATCAGCGATTCGGGGCAGGTGCTGCCGGCCATGATGCCCGTGCGCATATAGGAGAAGTCCGTCTTGGCAAAGTCGGGATGCTCGAACATGGCGATGAACATCGTCGGCACGCCGTTGAAGACGGTGATCTTCTCCTGATTGACACAGGCGAGCGAGGATTTCGCGGAGAAGTAGGGGATCGGGCAGAGCGTCGCGCCGTGCGTCATGCAGCTTGTCATGGACAGCACCATGCCGAAGCAGTGGAACATCGGCACCTGGATCATCATGCGGTCGGCGGTGGACAGCTCCATGCGGTCGCCGATGCACTTGCCGTTGTTGACGACGTTGTAGTGCGTGAGCATCACGCCCTTGGGGAAGCCGGTGGTGCCGGAGGTATACTGCATATTACACACGTCGTCCTTGCGCACGGCGGCTGCCATGCGGTGGATGTCCTCGACAGGTACGTCGTCGGCACGCGCCATAAACTCTTCCCACGTCAGGCACCCCTGCTTTTTGAAGCCGACCGTGATCACGTTGCGCAGGAACGGCAGTCTGCGGCAGTGCAGCGGCTTGCCTTTGGGCGTGTTCTGCAGCTCGGGGCAAAGCTCGGAGATAATGCCGGAGTAGTCGGAGTCCAGCGCGCTTTCGATCATGACGAGCGTGTGCGTGTCGGACTGGCGCAGCAGGTAGTCCGCTTCGTGAATCTTGTAGGCGGTGTTGACCGTCACGAGCACGGCGCCGATCTTGGTCGTCGCCCAGAACGTGATGTACCACTGCGGGATATTGGTGGCCCAGATTGCTACTTTTGAACCGGCACGCACGCCCATGGCCACGAGCGCACGCGCACAGTTGTCCACGTCGTCGCGGAATTCCCGGTAGGTGCGCGTGTAGTCGAGCGTCGTATATTTGAACGCGTACTGATCGGGGAATTCTTCTACCATGCGGTCGAGCACCTGCGGGAAGGTTTCGTCGATCAGAATTTCTTTTTTCCACACGTATTTGCCGGTGTGCGCTTCGTTGCTGTACAGCGTCGGCGCGGCGGCAGCCGTATCGCGGTACGGGTGCATGAAGCCGGCGAACTGCGCGAAAACGATCTCCATATCGTCGATCTCCGGACACCAGGCGGGATCCCATTCGAGTGAAACAAAGCCGCTGTAGTTGACCGAGCGCAGCGCGAGGATCATATCGTCGATCGGCAGCGAGCCTTCACCCATCAGACAGTAGGCCACGCCGTCGTCAGTCACTTCGGCGTCCTTGATGTGCACATGGCGCACGTACGCGCCGAGGTTGGTGATGGACGTTTCGGCAGTTTCACCGCCGATAAAGAATGTGGACGTCATATCCCACAGCGCGGCGATGTGCTCATCGGCAAAGCTGTTGAGCAGGTCGCGCAAAGTCTGGGTGTTGCTGAACACGCCGGAGCTTTCGACCAGCAGCGCGACGTTTTGTTCCTCTGCCTGCGGCAGCACCTCGCGCAGAAATGCCTCGACCTCTGCGCTGACCGCGGCGGCGTTGCCGGACGCGTACACCTTCAGGCGCACACACGGCACACGCATTGCAGCGGCAATGTCCATGCAGCGCCGCACTTCGTCCAGCGCCTGCCCGCGCACAGCCGGATCGCCGGGGTCGCAGATCGCGTCCACGCAGGGCAGCGCGATTTTTTCATCGAGGAGTATGCGTCGCGTCGCGGCGGCGCTGTATTCGTAGAATGCGCCGTCCGGCTGCGTGAACAGCGCGCTGTGCGTGTTGTGCAGCTCAATCCCGCCGAAGTCCAGATCCCTGGCCATGGCGCAGAAATCATCAAACGATTTGCCGTGCCAGCCTTTGGTTGAAAATGAGAGCTTCATCTTGCATCCTCCTCATAAACGATTTTATTCAGTGCGTTGACGTAGGCACGGATGCCGGCGCCCACGATGTCGGTCGAAATGCCGTTGCCGGAGTACAGCTTGCCGTCGAAGCGCAGCTTCACGAGCGTGGACGCCATCGCTTCCTTGCCCTCGGTCACGGATTGAATCTGGAAGTCGTCCAGCTCATAATGCCGGCCGACAATCTGGTCGATCGTCAGGAACGCCGCGTCAATCGGGCCGTCGCCCATGCCGATGCCGCTGAGGATCTTGCCGTCCTTTTCGAGCTTGATCTGCGCGGACGGGGAGATGACGTTGCCGGTGTTGATGACGTAGCTGATGAGTTTGTATGTGTTCGGCACCTGCAGCGCGGCGGAGGCGACGATCGCCTCAAGCTCCTTGACGCCGACGGTCTTTTTGATCGCCACGCGGCGGAATTCCTCATAGACCTTCACCTCATCCTCGGCGGACAGGTCGTAGCCGAGCTTGCGCACAGCGACGGCGATGGTCTCCTGCGAATCCTTTTCGTCGAAGTGGAAGCCCTCCTCGCTTTCGGCCGTGTCGGCGGCGGATTCCGTGAACGTACCGCCGGAGATGCGCGTGATCTGCGAGAGGATACGGCCGAGCCGCGTCAGCTCCAGACCGGCGTGCAGACCGCAGTCGCGGCCGCAGTTTTTCACCAGTGTGCCGAAAACGCCCAGATCCGTGATCGTGCCGCCGCAGGCGGTTTTGACGCAGTGCGCGCCCGCCTGTACGGCCATCACCGCGCATGCGGCAGCCAGGCCGTTTGCGTTGCTGCACTGCACGCCGACGAGTACGTTCTGCGGCAGGGCGGCGTCGCGCAGGAAATCGGCAATGAAGCGGGTGAACGCGTCCGGGAGCATGGTGCCCTCAATGTCGCACAGCGTGAACGCCGTGGCGCCAGCCGCGACGACTGCCTTTGCAAGCTGCGGCAGGAAGCCTTCCTCTGCGCGCGTCGCGTCGAGTGCGCAGAACTCCACGTCGGCGCATACTTCTCTGGCCTTGGCCACGAGCGATTCGGCGAGCGCGAGCATCTTCGGTGCTTTCTTGTGGTAGCCGTATTCCATGCCGACCGTGGAGACGGGGAGCGAAATGCGGATGCGGCCGTGCGCGGCGCTGGCCAGTGCGGCGGCGGCATTCTCTATACCCTCTGCCGTGCCGCCCGCGTCGACGGACAGAACGCTCTTTTTGACGAAGGAGGAGATCGTTTTGACGAGCAGCACGTCGGTACGGATGTTTTCAATGAGCGGCAGTTCCACCGCATCGACTGCGAGATTTTCAAGCAGACGCGCAATCTCGATTTTTTCTTTGAAGCTGTAGGCGCCGTTTTCGCGGCAGAGCGTGCTGTCGAACAGGAGAACTTGTTTCATGTGAACCATCCTTTCAAAATGAAAATAAAAATCCCTGAGACCCGTCGAGGTCTCAGGGACGAAAAAAATTCCGCGGTACCACCCTGATTGCCGCCCGCAAGCGGCCGCTCATCGGACTCCAGCAAGTCCTGTGCCCGGTAACGGGGGCCGGCCGGAAGCGCCTACGCGGGAGAGGACTCCGTTCAACGCTCCTGCTCGGGAAGGAGACTTGCCAGGGGCTGCGCACCGGCTCACACCAACCGCCGGCTCTCTGGAGCGCGTATGCCGAAAGCAATAGTTCCGTCATCGCATTTGTTGTTTGTATAGTTTAGCACGGCAAAAACGATTTGTCAAGCACATTGAAGAAAATTTTTTGCTCCTTTGCGAAACAGTTTTATATTGTATTCCGTTCGCTTTATGTTATGATGAAGCCAGGAAGACAGGAGGAGAAAACATGTCAGAGGGCTTCGAGATCGAATATGGTAAACGAATCAAATACCGCGGGACGGAGACGGAAGTCACCATTCCGGACAGCGTGACGGAAATCGGAATGTGTGTATTCGAGGACTGCACAAGTCTGACGTCGGTTGTCATACCGGACATCTTGACGAGAATTGGAAGCAGAGCATTCGAGAACTGCGCAAGCCTGAAGAACTGTGTTTTAATTTGATTCTGGCATCCGCAGAAGGGAACTGCCAAGAAACAGACTTTTGTGAGGAATTACGTACGGATGACCACGAGCTTAGTTCTTTATTCAAGGCATCAATAGACGGAATTCTGACGCCGAACAAACATTGTGTCGTTAAGGCAGACAGTTCAATCTCTGCAATGTCTAACCATGACAACGTAAACATGAAAACGGAACAAGACCCTTTTCTAACATATTCGCAATCATATTTTTCAGTAGAGTATTTGTATTAACATAACACTACATACCTTGCGGGTACAATCAAGTGAAATCTGTCATAGCAATGACGGTTTATTATTAGCGCATATGTTGCCGAACGGGCGGGCTTATGCAGTCTGAACGCAAAACGGCAAAAAGCACCCGTCCGAATGAAACCGTATGCATTCGGACGGGTGCAGGGTTAGGATTGAATTGCGGGCACACCAAATCTATCTGTTCTAATGCCGCAACATGATGATTGCAACTGCAAAAAGAACAGCTTGTTTTTTTGTGATGTTTCTTAAAAAACGGGGGCAGCCGGTATTTATGCGTCGTCGTCTCGGAGGATGACAGGGCCGTCTGCCTGCGTTGTCCAACCGACGTCGATCAGGATCGAATCAGGAATCGGATTCGGATCGTACTCCTCGAACAACCAGATCGGGTCCGGCGGCATAGGCTCGGTTGCCACCTCCCGGCTTACGCGGTAATACCGTTTTCCGTCCGTACCGTCGCCGGTTCCGTCTGCACGGGCAAATACGGTGACACCGGTTTCCAGCGTTGCGGCGCCGATATAATTCGGATCACTGGCTGTCTCTTTGAAAATCTTCATTTTCAACATCCTCTTCTGCCTGCAGAATAACGGGAGAATCCGCATCGGGCGTCCAGCCGATATCCACCGGCGCGATTTCATGAATCGGCACAGGATTCGGGTCATCAAAGAACCAGGGTGTGTCCGACGGCATAGATACCGTGTCGGCGTTCTGCGAGACGCGGACATAGCGCTTGCCGTCCGAACCGATGCCGACGCCGTCTGCGCGTGCATAAACCGTCACGCCGTTCTCCAGACTGACGGCGGATTCATATGCCGGGTCAAATGCGATCTCTTTCAGAATTTCCATATATTCACATCCTCTGTCTTTATCGGAAGTATAGCAGATCCGGCTGCATTTTGCAATACCGGCATTATGTCGGATTTTCTTTGAATCGGCGCGCTTTTGTCGAACCGTGTTGTTAAACGCCGGTTCCGTCAAAGGCCGGAATGTAGTCAGCCTCAGCGGATTCCCGATCCTGCACGAATCCGTCCTCGATGCCGCTGTCGAACAGATACTGCTGCGCTTCATCATATTCCGCTTCTGTCAGGCGGCGGCAGAGTGCGGGAAACCGCGGCAGATCGACGACCGGTGTGTATTGGCTCATAAGGCTGAAAAGAACCTGACCGTCCCGCGGGAAGAGGCGGCGCACCGTGTCGATTACACCGCGTGTGTTTTCAATGCTGCCGGGCAGAACAAGGTGGCGGATCAGCACGCCGCTTTGCAGCAGTCCGTCTTCGTCCGCGGTGTAGTCGCCGGTCTGTCTGTACATTTCCAGCAGAGCGTCTTCGGCGACAGACGGGTAATCCGGCGCCGCGGAGTAACGCGCGGCAAGCGAAGCGTCGGCATACTTGAAGTCGGGAAGATAAATCTGCACCTTACCCTCAAGCATGCGCAGTGTTTCGACGCGCTCATACCCGCCGCAGTTCCACACGACCGGTACGGGCAGTCCGCCCTCGAGCGAGAGGGCGACCGCTTCGGCAAAGTGGGAGGCGGTGACGAGGTTGATGTTGTGCGCGCCCTGATCGATCAGCTCAAAATAGATTTCACGCAGACGCGCGGGCGAAATCTCCCGGCCGTTTTGCCCGCGGCTGATCGACGCGTTCTGACAGTAGACGCACCGCAGATTGCAGCCGCAAAAGAAAACCGCGCCGCTTCCGCGTGTGCCGCTGATACACGGCTCCTCAAAATGGTGCAGCGCTGCGCGGGCGACGACGGGATTTTGACCGACGCCGCAAAAGCCGTATCCTGCCGTGCGGTCGGCGCCGCATTTACGCGGGCAGAGTGTGCAGTGTGTCATCATGTGCTCTCACCTGTTTCTGCTTTTTTCGGCACAGAGTATAGCATATTTTCCGCACGAAATCAATTGTGCGGGCACGCGGTCGACTGCCGTATTCTTTTTTACTCCGAAAACAGTACGATTCACGCCGAAACGCTTGACAGATATTCTCTTTTTTCGTAAACTGGTAACGGAAAAAAGCGGTACGTGCCATGCATTGGAGGGGTAGAATATGCGTATTGCGCTCTGCGACGACGAACGGTGCGAAATCGAGGCGATCAAAAAGCTGATACAGGATTACGCGGCGTCGCACGATTATGACATTTCGGTGGACATGTTCACGTCGGGTCATTCTCTGCTCAAGCAGCAGGGGCGGTTCGATCTGTATATTCTCGACTACATGATGGAGGAAATGGACGGCATCACGCTTGCGCTGCAACTGCGGCAGAAATTCAACAATGCCGTCACGATCTGCTTTTTGACCGGCTATGACAATATAGCCGAACGCATCATCAACGAGCAGGTCTATGCGGACGGGTTTTTGCGCAAGCCTGTGGAGCCGCAGCAGATTTTTAAAAAGCTGGATCAATTTTATAAGTCGTCGTTTTTTTACCGTTTGCAGTTGAAACGGGACGGCAGTTATGATACAGTATATACGCAGGATATTCTGTATATCCAGGCGTCGGACAAGAAATCGCTGATTTATTTTCAGGACCGGTGCGTGGAGTATCCGATCCTGCTCTCCGAGCTTGAAACGAAGTATCTGCCGCCGGAGCTGTTCTTCCGTGTGCATCGCTCCTTCATCGTGAATATGATGCACGTAGCCAGCTATGACAAAAAGACCATCATCATGAAATCGGGCGACCGCGTGGACGTCAGCCGGTTCAAGGCGTTCCAGCAAGCGTACAGAGACTTCAATTTCAACCTCAACTCCATGTAAACGAGGTGCTTATCATGCAGGCTGCTGCGGCGTGGATCGGCAGTTCTCTCGGCGTATTCTGTGCGGTTTCCGTTCTGGACAATCTCCTGTTTGTCCTGTTTTGTCTGATGACGACCGTCACCGTTTTTCATTTGCCGTTTCGTTTTCGGCTGTGGAAAGCGTTGACGGTTTTTGCGCTTTGTACCGGTATCGCGGTTCTGTACGGCTTGCAGGAATTAAAGGGGATCGGGGCGCCGAAAATCCTGTCCTTTGTACAGGTGGTCTACCCGTTTCTCTGCACGATTCTCTTTTTCCCGCGCAAGGGCTTCTGGAAAAGCTGCATTGTCGTTTTCGGCGGCAATCTGATCGACGTGCTCAAATACTTTGTGCTGATTCTCTTTTTTGACTATTCTTTTGCCGCAGACAACACCGCGCTGGACTTGCTGCTGGACGTGCTGCTTTGCGCAGCGGGACTGATTATCGCGGCGGGATTCTTTCTCGCCTATGCGCGCAAAAAGGACAGCGCGCTGCTCGTTGCCCGCATCAATGCGCCGCTGTATGTGCTGATCGTGCTGACGCTGATCGTGTTCATGACGACGCTGCTGATGTTCGGCGTCAACCATTCCGGCGCACGTCCGACGGAGCTGATCTTTTCTCTTGCCAACATTCCGCTGTTTACGGGCACGGCGATTTACAGCGCGGTCGTTCTGCTGCGTACCAAGGTTTCCGAAGAAAACTACAAAACCATGGTGGATATGCAGATCCGCCACTACGCGCAGATGGAGGCCAAAAACGAGGAGCTGCGCATCTTCCGCCACGATTTTCCAAAGCAGATACGGCCCCTGGCGGCGTGTCTGCACGAGGGACGCATTGCGGAAGCCGAGGAAATGCTGCGGCATTTTGACCGCAGCATCGAGTATGCGCGTCCGCGTTACGCCACGGGCAATACAATGCTCGACACCGTGCTCGAATGCGCGCAGCAGACCGCCGAAAAGGACGGCATACAAATCGTCTGGAAACAGGGCAGTCTGTTCCCGGCCGCGGGCATCGCG
The DNA here is from genome assembly GCA_017450005.1 of Clostridia bacterium. GTDB lineage: Bacteria > Bacillota > Clostridia > Oscillospirales > Acutalibacteraceae > UBA1425. Next base: position 8,800 of record JAFSYM010000078.1, read on the forward strand.
CCGGAGGATATTTACACCATCTTTCCCAATGCGCTCGATAACGCCGTGGAGGCGTGCCGCAAGCTGGGAAAGCCTTGTGAAGTGACCGTCTCGTCCCGCATAGCAGGCGGTGAAGTATTTGTGCGCATTCAGAATCCGTTTGTCGGAAAGGTTACGGTACGCGCAGACGGTGTGGAAACGACCAAGGCGGACAAATCCCGCCACGGATTCGGCACGCGGAGCATGAAAAAAGCTGCCGCAAAATACGGCAGCGATAATTTGAGATTTACGCAGGAAAACGGAATATTTACGGTAGATCTGGCGTTAGAGATCAAAGACCGAGCAAACGAAGCAGCCAACTGATGATGCCGCCCGCATAGGGTTGATTCTTCCACACGAGCACCGGACGCACACCGATGAACGCAGAGCTTTTGCACGCCTGTTTTGTACAGACAGGTGTGCTTTTTTCTGCCTTGGCAGCGCCTTTTGCGCCGCTGTCTTTTTGACCCGCGTCAGATATTTCCCGCTGCATCCTCGGATCTTCTGCGAAGGTAGGCGTTTCCGGCTGCGGCGGTTCTGGAATTTCCGGATCTTCAATTTGATAATACGAAGAACCGTCCGCGCCGTACAGCGCCGCATACGCGCCGACTGCAGCGACAGAATCGTTAGTCATACCGTGTGTGGGCTTACACAGAGCCCACTTTGACTGTTCGCCGGCGGACAGCGCATTTCGATAAAACGAATCCTGCAGCCACGTGATCACTGCATTATCGTTGTTTTCGACAACGAACACGACCGATGTGCAGACCAGCACACCGAGTCCGTGATAAGACACCCATTCCCACGTCAGCGGCTCCCAGTTGTACCACTGATACGCGCCGCCGTCAATCCGTACGACGCGGTGCGTTGGGCGAAGCGTTTGGACGGACAGACCGTTCTGCGACGATTGTGCTACGGCTACGTCGGCATACTGCACGGTTCTGCCGTCCGGCAGGAAGTCTGTCTGCCAGTCCGGGCTGCATCCTTTCAGCTTTTGGTTCAGTTCGACGAGCTTTATTAAGCTTGTGACACGGCTCTGCGGCCACTGGCCGAGTGTGATCGTCTCTTGCTGTGCAGCGGTTTTTTCCGCCGCGACGCACGGCAGAACGCAACTGCACGCGAACAAGCAGACAAGTATAAATATGAGTGCTTTTTTCATGGTTGTCCCTCCAAATCTTTTGTATTATCATTTTTGCATAGGTTTTCGGAAAAGTCAAGAAAAATTTTTAGTAATATTTTACAAAGCGTGCACGACATGGAAAATCTGCCGTTTACTCCGAAAACCGACGCGTTCACGCCGAATCGCTTGCGCGCATCCTCCGGATGTGTAAAATAAAAATTGACACAAGCAGTACGATTCGGAAATACTACGGGAGGGTTTGCTATGAAAACAGTCAAACAGGTCGGACGCCGGTCGGTCGGCGTCGTTCTGGCTGTTCTGATGATTCTGTCCTGTGCGCTCAGCACGTCGGGCGGGATCATTGCGGCGGCGGAAACGACATCCACTCTGTTCCTGCAGCCGAACGGCGGCAAGTGGGCGGATAACTCGACGGCGCCCAAATCCTATTCGCAGGCGCCGGGTACCATCTTTACGCCGACCGAAACGCCGACGCGCAGCGGATATACGTTCACGGGCTGGACGTTCAGCGGCACCGACGGCAGTTGGAACGGCAGCACATACACGTTTGGGTATTCGACCGGCCATCTGAGCGCAATGTGGCAGCGGGTGCAGACCACGCTGACGCTCGATCCGAACGGCGGTATGTGGTCGGGCGGCTCAACGACGTCCAGAACGGTTACAAGCGGCGCAGGCGACAGCTATGTACCGCAGCAGCCGACACGGGACGGCTATGTCTTTCAGGGCTGGACGCTGGACGGTGAGAGCGGCGAAGGCGGCACATGGAACGGCAGCACGTATGTCTTCGGCAATGCGAACCGCACGCTGACGGCACGGTGGCAGGCAATTCCGGTTATTCTGACGGCCAAGCCCGGCTACGGTGTTTGGGCGCCGTATACCGGAACACAGTATGCGAGTGCGCTGTCCTCGGAGAAAGTGTATAACGGCACAGCCGGCTCGACCGTCGACCTGATCGTTCCGTATTCCTCGCAGTATTTCCGCATCAGCGGCTGGACGCTCCTTCCGGGCGCGACCGGAACGCTTACGAATCCGATGCGCTATCAATTCGGCACGTCGAACGATACGGCTGCCGCGCAGTTCGGTTTCGATAACAATACCGTGTTTCTGAATCCCAGCGCCGGCAGTTGGACGAACTCGAACACGGGTCCGGCCTCCGGAGAACGCTATCTGTTCTTCGACCCGGATTACCGGATGATGATTACAGTCAACGGCGCGGCAAAGCCGGGCTACCGGCTTCCGGGTTCAGGGGATCTGCGCAGGACGGACTACGCGTTTGCAGGCTGGACAAAGACGAGCGGAGCGGGCACGGTGGTTCAGCAGGGCGCTGATTGGTATTATGTTTTCGATACGACACAGACCGGTGCGCCGATGGGCGGCGCACATCTGATCGCGCAATGGACAATCCGGCAGATCACGCTGTCGCTGCAGAATGTGGAGCGATGGACGCCCGGCACGCAGTGGGCGAACAGCGGCGGCACGATCCGCGTGAATGCCGGCACGACCGTCACGCTTCCGGATGCGTCCTGCGTCCGCTATACCGGATGCAGCTTTACCGGATGGTATTCGGACAACAGGTACCACGGCGTGCTGACGCCCGCCGGTTCTCCGCTCACCTCGATCACGCTGCATGAGGATACCGAACTGTGTGCGGGCTGGGCGTATAATACGTACACGATCACGGTCGATCCAAACGGCGGGTATCGTACCATACAGACAGCGACGTCCTCTTATAAGAATTATGACTCGTACACAGTTTCTACCGTTTACGGTTACTGGCTGCGGCTCTTTGATGACAATAGCGGCCCGCTCAAACGGGACGGTTACCGTTTTGCAGGTTTCGCTCCGGCAAACGGCGCACAGTTTGCCGGCAGTATCATTAACCCGGCGGAAAACCCGAATCTGTACAATGACCCCAACCAATGCTACTACAGAATCGGCCCGACCGATGAAACGCTGGTGGCGCAGTGGGAGAAAATCCCGCAGGATCTGATCAGCGTGACAATCGGCGATCAGATCGGCGTGAATTTGCTGCTCGATCTTGACGCGCGCGGCGCCGAAACCGTGACGGTCGTGTACAAAGACCTGAACGGCGACGAACAGCGCGAAACGTTCAGCGACTTCAGCGCCCTGCCGCAGGTTGAGGGCGGCTTGTATAAGATCGCGGTGCAGATCGCGCCGGCGCAGATCGCCGACACCGTGACCGTGTATATCGACGGCGAACAGCTCGACGCGTGCGTCAAGGATTACTGCAATGCGCTGACGGCCGGCGGATACAGCGACGAGGTCGCCGCACTCGCGCAGGCGGTGCTCGATTACGGGCAGGCGGCAAACAACTTCTTCGACTACACAGACGAGACAATCTCCGCCGTGACGGATCTCCATTCCGACGCGGCAAAGGCATGGACGCCGCGTCTGTCCGATACGACCGGCAAAATCCGCAGCGTATCGTTTATGGCGCTGACGAAGCCGGAATTCCGCTTCTACATGCGGGACATGACCGAAGCCGAGGCGGCTGCGCTCAACAGCCGGATTTCGGTCAGCGGCGTGAACGGCGCAGCGGCACGGTTCGTCAAGAACCTGAACGGCGCCATTCTGCTGGAGGTCACGGGCGTGCTGGCGGAGGAAATGGACGAAACGATCACGGTTGCGATCGACGGCCTCGGCACGATCACCTTCGCGGGCAACGACTTTGCCAAACTCATGGCGGACAACAGCGCGACGGAAGCGCTCGGCGCAGCGCTGTATGCCTACGGCGAGGCAGCCAAAGCGTGCTTCAGGGTACCGACCGTCGGCGACGGCATGGAAGTCCATGTCGGTATACCGGGCAATATGCATGGATAATACGCCTTGATTGGCGCTGTATGCGGCGCAAATCGTGTGCAGCGCCGATTCTTCTCCCCAAACGGGGCAATTCACGCCGGTTAGGTTGTGCGAAAGCAGCCCGACGCCGTACAATGGAACCGATATCAGGGATTATAGGATGACCAAATGCGATCACTATACGGTCAGGAATGAAGGAGGCATGACGTATGCAAAGAAGATGGAAACGAATGTGCAGCCTGCTGTTGAGCGTCGTGATTGCGCTGTCCGCTTTCGGCGGTCTTTCGCTGACGGCGAGCGCGAACGGCACGTGCGGCGACCATCTGACATGGACGCTTGCAAACGGCACGCTGACAATCAGCGGCACGGGCGAAATGTTCAACTACGGCAGGGAAGATGATGCCGGGGGTCTCGCCGGAGATCTTCCCACGAACGCGCCGCCGTGGTACTATGACCGCGAAGACATTACCGCCGTCGTCCTTGAAAGCAACGTCACGAGCATAGGCGCGCGTGCGTTCGCATACTGCTCCAATCTTGTGAGTTTGAGTTTTTCGGGCAATCTGACGTCTATCGGCAAATTTGCGTTCGGTGAATGCGTCTCTCTGACGGCGGTCACGATTCCGGACAGCGTTACGGCGCTCGGCACGGGCGTGTTTTGGGGATGCACGGGGATCACCAATCTGTCGATCGGCAGCGGCGTGACGATGCTGCCGCATTCCGCTTTCCGCGGATGTACGAATCTGACGAGCGTGACCATACCTGACAACGTGACAGAGCTGGAAAACAGCGTGTTTTTTGAATGCACGGGTCTTGTGCGCGCGACGCTCAGCAGCAGCCAGACGGGCACCGGCATTGCGGCTTTTTCAAACTGTACGAATCTGACGAGGATCGACATCCCTTCCGGCATGACACGCATCGACCGCAGTTCTTTCTCGTACTGCACCTCATTGACGTCTGTTATCATCCCGAACACGGTAGCGGAATTCGACGTCGGAGCGTTTTTCGGCTGTGAGAACCTGACGAACGTGAACATCCCGCTCGGCACGACCAGTCTCGGCGCGGGCGTATTCGGCGATTGCTTCAGTCTGCCGAACATCCATATTCCGACCGCCGTGCAGACTATCGGCAGCAGCGCGTTCAGCAGATGTACCTCTTTAGCGTATATCTGCTCTCCGGTCGAAAACGGCGCGGCGCAGACGTATGCGGACGCCAACGGCATCCCGTTTCAGTGTTGTGCCGCCGAGCAGTGCGGCGACAACCTGGAATGGACGATCGAAAACCAGTTGCTGATTATCCGGGGGACCGGTCCGATGTATGACTTTGACAGCGCGAATCCGGCGCCGTGGTCGTCCGCAGCGGAGGGATCATTTCATAGGATCCTTATTGAGGACGGCGTGACGCGCATCGGGAACAATGCATTCCGCGATCTTGGCAGCATCGGTAGGATGGTGTGGAATGCCCATATCCCCGCGAGCGTGACAAGCATCGGCAGCGGCGCGTTCGACGGGACGACTATGATGTACATCTGTTCCACAACCACCGACTGCGCTGCAAAGGCGTATGCGGTCGCGGGCGGTTTTACGCAGTACGCACCTCAATCCAACGAACCGTTTTACCTGTGCGCCGGGCAGTGCGGCGGCAATGTGCACTGGCGGATCTCGCACACCGAGGAGGATGAGGAAAGAGGATTAAGTTATGAAATCCTGCGGATCAGCGGCGCCGGTCCGATGTGCGATTATGATGCCGTTTCCAATCCCGCGCCGTGGAATGCAATACCTTACTACGACGGCTACAGCGCGATTGTCGACGACGGCGTGACCTACATTGGCAGCGGCGCGTTCAATAGGGTGTATGTTTTCGGCGTTCATATCCCCGCGAGCGTGCAGGCCTTCGGCAGCGGCGTGTTTTCCGACCAAAGCCGTTTTCCGGATTTCATTTGTTCCGACACGGATACCTGCGCGGCAGCCGCATATGCCGCCGCCAATGGGAAGAAGTTCTATTGCTGTTCCGGACAGTGCGGCGACAACGTTCGATGGCGTTTTTCACTCACCGGTACGCTGACGATCAGCGGAACGGGCGCTATGTATGATTACGACTGGACATCAGAAGTATTTGCACCGTGGAGCGTCTTTGGTTACTATATATGGAACATAATAGTTGAAAACGGCGTGACGAGCATCGGCGACTCTGCGTTTCCTTTCTGTGCTCTTACGGATATAGATCTTCCCGAAACCCTTGTTTCCATCGGCAACAGTGCGTTTGAGGATTGTCGTGATCAGAATTTTTTGTACATAGATCTTCCCGGAAATCTTGTCTCCATCGGTGAAAACGCGTTTATTTATTGCGATAATTTGCAGGACGTCCGGTTTCCGCCGAGCATTACGACAATCGGAAGGGGTGCGTTTTTCAGTTGTAATAACCTGACGGAGCTTTCGCTGCCCGGAGTGGAGTATATTGGCGAAGATGCGTTCAGTACCTGTAACTCCCTGGAGCGTGTGACGTTCGGACCGAATCTGCACACGATCGGCGCGTTTGCCTTTACGGACTGCGATGCGCTCGGCGCGGACGGCATCCACATCCCGTCAAGCGTCATCAGTATCGAGTGTTATGCGTTTGATGGCTGCTCGCAGCTCGCGTATCTTTGCGCGCAGGACGCCGGCGGCGCTGCGGCGCAGCACGCGGCGGCATACGGCATTCCCTTCGTCCTCTGCACGGGGCACGACGATACGCCGCCGCTCCCGCCCGCGCCGCAGGATCAGATGCGCGCGTCGATCGACGACCGTATCCGCATCACCTTCCTGCTTGACCTCGACGCTCGTCCCGACGCACGGGAGATCGGCGTGCGGCACGAATCGCCCGACAGCGAAACCGTGCTGGGTACGGCGCTCTTTGACAGGGCCTCCCTCGAACGGGACGCGGACGGTCTGTACCTTGTGCCGGTCGACGTGGCGCCCGCGCAGGCGGCGGATCGGTATGTCGTCTGCATCGATGGCGAGGAGATTGCGCAGAACATCTACAGCGTCCGGGAGTACTGCACCGCGCTGATCGCGGGCGACTACGGCGCCGAAATCGGCGCGCTCGCGCAGGCGATGCTGGAATACGCGCAGGCGATGCTGGAATACGCGCAGGCGGCGAACGACGTGCTCGGCTATACGGACACGGTGATTGCAGACCTAAGCGGCTTGCAAACCGACGCGGTCAACGCTTGCGAGGCGGCTTTCGACGACGGCACCGGCGCAGTGACCGCCATGTCGTTTATGGCGCTGACAAAGCCGGAATTCCGCTTCTACACAGCCGGAATCAGCCAAAGCGCGGCGGCGGCGTACAACAGAGCCGGCGTCACGGCGGCATATCAGAACGCGGCGCTCACCGAGAACTTAAACGCCCGTTTTGTCAAAAAAGCGAACGGCAGCATCCTGATCGAAGTGACCGGTATTTCGGCGGAGCACATGGACGAAACAATCCTTGTAACCATCGCCGGTCTCGGCATGATCACCTTCAGCGGCAACGTGTTTGCCAAAATGATGGCAAACAACGCCGCCACCGCCCCGCTCGGCGCGGCGCTGTACAACTACGGCGCAGCGGCAAAAGCCTGCTTTGTGAACGCATAAGGGGGAAACGTCATGAAAAAGAAATATGAGAAACCCGAAATGAAAACGGAAACCTTTGACGTGGAAGACGTCATCACTGCGTCGGTTCCGACCGTCAACAGCGGCGCACCCGCCATGGAAGTGCTGATCGGCAATATTCAGGATATGTTCGGCGGCAA
>JAFSYM010000011.1 GCA_017450005.1 Clostridia bacterium
GTGTCATCGCGAGGAGCGAAGCGACGCGGCGATCCGTAACCCCGGCAGTGCATAAATGAACAAGAAGGAGAACGGATTGCCGCGCGCCATAAAGGCGCTCGCAATGACAAACAAGGGGACGTTTTCTTATCCCACAAAAATCCGCGAAGATCGAAAAAAAGAAGCCGGGCGGTCGTTTTGGCCGTCCGGCTGTCTATATCAAGCGAACCGTATCGGGCAAAACCCTCCGCAGCGCCGCCTGTCGGTCAATCCCGCACGGCGCGCGAAACGATTCGCCCTCATAGTATGCCCGCTCTGTGCGCGGGTATGCGCGTATCTCAAGTATTCTCCCGAATGAACATGCAGCGGATGGCGTTGAGCACCGCAAGGACCATCACGCCCACATCGGCAAAAATCGCAATCCACATGTTGGCAACGCCGCATGCGCCGAGCACAAGGCATGCGAGCTTGACGCCGATGGCAAACCATGTGTTCTCGCGCACGATGCGCAGACACTTGCGGGATATGCGCACAGCCAGCGCAATCTTCAGCGGATCGTCGTCCATCAGCACCACGTCCGAGGCCTCGATTGCCGCGTCCGCGCCCATCGCGCCCATGGCGATCCCCACATCCGCACGCGAGAGCACCGGCGCGTCGTTCACGCCGTCGCCGACAAACGCGAGCAGTTCTTTTTCCGACTTCTTTTCGGCGAGCAGACGCTCGACCCCGGCCACCTTATCCTGCGGCAGCAGCTCGCTGTAAACGGCGTCCAGCTTCAATTCGGCCGCCACAGCTTCGGCAACCGTATGTGTATCGCCCGTGAACATGACTGTGCGCGTCACGCCGTTTTGCCGCAGCGCACGGATCGCCTGCGCGCTGTGCGGCTTGACGACGTCGGAAATCACAATATGCCCCGCGTATTCGCCGTCAATCGCCACATGCAGCGTCGTCCCCGCCGCATGGGTGCAGTCGCGCCACTTCGCGCCGACGGCGTCCATCAGCTTGTAGTTGCCGACCGCGACCGTCTGTCCGTTTACCTGCGCCGTGATCCCCTGTCCGGCGATCTCGCGCACGTCCTCCACCGTGCAGTCGTCCGCTTCGTCCGGATAGGCCGCACGCAGGGAGTTTGCAATCGGGTGGTTGGAGTAGCGCTCCACATGTGCCGCCAGATGCAGCAGATGGTTTTCGTCAAGCCGATCCGGATGGATCGCCGTCACCTCGAATACACCGCGTGTGAGCGTCCCCGTTTTATCGAACACAACCGTTCTGGTCTGCGCCAGTCTTTCCAGATAGTTGGAGCCCTTGATCAGAATCCCCTTGCGGCTCGCGCCGCCGATCCCGGCAAAAAACGACAGCGGGATGCTCACGACCAGTGCGCACGGACAGCTGATGACCAGGAACGTCAGCGCCCTGTAGACCCACGTGCTCCAGCCGGGCGTTCTGCCGCAAAGCAGCAGCACGACAGGCGGCAAAACCGCCAGCGCAAGCGCGGACAGCACGACGACGGGCGTATACACTCGGGCGAATCGCGAAATGAATGTTTCGGACTTCGCCTTGCGCGCACTTGCGTCCTCGATCAGTTCGAGCACCTTGGCCACTGTGGAATCCTCATACGCTTTTGTCGTACGCACACGCAGCACGCCGCCCAGATTGATGCACCCGCTGACGACCTCATCCTCCGGCTGCACGTCGCGCGGCACGGACTCGCCCGTCAGCGCCGCCGTATCGAGCGCCGACACGCCGCTGACGACCACGCCGTCGATCGGTACGCGCTCTCCCGGCCGCACCACAATGACCGAGCCGATCTCCACCTCGTCCGGGTCCGCCTGCCGGAGCTGTCCGTTGTCTGTCTCGATGTTGGCGTACTCCGGCGCAATATCCATCAGCGACGTGATGCTGCGCCGGCTCTTGCCGACGGCATAGCTCTGGAACCACTCGCCGATCTGGTAGAACAGCATGACCGCGATCGCTTCCGTATAATCGCCGCTTTTCTGATAGATCGCCAGCGCAAACGCGCCGATGGTCGCCACCGCCATCAGCAGGTTTTCGTCGAGCGGCTGACGGTTGCGCACGCCTTTGAACGCCTTGAGCAGGATGTCGTAGCCGATCAGCACATAGCACGCCAGATACAGCGCCAGGCGCACGGCGCCCGTCACGGACAGGAAGTGCAGCGCAATGAGCAGTACCGATGCGCTCAGAATCCGGAACAGGTTCTTTTTCTGCTTTTTATTCATCCGCTCCCGCCCCTCTCAAACCGGCGACCGATCAAAGAAAAATCTCGCAGTCGCTCTCGACCTTTTTGCAGTTTTTGCGCACCTGCTGCATCACAGCGTCCGCGTCTGCGCCGTCCTCAAACTCCACCTTCATCTTCAGCGTCATGAAACTCACGCTCACCGCTTTGACGCCCGGCGTCTTGCCCGCGGCAACCTCCATTTTGTTTGCGCATGCCGCGCAGTCCACGTCGATCTTGTAGCTCTTTTTCATGATCTGTACCCTCCCGAATCTATTTGATTAAATGTTTATTTAATCGTTGAATTTATTGTACACCTCTTTTTTGCGTTTGTCAAGCGGTTTTTCAGAAAAACAGTGACTTTTCCGGCGGAATATGGTATAATAGTATGCAGAAAAAAACAGGAGGTTCCGCGTATGCACGATCACCATACCGCCGAAAGCAGACGGCATCTCGCCGAAGCCATGCCCGACGCGCAAACAGTGGAAACCGTGTCGCAGGCATTGGGGCAGCTCGGCGACCCCACACGCCTGCGCATATTCTGGCTGCTGTGCCACACCGAGGAATGCGTGACGGATATCGCGCAGTATATGTGCATGTCCAGTCCGGCCGTCTCGCACCATCTGCGTCTTTTAAAAACGTCCGGCCTGATCGTCTCGCGCCGCGAGGGCAAGGAGATGCTCTACCGCGCTGCCGATACCGCGCTGGTGGACGAGCTGCACCGGATCATCGAGCGCATTGCCGAAATCTCCTGCCCGGAATAAGGTTCATCACAGATTTTTTTGGGATGGTCAGATGTCGGTAAAGAGCGGTGTCATCGCGAGGAGCGAAGCGACGCGGCGATCCGTAACCCCGGCAGTGCATAAATGAACAAGAAGGAGAACGGATTGCCGCGCGCCATAAAGGCGCTCGCAATGACAAACA
>JAFSYM010000079.1 GCA_017450005.1 Clostridia bacterium
GGAGCGAAGCGACGTGGCGATCCGTAACCCCGGTAGTGCATAAATGAACAAGAAGGAGAACGGATTGCCGCGCGCCATAAAGGCGCTCGCAATGACAAACAAGGGGACGTTTTCTTGTCCCACAAAATTCCGTGAAGAGGGTAAAAAATGATCGTACGAAAAGCATTGGGGCTGTCCGTCGGACAGCCCCAAAGGTTTACATGTGCAGTTTATTCACCGCGCAGATCGCGGTCGAGTTTTTCCAGACAGCTTTCTTTTGTGTCGCCAGGTTCGATCGAGCCGTACAGCGTTTCCAGAAGCAGGTAGTCCGCATCACTGAGCATGGCGGACGGCGTTTCTCCGGAGAGCACGCTGTCGAGCGCTGCAGAAGACGTATAGAAAAATCCGCAGGCGCGCATCAAATTCCGGTGCAGCGCCGCGCTTCTTTTTGCCGTGTCCCAGTCGGACGGAATCGTGATCTGCACGGACTGAATCCGTCCCGCCTCGTCGACGGCGGGCAGGAACACGATTTCCGCGGAAGGTTCAAAATGAATGCGCAGGTTCCCCTCGTCGTCCGCAGAAGGGCGCATATCCGGAAAGCCGGAAATATGCCTAAGCGACGCAGCCAGGTCTGAGACGGTCCGCGCGTCCTCTGATGTGTATCTGCCCGTGAGCGTATAGCGCACAGGCGAGACCCAGCGGATTGCCGTCTTGCCCTCGTCGCCGAACAGAGACTGCGCAAACAACGTGCGCACAGCGGCCGCGTCGAGCGCATCGGAGCGCAGCTGCCGTGTCTCCTCGTTGTAGGTCAGGTCGTAATAGACGTCGGTCGGTTCCTCTTCGGGGCGTATGGTGAATTTTGCGCTGAACGGTTCCTCGGATTCGGCGGCGCCGCATGCCGTCAGAAGCGGCAGCAGCAGGAGAAGGATCAGCGCCATAAGTTTACGCATTGTATCACCCCATAGAATAATAAATTGGTTCATCACGGAAAAGCGTGCAACACGGAAAAGCGATATTGGTTAAGATAACAGAGAGCGGATAGCAAATAGCCATAAAGGGCGGGGCAAGATGCCTCGCACCCCAATCAAAACGGGTACGGGCAGAGCCCGTCCTTTTCTACAATCTAATATCTACAATCTAACATCTTTACGCTGACGGAAATCCGTGATGTGCGAATAAATTATGATTTCGGCGTTCTGAAAATGACGTGCTTGTACCGATCCAGTGCGAACAGCAGCAGCATGCCCAGCACACCCGCGGCAATCAGCTCTCCCGCGCCGACGGTTGCCATCATAAACGGCAGCGAATCCGGTGCACCGTAGGCATAGCGCAGCACAAACGGCACGATCAGCATGTTGCTGACAATCGGCGGCACAGGCGCAAGCCACATGGATACGCGGCGCAGAAGGTACGTTCCGACAGCGCCGATCAGTGTGGCCAGCGAGCCGAAAATGACGTCCCAGATCACGCCGCCGGCAAGAATGTTAGAAATCAGGCATCCGACGAACAACCCCGGGATTGCCACGGGGGTAAAGAAAGGCAGGATGCACAGCGCTTCGGAAATGCGAACCTGGATTACGCCGCTGGCAAGACCCGCCGCATTGGACAGCATGGTCAGCGCGACATACATAGCGGCAATGATCGCCGCCTGTGCGATAGAGAGCGATTGATTCTTTTTCATATTCGGTTGTCCCCTTTAGTTTTGTTTAAGGTGAGGAAGGTCTCGAACTCACCGCCGAAACGTGGATATCATAGCACACCTGTGCGAAAAATGCAAGGGAAAAGGTTCTTTGCGGAAAAGTGTGCAATACGGAAAAGCGATATTGCTGAAAATGGCAGATGGCCGACAGTAAAAAAGGGCGGGGCAAAATGCCCCGCGCCCCTTCGTCTGTGAGGTATGAAACGCTTTTCTCCATGCGGGACTTTACGATTCTTCGCCCGTGTCCGGTTCTTCGCGCTTTTCTTCGCCCGCTTGCGGTTCATCGCTTTTTTCTTCGCCGGACGGCAGTGTGTCCGCCGTGCCGTAGAGCGTGATGTCCGTGCGTCCCTTATTTTCCTGCGGCGCATCCGTGATGGCGTCGAGGATATGCTTGTATTTTTTAAATGTAAAGTTCGGGTACTTCTTTTTGAACCGCCGGATCAGCGGGCTTTCCTTGATGCGGCGATAGACCTCGGATTCCATGACGGTCTTTTTGGCGTTGTCGATCTGCTCGCCCGTCTGATCAACGCCCTTTTGCGCGGCGGAGAGCATCTCCGCCTGAAACGTCTTCAAGGCCAGCGCCGTGTCCTTGAGATCGGACACCATCGTCGCCACATCCAGCAGCAGGATGCTGTACAGTGCAAAGCAGATCCACCGCAGCGCAACGGGCGGAATCCAGTCGACGAGCTGCACAAACAGCGGCTGGATCACCTTGATCTCCAACAGAATCGCCAGGCCGAAAAACAGGCATCCCTTGAGATAGATGCGTCCCTTGATGTTGAAGCGGCGGTTGGAGTAGTCCCACCACATGGCATGGAAGACCTTTTCCATCACAAAGTGCGTCACATATTCGAGCGTCGAAGTGATCCCCATGCCCGCCAGAAACAGCAGGAAGGGGTTGTTGATTCTGCCGTACAGGGCTACCACGCACAGACAGCATGCAAAGCCGTAGATCGGGCACAGAGGGCCGAAGAGGAAACCGCGCTTGACGACCTTGCGGTCGCGCAGCATATACAGCAGCGTTTCCGTGACCCAGCCCAGAAAGCTGTACAAAAGGAACCAGAAAAAGTACCGGCACATCCAGTCAATTACGGCCATAGCGCTGCCCTCCTGTTGATTTCGTCGTAGATCGCGCGGAACTGTGCGGAACCGCGCAGATAGTCCTCGCTCGCGCAGCGCTTGTCCGCGGCAGTGAGCAGCCACGCGCCCGTACAGGCAGGCATTTCGCGCGTGAGCGGAAACATGTGCGAGAGGATCATATTGCGCTGCATCGGCGAAAGCGCGCCGAAATGCGCCTCGATATTCCTGACCGATTCTTTCGGGTGGTAAAAGATGTGATTCTCGTCATGCTTCTCGGTGTACCATTCATACAGATAAAAGTCGTGCAGGAGTGAGGCGCGAACAATCTCGCGCTTGTTTTCCACACCAAGCCGCACGCACATGCGCAGCACGCGGTACGCCACATACACGCTGTGAAAGTGTGTGTTCGTATCGCCGTGGTGGCGATAGTTTTTCATGCTCTCCACCAGCGGGTCGCACAACAGATCCTGCGTCCAGTGCACAAACAGTTCGATATATTCATTCTCAGCCGTAACATTCATTTTAATCACCTTTAAAAACATATGATACTATTATGACATAGATTTCAGCAATATTATTCCGAATAAGAATAAAAAAAGAAAAATATTCTTTATTCACGAATTATTGAGGATGCGGCTGCGGTATTTGATGCGGTTGTGTGAATGTTCTTGCAATCGTGCACGCAGTACGATATAATAAGAACATTACAGAACAGGAGGCACCGCCATGCAAAAATATAAGGATTCATCTTTATCTCCCGCCGAGCGCGCCGAGGATCTGCTCGCGCAGATGACGCTGCGTGAAAAGATCGCGCAGATCGACATCACGCGGGGCGTCAGCTATTCGGCTGAAGGCTCCAAGGATCCCGGCAACTGCAGCGTAGCGGACGGCGATACGCTTGATATGGACAAGTTCGCCGCACTGGTCGGCGACCGGGGGATCGGATACATCCACGATATTTATGCCTCGCCCCGCTACAAAAACGAGTTCCAGCGTTATCTTGTCGAAAAGACGCGGCTGGGCATACCGTGTATTTTTACAGCGGAGGCGCTGCACGGCGTGTGCCATCACGGCGCGTCGATCCTGCCGGTACCGCTGGTGCTCTCGCAGAGCTTCGACGCGGATTTGGCCGAGGCATACGGCGACTGCATCGCATCCGAAACGCGCGCGCTCGGACACCACGAAATCCTCGCGCCGAACCTGGACGTGGCGCGTGAACCGCGCTGGGGACGCACGGAGGAGACGCTCGGCGAGGATACGTGCCTTGCGAAGACGATGGGCGTCGCGGTGATCCGCGGCGAGCAGAAGGGCGATATTTCCCGTCCGGATGCGGTCATTACGGAGCCGAAGCACTACTGTGTGCACGGTATTGCGGAGGGCGGTCTGAACTGTGCGCCGGCGCGTGCCGGTGTGCGCGAGGTCGAAACGGAGTACCTGCCTGTATTTGAGGCGGCGATTCGCGAGGGCGGCGCATACAACGTCATGGCGTGCTACAACAGCATCGACAGCGAGGTCGTCATTTCCAGCCGCCGGTATATGACAGAAATTCTCAAGGAACGCATCGGCCTGCCCGGCATTTCCCGCGCAGACTGGGGCGCGATTGAGCGATTGATGACGCACCACTTCACCGCTGCCGACCACAAGGAAGCGATTCGCGCCGTCAAGCAGGCCGGACTCGATATGCAGGGCTGCTGCGACGTGCCGGAGGCGGAATACGAGCAGATTATTTATGAGCTGATCGAATCGGGCGAGTTGTCCGAGGCCGATCTGGACGAATCTGTGCGCCGGATTCTGCGCATGAAATTCGAGCTGGGTCTGTTCGAGCATCCGTATGCGGACGAGGCGGCATACAAATCCGTGCTGCGCTGCGAAAAGCACAAAGATATTTCTTTGCGCACGGCGCAGGAAGGTGTTGTGCTGCTGAAAAACGATGGTGTTCTGCCTCTTTCCGAAGATATAAAAACCATTGCCGTGATCGGTCCGTCCTCCGCCCTGCAAAAGATCGGCGGATATTCATCGCGTCCGGTCGGCTACACAATCCGCAGCGTGTATGACGAGATGCGTGAAAAGTTCGCTGCGGCGACGGTGCGCCAGTGTGACGGCTGCGCCATCACGCACACGAAGGGCGACGAGACGGTCTATGTGGACGGCCAGCCGCACCTGACAAAAGCGCTTGATGCGGATATTGCCGATATGCTTGACACAGCGGTCGGAATTGCAGCTTCGAGCGACGTCGCCGTGCTGGTCTGCGGCGACAACAACGTCACCAGCGGCGAGGGCATGGACAGAAGCTCCCTGACGCTGGCAGGCAAGCAGCGCGCTCTGATCGAAAAAGTCGCTGCGACCGGAACGCCGGTTGTACTTGTACTGGAGAACGGAAAAGCGGTTGACCTGTCTGTCGAGAAGGATGTGTGCAGCGCCATTTTAACGGCAGGGTTCGGCGGCGAATTCGGCGCGAAGGCGATTGCGGACGTCCTCGCGGGCGATGTGAATCCGGCGGGCAGACTGTCCGTGTCGTTCCCGCGTGCGGACGGCATGTTCCCGTGCTACTATACGCGCCGCACGGGCGGCTGGCCGGACTACTACGAGGGCAAATCTTCGCCGCTGTATGCGTTCGGCTTCGGTCTTTCGTATACGCAGTTTGCATATACTGATTTGCAGATCGACAAACGCGCGGACTATACATACGACGTATCGTTCACGGTGAAAAACATCGGCGGTCGCGACGGGGACGAAGTTGCACAGTTGTATCTGCACGACGTGATCGGGTCCGTAGCGCGTCCGCTGCTGCAGCTTCGGCATTTCTGCCGCGTGCATCTGAAAGCGGGCGAGGAAATGCGGCTGCGGTTTACGCTGTTGTGGGACGATTTCAAGCTCTATAACGCCGCGTGCGAATGGGTTGTCGAACCGGGCGATTTTGAGGTGCTTGTCGGCGCGGCCAGCAGCGATATCCGTCTGCGGCAGACCGTCACGATCGAATAAGAAAGAAGGCTTTGACATGAAAGCACAGAAAAAACAGCGCACACGCGATGAAGTGATCGTGCGCACGAGCTTGCTGGGCATTGCGGCAAACGTCTTTCTGTCCGCATCCAAGGCGGCGGTAGGTCTGCTTGCGCACTCCATCGCGGTCGTGCTCGACGCAGTCAACAACCTGAGCGATGCGCTCTCTTCGGTAATCACCATCATCGGCACCAAGCTCGCCGGGCGAAAACCGGACGCGAAACACCCGCTCGGACACGGGCGGATCGAATACATCAGCGCCATGCTGGTGTCGGCGATTGTTCTGTACGCCGGCGTGACGGCCATGGTCGAGTCGGTCAAAAAGATTATCAAGCCGGAACCGGCAGATTACAGCGTGCTCACGCTGGTCATTCTCGCGCTGGCCGTCGTGGTCAAACTACTGCTGGGCGGCTACGTCAAGCGCACGGGCAAAAAGGTCAACTCCACATCTCTGGTGGCGTCCGGTTCAGACGCGCTGTTCGACGCGATTCTTTCCGGCTCGGTGCTGCTGAGTGCGGCAATCTACATGCTGTTCCACGTCAGCCTCGAGGCGTATGTGGGCGTGCTGATCTCCGTGTTCATTCTCAAGGCGGGCGTGGAAATGCTGCTGGACACGATGAACGAACTGCTCGGCAAGCGCGTCGACCGTGAACTTCTGGACGACATACGCAAGACAATCTGCAAGGATCCGGACGTGCACGGTGCCTATGACTTGATTCTGCACAGCTACGGCCCGGAGCGGTATGTCGGTTCGGCGCATGTTGAAATCGACGATACCATGACGGCAGATGAGATCGACCTCATGGAGCGCCGCATTGCGGAGAGCGTTTATGCGCAGCACGGCGTCATCATGACGGGTATCGGTATCTATTCGCGCAACACACAGGATGATGCGGTGCGGGAGATTCGCTCGAATCTGATGCACATTGTGCAAGCCGCGCCCGGTGTTTTGCAGATTCACGGATTTTATGCGGATACGGAGAAGAAAACGATTCAGATGGACGTGATCCTCGACTTTGCGCTTGAGGATCGTCAAAAGGTTTTTGAAGAAATCTGCCGGGATGTGCAGCAGGCGTATCCGGACTACACAGTCCGCATGACGCTGGATATTGATTTTTAGGGAAGCGCTGATTAAATCGGGGTGTGCGAGGGGACGAGAGATTTTTTCGGCAGATTGTACAAAAAATCTGCTGGCTTGCTGACGCAAGGCAAGGATTTTTGGTGCAATATGACGGAAAAAGATCCATTCCTTCGTGCGCATCGGATTTAATCAGTGCTTCCTTAGTTTGCCATTTGCACGGAATCTGAAATGCATCAAAAACTGCAGAGGAACCAAAGAAACAGGACTGCCGCCGATGACAGTCCTGTTTTTTTGCGCGCACACGTAAAGCGCATCGGCGACATCCTGTAGGGAACGCATACATGCGTTCCGTTCCTGCGCATTTTCGGCGGGATCGTAGGGGGGCAACCTGCCGCCCGTTTTATCGCTCATCACGGATTTCCGTGCAACAAATACCAGCAAAGTGTCATCGCGAGCGAAGCGTGGCGATCTCCCGTAGATGCCGGTTGGTTTCCCTGTGTAGGGCACGGATACATCCGTGCCGAAAAGGACGTTCCCTGCACCGCGGCACGCATGTATGCGTGCCCTAC
>JAFSYM010000080.1 GCA_017450005.1 Clostridia bacterium
AGTGCTACGGCGGCGACATCACGCGCAAGAAAAAGCTGCTTGAAAAGCAGAAGGAAGGCAAAAAGCGCATGCGGCAGTTCGGTACGGTCGAAGTACCGCAGGAAGCGTTCATGGCTGTGCTCAAGCTCGACGACAACGACTGATATGCGTATTGTACAGTCAAGGATTGTGTGCGAACTGCCGCCCGGTGCAGACAACCCGCGTAACAGCGAGGGCGATTTCCTGCGCCTTTCGGACGGCCGCATCGTATTTGCATACAGCCGCTATACCGGCGACGACCGTGAGGACGACTGCCCGTGCGACATCGCCGCCGTGTATTCCGCCGACCACGGGAAGCATTTCGGCGCGCCGCGCATTCTGGTTCGCGCGTCCGACCACGGCGTGCGAAACGTCATGAGTGTTTCGCTCCTGCGCATGCAAAACGGCGATGTCGGTTTGTTTTACTTAGTCAAGGATGATATAAACGGTACGAGTCGTTACGTACTGCGCCGGAGTACGGATGAGCTGCAAACGCTGCAGCCGCCTGTGCAGTGCCTGCCGCAGACGGAAACAGGTCTGTATTACGTGGTCAATAACTGCCGCGTACTGCGCACGGCAGACGGCCGCATCCTGATTCCTGCCGCTGTGCACCAAGTCGGTCCGGATGGCGCTGCATACTACGCGCTATCTGTTTTTTATGTTTCTGCCGACGACGGATACACTTTCAGTCTCTGCGGCAAACCCCTCTGCTGTCCGGTCAGCTCGGAAACAGGCTTGCAGGAACCGGGACTTCTGGAACTGTCCGACGGTGTTTTGTTTGCGCATTTTCGCACCGATCTGTTTTGTCAGTATGCGTGCGTTTCGGCAGACGGCGGCACGAGTTGGTCTGCGCCGCAGCCCTCTGCGTTTTCGTCGCCTGAATCTCCGATGAAGCTTGCGCGCAATCCATACAGCGGCAAGGTTTACGGCATATGGAATCCGGTGCCGGAATACGTCGGCCGCAACGCCGATCCGCCCGGTACGTGGATTACAGCCGGGCGCACGCCGCTCGTGATGGCGGACAGCGACGACGGCATCCGCTTCGGCGAGCCTGTCATGCTTGAAGACGATCCGTGCAGGGGATTCTGTTATCCGGCGATTTTCTTTCTTGACGCACAGCAGATGCTGCTTTCGTACTGCAGCGGCGGCAAAGCGGACAGTGCATGCTTATGCCGCACAACGATCCGTCACATAACGGTTCAGTAGAGCTTTTTCTCTAACGATACATCAAACATGGAGGAATGTGTATGTCCAACGAAGTCAAAACCGAAAAAAAGACGCCGCGTAAACTCCCGCAGCGTCGGTATGTCGGTTCCCGCGAGACACTGTGGTATATCCTGTACGATATATCCGCCAGCTTCAACATCTCCGGCAGCGAGGAAGTGTTTATTTCCGACATCGTCAAGATTCGCATGCATTATATTGCGCTGGTCAAGACGATCAACGGGATCTGGGACATCATTAACGATATCTTCCTGGGCGGTCTTGTTGACAAAACGCGCACACGCTGGGGCAAGTTCAAGCCCTACCTTGTGCTTTATGCCGGCCCCGGAACGATACTCTCAGCGATCTATTGGCTCATGCCGATCCTGTTTTCGGCGATGGGTGCGGGCGATTTCTCCAAGTTCATGTTTTATCTGATACTGCTGATGTTCAAAAACCTTGCCGAGTCGCTGCGCGATATCGCCAAGACCGGCATGCTCTCGACCATCACGCCCGATATCATGGACCGAACGCGTCTGATTACGGCGGCAAACCTGCTGAGCGGTTTCCTCGAAAAGACGCCGTCCCAGCTTCTGGATCTGCTGATCGACTTGTCGATCCGCGACATCATCAAGTTCAAGTACCGCTCGTTGTATATCGGATTCGGTACCGTGACGGTGATCGCCTGCGGCATTATGGCGCTCGGCTTCTCCCTGATTACCAAGGAGCGCGTTTCCCAGTCGATCAAGTCGCCGTCGCTGATCCATTCGATCAAGATGGTGTTCCGCTGCAAACCGGTCCTGCTGATCTCTCTGTCCGAGTTCCTCGGCTCGTTCTCCTCGGTCAAGGTCAGCGACAAGTATTATTATCTGAACGTTCTGCGGCTGTCTTCGCTGACGAATATCGTCGGCATCCCCGGCGCATTCGTATCGCCCGCGAGCTATGCGTATGTGCCGCAGCTTCGCCGCAAGTTTTCTACCAAGGTATTGTGGCTGTTCTCCGCGCACTTCAACAACTTCCTGATGATCGGCGTATTCCTTGTCGGTTCGATCAACAAGGGGTATAAGAAGCTCAAGGTGATGATCCCTGTGCTGATGATTCAGGAGACGGTCTGGATGACGATCTACGGCCTGAAGAAGGTCATACCGACCGAAATGTACAACGAGTCCATGGACTACTTCGAGTGGCAGAACGGCTTCCGCGCCGAGGCCATGGTCAGCGTCTTCCAGAGCCTGACGCGCAAACTTGCCAGCACGGTCGGCAGTGCGCTGAACAGTCTGGTGCTTGGCCGTCTGGGGTACGACCAGAACGCCGCCCCCGGCAGTCAGAGTGAAAAAGTAGAATATACGATATTCGCGCTGTTCTCGGTCATCCCGTCCACGCTCAGTCTCATCGGCATGATCCCGAAATTCTTCTACGACCTGAACGGCGAGAAACGTGACCGGATGTATGCCGAGCTGCATGAACGCCGCGCAATGGTTATGCATGCCGAGCATAATTTGGGCGAAGCCGAATAAACGGCAGCAAGTATGAAACAAAAGTCCGTCGAGCGGAAAAACCGGTTGGCGGGCTTTGTTATACCAGGAAGGTGACTGATTTGCATAAGAAATCTCTGATTGTGGTTCTTCTGGTCGTTTTTGTCGCGGCGGATCTGATCGGCCTCGGTTTTTTGCTGGCGCCGGTGCTCAAACCGGCCGAGCTGGCCATGGAGAAGACGCATGCGACGTCGCAGACGGTGCCGCAAGCCGTGCCATCCATTGTCTACGATGACACGACGCAGCCGCAGACGACGGAAGCGCCGGCACACGACACGCTGACGATCTCCTTCGTGGGCGACTGCATGTTTGCCAGCAATCACGGCGCAGCCAATCCCGGTTCCTTCAACCGGATGGCGCAGTCGCAGCCGCCGGAGTATTTTCTGAAAAACTTCATCCCGATGTTTCAATCGGACGACTTCACAATCGCCAACTGCGAATGTGTGCTTTCGGATGACGAAACGCTGACGGAAAAAGAAGTGACGACCGAGATCGCGTTCTGGTTCAAGGGCGCGGCGCGTCACGCTGATATTTTCCGTGTGTCCGGTATGGAGCTTGCGAGCGTGGTCAACAATCACTCACATGATTTCGGGCAAAAGGGGAGCGATGACACCGAAGCGGCGCTCGAGCGTGTCGGTGTGCTGCCAGGCAGGCGTGAAAAGGTGACGTATACGACCGTAAAGGGACAGAAGCTCGGCATTTACTGCTGTTCGCTGTACAGCCACGATTACGTGTACAACATCCTCGATAAAGTCGGAGAGATGAAACAAGAGCATTGCGATCTGATTATTCTGTACTTCCACGGCGGGATCGAAAATGAAACCGTGCCGGAGGATTGGAAAGTGCGCGCCTGTCACGAACTGATCGACGCAGGCGCCGACGTCATCGTCGGATCGCATCCGCATGTGCTCCAGCCGATGGAGGTCTACCGCGGTAAGCCGATTCTGTATTCGCTCGGCAATTTCTGTTTCGGCGGCAACACGCATCCGCCGCGCAATACCGCCGTCTATCAGGCTGTTTTTCAGATTAAAAACGGTCAGATCGGCGAACGCGAGGACGTGCTGATCCCGTGTGCTACGTATTCTGGCGGATCGAATAACTATCAGCCGTATATTGTGACAAACGAGAGCGCCAAACAGGAGATCCTCGGATTTATGCATTCCCCGGTTGCTTTCTGACGCAGACGGCATACAGCCGCTTTGCATAGATCACCGCATCTGATGAGAAAAAGGATTTAGAATTAGTACGCTCTTCACGCTTTCCGTGCATGTCGCATAAACACGGAAAGCGTGTTTGTTATTTGGATTGGCGCGGTTTCACCAAATCGGAATTTGGCAATCTGATTGAACTTGTTGGCGCGCTTCTTTCGGCTCCCCTGTGTAAGGGGAGCTGTCATGCGTCAGCATGACTGAGGGGTTGTCGCTATGGAAAAGATGACGGCTGATATGACAATCCCTCCGTCACGGCTTACGCTGTGCCACCTCCCTTTACACAAGGGAGGCTATCCTTCTTCTCCCAAGGGGAAGCCTATTCGGAGACCCCGCCAAATTCCGCTATGTCGTGCTGCCGCTTGGAAATATGTGATGAGAAAAGCCAACACGGGGCGAAGTGGTGTTGCTTCGCTCCGTGTTGGCTTTGAGGTTGTATGAGGTTCTATGAGGTAGGATTATTTGGACTTGCGTTTTTCGCTCGCTCTGCGCAGTGCCTTGCCGATCTCGAAGACCGGAATCGTGGAAGCGGCAAGTGCGACGGAAATCAGCAGTTCGTTGGTCGAGAATGTGCCCTGTTTGATGCCGAACACCGTGCACAGACCCGGCACATAGATGGCGGCGAGCGTCAGCAGTGTGGTGACGACTGCTGCGCCGAGCAGCCACCAGTTCATGTTTTTGAACATCGACTTCGACAGGATCGAACCGGTGCGCGAGCGCATGTTGATCGCGCAGAACATTTCGGCGAAGTTGACGGTCAGGAACGCCATGGCCATAGCGTTGACGCATTCGGTGCCGTGGAATACTTCTTTGATGTTCGCACCAAGTTCAAGATGCGCGCCGATGAAGAACGCGGCGATCTCGACGATCGCAAGATAGATGCCCTGCCACACCATGTCGGCGCCGGCGCCGTGGGAGAATATACCGTCTGTCGTGGCTCTGGGTTTGCGCGTCATGAGGTTGCCTTCCGCTTTTTCCATGCCGAGCGCAAGGCCGGGCAGCGAGTCGGTCACCATGTTGACCCACAGCAGATGCACGGGATTCATCAGGCGGAAATTGAAGATGGAAGCGAGGAACATGATGATGACTTCGGCCATGTTGGTGGAGAGCTGGAACTGCAGCACCTTGCAAACGTTGTCGTAAATCTTGCGGCCTTCCTCGACGGCGTTAACGATCGTCGCGAAGTTGTCGTCCGCGAGCACCATATCCGCCACGCTCTTGGTGACGTCCGTGCCGGTGATGCCCATGCCGATACCGATATCGGACGCCTTGATCGACGGCGCGTCATTGACGCCGTCGCCGGTCATGGCCGTGACCATGCCGCGCGCCTTCCACGCCTTGACGATGCGCGTCTTATGCTCCGGCTGCACGCGGGCATAGACAGAATACTTGGTAACTTCCTCGATCATTTCCTCGTCCGTGAACTTGTCGAGCTCCGCACCGAGGATGGCCTGCGCTTCGTCGGTGATGATGCCCAGATCACGGCCGATTGCCACAGCCGTATCCTTGTGGTCGCCGGTAATCATGATCGGCGTGATACCGGCTAGGCGGCATTCTTCGATGGCGTCCTTGACCTCGGGACGGACGGGATCGATCATGCCGGTTAAACCGAGGAAGATCAGGTCTTTTTCCAGATGGTCCGCCTCAAAATCGGCGGGCATTGTATCATATCTGCGCATTGCGGCCGCAAGTACACGCAGCGCTTTGTCGGCCATGCGCTTGTTGTCTTTCGCGATTTCTTTGCGCAGCGCGTCGGTCATCGGTACGATCTTGCCGCCGACCAGCGCGTGCGTGCAAAGGCCAACAACCACGTCCGGCGCGCCCTTGGTATACTGCACAATGCCGTCCGGCGTGTTGTGCACGGTGGACATCATCTTGCGGCCGGAATCGAACGGCGCCTCGCCGACGCGGGGATTGACGGCAACAAGGTCATATTTGCGCATGGAAAGGGAGTCTGCGTAGGCGACGAGCGCGGCCTCGGTCGGCTCGCCCGTGACTTTGCCTTTCTGATCGATTTCGGCGTCGCAGCACAGTGCCATTGCCGTTGCGATCAGCTTTTCATCGTCGCCGTAATGATCGACGACCGTCATCTTGTTCTGTGTCAGGGTACCGGTCTTGTCCGAGCAGATGATCTGCGTGCAGCCGAGCGTTTCAACGGCAGTTAGCTTGCGGATCAGCGCCTGACGCTTGCTCATCGCGGTCACGCCGATGGACAGGATGATCGTCACAACAGCCGGCAGACCTTCGGGGATTGCGGCCACAGCCAGCGCGATAGCTGCAATAAATGTATCAAGGGAGTTGCGTCCCAGAGACGCCCACGAGAACCCTTCGCCGTTGAGAAGCATGGATTCAACAAGGCCGACGACGAACACCAGCACGCAGATGCCCAGGACGAGCTTTGTCAGGAAAGAGGACAGCTCGGCCATCTTTTTCTGCAGGGGCGTCTGTTCTTTTTCAGCCTGCGAGAGCGCATCGGCGATCTTGCCCATTTCGGTATCCATACCGATGCCGGTCACGATCACCTTGCCGCGGCCGTACACGACGGTGGAGCCGGAGTAGACCATATTTTTGCGGTCGCCGAGCGGCACGTCTTTGGAATCCTTGCACATGAGCACGTCGACAATCTTGGTCACCGGCACGGATTCACCCGTCAGCGCGGCTTCCTCAACCTTCATGCTGTGCGATTCGAGAATGCGGCAGTCTGCGGGAACAGCGTCGCCCGCTTCAAGCAGAACGACGTCGCCGATTGTCAGATCCTCGCTCTTGACCACGACGACTTCGCCGTCGCGCAGCACCTTGCTGGTTGCGGCAGTCATCTGCATGAGCGCATCCATGGCGGCCTCGGCTTTGCTTTCCTGCACCAGACTCATGATCGTGTTGATGATGACCACAACCAGAATGACCAGTACGTCCGCGAAATCGGAGAAGGTCGGCTTTCCGCCCGCGCTGATCACAGCGACAATTGCCTGAATAAGCGCGGCTACCAGCAGCATGATAATCATCGGATCTGCCAGGGAGTGGATAAACTTCTGGAACAGAGTTTCTTTTTCGGCTTCTTTTAATTTGTTTTTGCCATGCTCTGCCAGTCGCCGTTCAGCCTCGGCCGCCGTCAAACCATCGGCGGAGCTTTTGACCTCGGCGAAAACAGCTTGCGCATCTTCGAGGTAGAATTTCATACAGACGCTTCCTTTCTTACATAAAAAGACCTCTGACAGGGGTGCCCCTGTCAAAGGTCTTGCTTCCGTACATATGGACTGACTGCCAGACGTAAAGTCGGTTGTTGACAGCCAGCTCAGGCACAGCCCTTAAGCTACTCCCCTTTGAGCTTGGCTTATTGTACCACAAAGCGATACGCATTGTCAAGGCTTTTTTCCGGCGTTTCATTTTTCCGGCGTATACCGTGCCAGTTGCCTTCAGAGAAAGCTGCACTGCACGCTTGCGGCAAATGATTGTTTTTCTTGCAACTGCCGGCGAAATATGATAATATAAAATAGACATGACTGTTACACATCATATATCCCGTATGGGCTTGGAGGTGGCATATGAGCGGACAGGCAAACTGTGCGCTGGTTTTTGTGACCGGGGTGGGGCAGACGTGGTCGACGCTCGCGCGTGATCCGCGTCACCGCTGGAACCTGTTTCCGGGTGATCGCGCCGTTCTGTTTTCGCACTACCCGGCAGGCGGCAGGCGCAGACTTCTGAATCTGACAAACGATGCGGCGCGGTATCTGCGCACGGGACGGCTTGTCTCGCAGATCCGCATCGAGCAGGTCGCGGCAGACCTGCTGCGGCACTGCATCGTGGGGCAGGACGGGTCGCTTCCGAAACAGGTCGATGTGCGCATCTACGGCGCGCGGTCCTTCGACGTGCTGGGCAGGACGGATTTTGCGACAGGCGGGGAGACGGACGGCGACGACACGCTGCTGCGGCGTCTGCTGCGAGACGTGCCGGTTGGCGAGTTTCTCGAGGAATGCGGCGCGGAGAATCTGTACTGCTTCAACTACTCGCCCTTTACCGATCTGTATGCCTCGGCGCGCGCGCTGCGCGAGATGCTGCTGGCGGTCGTTGAGGATCAGAAAGAGAAGACCGGCGCGGACAAAGTCGTGCTGATTCCGATGAGTATGGGCGCTGCCGTGGTGCGGGCATACATGGATCTGTATTATCCCGCGGACGGCGCGGTACTGCCCGACCTCGTGCGGCGGATTGTTTCCGTCGTCGGCGCGTGGGACGGCAGCGACGCGTTTGCCAATCTCCTGCAATGGCGTCCGGCAGCGGACTTCCCGCAGCAGCTTTGCGAAGAGATTTTGCCCAATACGGTCAGGAATAAATCACTTCTGCATCTGCTCACGCGCGATCCCGTGCGCACGACGCATCTGCTGCGGCAGGCGATGGATGCGCTGCTGGATATGTGCCTGCTGCATTCGAGCTCGTTCCTTGCGATGGTGCCGCTGGCACGCTGGGACACGCTGTACGGCAAGCTGTTTTCGGCAGACAGGTTTATTCATAATCCGCGCTTTCGCACCGTGCAGGCGCAAGCGGATCGTTTCATTGCCTGCGGCAAACATTTGCGCGCGCAGATGGAGCGCATGCAATCGCAGTACGGCACGGAGTTTGCGTTCGTCGGCGGATGTTCCCTTGCGTACGGCGAGGGGAGCAAAGATTTCTCTTTCCTGCGTCTTTTCGGCGAGGACGGCGCCGACACAGACGGCGTGCTTCCCGTGTCGTCGACCGTGCCCGGCGTTGCGGCGGGAGAGCCGACACCCGATTTTTCGGATGCGTGGTTCCCGCAGACGAGCTGCCTGTTTCAAGGTCGTCCGCATGAAATCGGCTGTGATCCGTCCGCTATGCGGCTGATCCTCGATCTGGCGCTCGGCAAAACGGACAGCGTGCCGACGAACATTGTGACCGATCCGATTCCGGCGGACGAGGCGTCCGCAATCCATACATAACAAAGAGAGGGAATACTATGCTAATCACGTATAACTCTGAAAAAAAGCTGTTTCACCTGCACACGTCCGACACGACATATGTGATCGGCATTTACGACGAAGGGTATCTGCTGGGACTGTACTACGGTGCGCGCGTCACGGACGACGATTTCAGCGCATTTTGCTGCCGCCTGCCGAACGCCTCTTTTTCTCCGGCAGATCCCGTGATTGGAGAACACGGCTTTTCACCTGATACCGCGCCGATCGAATACGGCTGCAACGGCGCGGGCGATTTTCGCATTTCCGCGTTTTCGGTGCGCGGCGCGGCAGGGGACAATGTGACGGATCTGCGTTACCGTGCACATCGCATCTACGCGGGAAAACAGTCGATCCCCGGTATTCCGTCGACCTATGTGTCGGATGATTCCGAAGCACAGACGCTCGAAATCGACGCCGAAGACGCCGTAACGGGCGTGCAGGCGACGCTGGTCTATACGGTGTTTGCCGATTCGCCCGTGATGACCAAGCGCGTGATTGTCCGCAATCCTACCGAGAACACGCTGTATCTTGAGCGGGTGTTCAGCGCGTGCAACGATTTTCCGACCATGGACTTCGATCTTGTCACGCTGTACGGCCGCCATGCCGTGGAGCGCACCATGGAAAAGCGTCCGCTCGCGCACGGTTTGCAGGGCGTGGAGAGCAAGCGCGGCGTTTCGAGCCATGCGCAGAATCCGTTTGCCGCGCTCATGCGTCATGGGGCCACGGAAGACGCCGGCGACGTGTACGGCTTCAACCTTGTGTATTCCGGCAACTTCTCCGCGCTCGCGGAGTGCGACTTCAACGGCAGTACGCGGTTTATCATGGGCATCAACCCGAACGACTTCGAGTGGACGCTCGGCAGCGGCGAGGCGTTCTATGCGCCGGAAGTGGTCTGCGTCTACACCGACAAGGGACTGGGCGAGATGAGCCGTATTTTCCATCGGTTCTATAACCGCCATCTGATCCGCGGGAAATTCAAGACCGAAAAACGCCCGCTTCTGATTAACAGTTGGGAGGCGGCCTATTTCGATTTCGATACGGATAAGCTGCTCGCATTTGCCGACGTGGCAAAGGAACTGGGCATCGAGATGCTTGTCATGGACGACGGCTGGTTCGGCAAGCGCAACGACGACCGCAGCAGTCTGGGCGACTGGATCGTCAACGAAGAAAAACTGCCCGGTGGACTGCGCCCGCTTGTCGACGGCGTGCATGCGCGCGGACTGAAGTTCGGTATATGGTACGAGCCGGAAATGATTTCGCCCGACTCCGATCTGTTCCGTGCGCATCCCGACTGGCATGTGCATGTGGACGGCCGAGCGCCGAAGGTCGGCCGGCACCAGTATGTGCTGGACGTTTCGCGCGCGGATGTGCGCGACTACATCTACTCCATGATCGCGTCTGTTTTGCAAAACAACGACATCGACTATGTGAAGTGGGACTTCAACCGCAACATCTCCGACGCCGGGTCCGCACTCCTGCCGCCGGAGCGCAAGAAAGAATTCTTCCACCGTTTTATCCTCGGCACATACGACCTGATGGGCAGACTGGTCGAGGCGTTCCCGGACGTTTTGTTTGAGGGCTGTTCGGGCGGCGGCGGCCGTTTTGATCCGGCCATGCTCTGCCTGACGCCGCAGATCTGGACGAGCGACAACACCGACCCGATCGAGCGCCTGACTATACAGTTCGGTACCTCACTATGTTATCCCGCTTCCGCGATGGGCGCACATGTGTCCGCGTGCGACCGCACCGGCTATAAGACCAAGGGCGATGTGGCGATGTGGGGCACATTCGGATATGAGCTCGATCCGCGCAAACTCAGCGAAGAGGACAGAGAGATTGTGCGCAGACAGGTGGCCGCGTATCACAAGTATTATGATCTGATTCGCACAGGCGATCTGTACAGGCTCATCAGCCCCTTTGAAAACCGTTTCCGCGCAGCGTGGCAGATGGTCGCCGCCGACCGCAGCAGCACGCTCTTCACGCTTGTGACGATGCGAAAGGAAGAAAACGGTATGTGCTTTGTCCGGCTCAAGGGACTCGATCCCGACCGGATGTATGCCTGCGCCGAGGACGGCAAAACGTACTCCGGCGCATACCTGATGCGCGCGGGACTGAACGTGTCGGAAGTGATTCGCCGCGACGGCGAAAGCTTGACGCTGTATTTCAGCGCCGAATAATCACGCATTCTGCATCAGAATAAATCAAACAATAAACCACCGGCTTTCCCGATCGGGCGGCCGGTGGTATATTTATCGCGCATCACGGATTTCCGTGCAACGTCAAGATATTAGATTGTAGATATTAGATTGTAGAAAAGGACGGGCTTTGCCCGTACCCATTTTGATTGGGGTGCGGGGCATTTTGCCTCTCCATCTCGGATATCCGCTATCCGCTATCAGCTATCTGCTGTCTGCATCTTTCCGCTAAGAAGCTCCTTTATGCGTCCAGACCGCCGATCTTGCGGATGAGCGCCATGCACTCCGGCTTGTCGATGATCTTCGGAACGGGGTAGAGCGGATTGCCCTCGCGCAGCGCGCGCTTGGCGATGGTCTCCACGTCCTCCTCTTTGAGTACGTCCAGATGCTCCGGAATGTTCATATTGCGGTTCATTTCCCGGATCTTGCGGATGAACAGCACGGCTTTTTCGGCGTCGGTCGATTCGGTCGTGACAATGCCGGCCACGTCCGCAAGCTGTGCCAGACGCTTGTGCGCGCTCTCTCCGAACCAGTCGAGGACGTACGGCAGGATGACCGCGTTCGCAAGACCGTGCGGCGTGCCGTACATACCGCCGAAGTTGTGCGCGATCGCGTGCACGTATCCGACGTAAGCGCGTGTAAACGCGACGCCCGCAAGGTAAGAGGCTTCAAGCATATTTTCGCGTGCCGTCAGGTTTTTGCCGTCCGCGTAAGCTGTTTCAAGGTTGTCAAAGATCAGGCGTGTGGCTTTGCGCGCCGCTTCTTCGGTGCCCTTGGTATTGCTGCGGCCGATGTAAGCTTCAACGGCATGCGTGAGCGCGTCCATACCGGTGGTGGAGGTGATGTGCGGCGGCAGACCGACGGTCAGATCCGCATCCAGTACCGCGTATTTCGGACGCAGCACGGGATCCTGAATGGCATATTTTTCATGTGTTTCGGGATCGGACACCACAGCGGCAATCGTCGTCTCGGAGCCGGTGCCGGCCGTCGTCGGCACAGCATAGAGCGTCGGGATCTTTTTACGGATCGTCAGCGTGCCGCGCATTTTCTGGATCGGCTTCTTCGGGCAGCGCACGCGCGCAGCCGCGGCTTTGGCGCAATCCATGGGCGAGCCGCCGCCGAAAGCGATTACGGCTTTGCATCCGTTTTCCTCATACAGGGCTTTAGCTTCCTCGATATTCGGGATCGTGGGGTTCGGCTGGGTACCGTCGTACACTGTGTACTGCACGCCGTTGTTCGTCAGTTCGCTGAACAGACCGTCGAGCAGATGCAGACCCATCAGACCCTTGTCCGTCACGACCAGCACACTGTCATGGCCGTTCTGCCTGACGGTTTCCGCAAGCTTTTTGACAGAACCGGCGCCTTTGAGAAGCTGCGGCTCCGACCAGTCGAGCAGCTTGCTTGCTGCGCGAAAGACTGCCTGATAGGCACGGCAGTAAAGATTAAACAATTTCATCCGATTTCCTCCCAGTTCAGAATAATTCATTTTATCATAATCCGATAGGAATTGCAAGCGCGGATTCAGCTCTGGCGGTACGTTCTCAGGAAATCCTCCAGCTTATCCATCGCGTCGGTCAGCGTGTCCTTGTCGGGTAGGGACACCACGCGGAAATGATCCGGCTGCGGCCAGTTGAAGCCTTTGCCCGGAATCATCAGCACATGCTTCTGGTGCAGGAAGTCGAGCATCATCTGCTCGTCGTCGTGTATGCCGAACCGCTCCACGTCGATCTTCGGGAAGATGTAGAACGCGGCGTCGGGGCGCACGGCGGAAACGCCGGGAATGCGGTTGAGCGCGTTGTACACGATTTCGCGTTGTTCATACAAACGCCCGCCCGGAAGCAGCAGCTTGTCCACGCTCTGGATGCCGCCGAGCGCCGTCTGGATAATCATCTGCGCCGGGACGTTCGCGCACAAACGCATGGCCGAGAGCATGTTCAGGCCTTCAATGTAGCCCTTGGCACAGCTTTTATCGCCGCTCAGACACATCCAGCCGCTGCGGAAACCGGCGACACGGTGCGACTTGGACAAACCGTTGAAGTTGACGCAGAACAGATCGGGACACAGCGACGCGATGGCGATGTGCTTCTTGCCGTCGTACACAAGCCGGTCATAGATTTCGTCCGCGAAAATAATCAGATGGTGGCGGCGGGCAATGTCGACGATGCCCTTGAGCACGTCTTCCGGATACAGCACGCCCGTGGGATTGTTGGGATTGATGACGACAATGCCCTTGGTGCGTTCGGTAATAAGACGCTCTATATCCTCCAGATCGGGGTACCAGTGGTTTTCCTCGACGCAGCGGTAGTGCCGCACCACGCCGCCCGCCAGCGTTGCGCACGCTGTCCAGAGCGGATAGTCGGGGGACGGGATCAGGATTTCATCGCCTGCGTCCAGCAGTCCCTGCATGGCCATCGAGATCATCTCGGACACACCGTTGCCGGTGTAAATGTCGTCCACGGAAACGTCGGGAATGCCCTTGAGCTGGCAGTACTGCATGATGGCTTTGCGCGCAGAAAAGATGCCCTTGGAGTCGGAGTAGCCCTCCGCGTCGCGCAGCATCCGCTGCATATCCTCGATGATCTCCTGCGGCGCATGGAATCCGAAGGGGGCAGGATTGCCGATGTTGAGCTTGAGGATGCGGATATTCTGTGCGCTCATACGCGCCGCTTCCTCCACGACCGGTCCGCGCACGTCGTAGGAAACATGATCGAGTTTGCTGGATTTATTGAATTGCTTCATATCGTTCGCCTCGGTTTTAAACAGCGTTTCTGTATTTTACCACATTTAAAAGAAAACTGCAAGACGCGGATGCACGTTGATTGGTTTTGGCTGATTATGCTTCAAACACGACGGCTGCGGTGAATACGTTTCGGCTGTCGTCCCACGTCCATTCATAACTGCCGCCGTATTTTTTGGCGGTGCGGCGGATATTCTTGATACCCGTACCGTGACGCTCGCTGTCCGGCTTTGTCGAGCGCAGCCTTTGTCCGTCGGCGATCGGCGCGCGGCCGCTGCTGTTTTCGACCGTGAGCGTCGTCATCCCCTCCACATGCCGTTCCAGCCGGAGGTCGATGAATTTGTCCTCGGCTGTCACGGCGCCCTCGACCGCGTTGTCGAGGAGATTGCCGACAAGCGATACGAGATCGGCGTCGTCCATAAAGGAGAGATTCGCCGTTACGGCGGCATAGCTGAACCGGATGGCCTGCATCCGGCAGAGCGTATCGTATTTGCCCAGCGTCAGATCGAGCATCTTATTATTCGTATTGCCGACCGGTGCGGATTTCGGCAGTGTGCCGAGTACCTGCGCAATATACGCATGCATTTCACCCGCATCGTTCATGGACTGCAGCGCGGTCAGGTGATTCTTTTCGTCGTGGACACGCGCGCGCACCTCCTCGTTCTGCCGCTCAAGTATGGCGTAATACTGCCGGTCGATCTCCACCTTCTCGGCAGCTTGCCGCAGCTCGACGAGCTCGCGGCTGCGGCGCATGGCGCTGCTGTAAAACGAGAACGTCAGCAGCATCGACACAAACAGTACGGCGGCGGATGCGATCATGACGATCTGCGTGCGTGCGGTAAGCTTTACACCGTCTGTGATGAGCCAGACGGAGATATTCGTCAGCGCGACGGCGATCGGAAAAATGAACAGAAACGCCGGGGCACGGTCATCGCTTTTCCCGCTGCCGCGGCGAAAGACAACGCGCGCGGTCAGGACGGCAAAGAGCAGATACAGCGTTTTGCTTACAAAGGCGACCAGAACATAGTGCGGCAAGGAGTGCATATACGATTCAAATTCGGCGGATGACACGCCGGTCAGAATCCGCAGCGTCAGGTATTCCGTAGCGTTGCAGATAACCTGCAGCAGCAGTGCGGATAAGAGTCCCTTCACGATTCTTGCGCGGTAAAAGAGAAGTACGATCACGGTATCGGTCAGAGTATACAGGAGCATATTGCGGACCGCGTTGTAGAAAAAGATGAAGTGCAGCATCAGCAGAATATGCAGGCCGATACCGCCCGCTATGACGACTGCCCGCGGACGTTTTGTCTCGAAGATGCTGCCGAAGTAGATGTAGCAGATCCACCATTCAATCAGATGAACGCAAACAGTTATAACCGGGTTCATGTGTCTTCTCCTCTCAGATGCTGCGTGTGTACGCAATGAAAAACTTACGGAACGCAGATTGCTTGCGGTAGGATACAGGCACCGTGTATTTGCCGCAGAGTGTGACGGCGTCGCGCGCGTATCGCGTCACATGCGCCGCATTGATCAGAAACGACGCGTGCGGCATGACGAATACAGTCCGGGGCAGGCGGGACGACCATGTGCGTATCGAGTCGCCGGAGCGGTACGACTTGTCGGTGGTGACCACCATCGTGTGCCGCCCGACTATTTCGATATACACAATATCCTGCGCGTCGATGCGCACACGCTCGCCGTCGTCCTCCAGTACGATGCTGCACGGCTCTTGCCGCATGCGTTCGATCACCTTGTCGAGCCCTGCCGCGAGCCGCACGGGGTCGAGCGGCTTTTGCAGATACCGCATCACGCGCAAATCGAGCGCGTCGTCCAGATACTGATTGTGCGCCGTTATCATAAACAGGATGATCTTCGGGTTCACTTCCTGCAGGCGACGTGCAAGTTCCAGTCCGTTGTGCGGCTGCATCTCAATGTCAAGAAATGCAACATCATAGCGCGCAGGCGACCGAAAGACAGCGGCGCTGTCGGTGCATACGTCGTATGCCGCATCAAAACCGTTTGCCTCAAAATGGCGTCGCACGCAGGACGCCACTTCGTCGGCGAACGCGCGTTCGTCGTCGCAGATCAGAATACGCATAACAGACCTCCCAAGCAAATGATATTATTTCACAATTATTCTACCAAATCACGCGCCTGCGCGTCAATACACGGCATGTGCAGTTTCGACGCATCCGATATACGTTTTTGCTATAAAAACGTTCTTCACGGTTTTCCGTGCAACAGATACCGGCGGGGTGTCATCGCGAGGCGCAGATGCCTGCGCCGCCGGTGGCGGATGCAGCAGGCGGCTGCGCAGGAAGAAACAGGAAGTATCACGAAGCGCCCCAAGCGAGTGAGACGACCATGTTTCTGACCGGTCAACACTAAGCGTGGCGATCTCCCGCAGATGCCGGTTGGGAACCGTTCGAGGGACCGACATCGTATGGAGATTGCCGCGGTCTCGCCTGCCGGCTCGGTCGGCGCTTCTGCCTTCGGCAGAGGCGTCCGCCGGACGCCCGCGCCCCTTCGGGGCTCGCAATGACACCTTCTCTTCTTGTCAGCCTTTTGCACGGAATTCCGTGATGAACCAATAAAAAACGGCAGCCGCACCGAACGATGCGACTGCCGGAATCTACGGCTGGATTTGTTGTTCACAAAAAACGAGCAGAAGGGGAATGTCCTCCAACGCTGTCTTCCAAATCAATTCCCGGCTCATGGAACCGTAGTTGTGCGCAAATAGGTTCCGCATACCGCGAATCGCTGTCCACGGAACAGACACTGCGGTCAGTGCGCGATAATTGTCTGACAGCTTTCCGCTCAATTCACCAATTTGCAGCAGACTGAAAGAAACGGGTTTTTGGTAATCGGGATCTGAAGAAAAGATCTCGAACGATCTTCCGTACCGTTCGATTGTACGCTCGATTTCTATGCAATAATCCCGGATATGTGCGATTCTTTGCAGATCAGGCGACAGCATATATACGCATCCTTTCTTTCAGAACAGAATCCCGAAACAGAATATCACTCGGTCTCTGTGCGGGCTGCTCAAGCGACGAGACGGTAATCATGTCGACTTCCTTGTCGAAGGCTTGCGATAACTCCATATACAAAGCGCCGAGTTTGAAAAGCGTGTCCAGAGACGAACCGGTCGTGTCGACCAATAGATCAATGTCGCTGTCTGCGGTGGCAGTTCCGCGCGCATAAGAGCCAAACAGGTAAACAGCACGCAAATGGTATTTTTCGGCGATCGGCGCAAGGATACTTCGGATCGCATCAACGGAGTAAATCATATTGTCGACACCTCCTTCTGCTTCATAGTATACAACAGATTATCATGAATATCAAGACTGATACGGAACAAAAAACGGCAGCCGCACCGAACGATGCGACTGCCGGAAAAATAGTTTTTTTAGAACAAACCGCTGATTACGCCGTTGGCGTCCACGTCGATCTTTTCGGCGGCGGGGACTCTGGGCAGACCGGGCATGGTCATGATGTCGCCGGTGAGCACCACGATGAAGCCTGCACCCGCGGAAACCTTGACTTCCTTGATCGTGACGGTGAAGTCTTCCGGCGCGCCGAGCTTGGCGGGATCATCGGAGAAGCTGTACTGCGTCTTAGCCATGCAGACGGGGATGTTGCCGTAGCCGAGCGAGGTGAGCGTGTCGATGGCTTTCTTGGCCTTGGGCATGACCGTGATGCCCGCGCCGCCGTAGACGCGCTTGACGACCGCTTCGATTTTTTCTTCGATCGTGCCGTCGAGTTCGTAGCTGAAGGAGAAGTCGTTCGGCTCTTCGCAAAGGCGGACCACTTCTTCGGCCAGTTCCGTGCCGCCGGCGCCGCCGTCCGCCCACACAGTGGACAGGCGCACGTTCACGCCAAGCTCGCGGCACTTCTCGATCACGAGCGCAACTTCCGCGTCCGTGTCGGTCGGGAAACGGTTGACCGCAACGACGCAGGGCAGTTTATAGACATTCTTCATATTGGACACGTGGCGAAGCAGGTTCGGCAGACCTTTTTCGAGTGCTTCGAGGTTTTCGGTGCCGAGCTCCGTCTTGGCAAGGCCGCCGTGCATCTTCAGCGCGCGGATCGTGGCAACGACCACGACTGCCGACGGGGTCAGACCGGCATAGCGGCACTTGATGTCGAGGAATTTCTCCGCGCCGAGGTCTGCGCCGAAGCCGGCTTCCGTCACGGTGTAGTCGCCGAGCTTGAGCGCCATCTTGGTGGCGATGACGGAGTTGCAGCCGTGCGCGATGTTGGCGAACGGGCCGCCGTGCACGAAAGCGGGCGTGCCTTCGAGCGTCTGCACCAGGTTGGGCTTGAGCGCATCCTTGAGCAGCGCGGTCATGGCGCCTGCGGCGTTAAGCTGTCCGGCAGTCACAGGCTGCTCGTCATAGGTATAGCCGACGATGATGCGCGACAGACGCGCCTTGAGGTCGGACAGGGAGTTGGCAAGGCACAGAACCGCCATGATCTCGGAAGCGACGGTGATGTCGTAGCCGTCCTCGCGGGGCGTACCGTTGACGCGGCCGCCCAGACCGTCCACGACGAAACGAAGCTGGCGGTCGTTCATATCCACGCAGCGTCTCCATGTGATGCGGCGCGGGTCGATGCCGAGCTTGTTGCCCTGATAAATATGGTTATCCAGCATGGCAGCCAGCAGGTTGTTGGCTGCGCCGATGGCGTGGAAGTCTCCGGTGAAATGCAGATTGATGTCCTCCATGGGCACGACCTGTGCATAGCCGCCGCCTGCGGCGCCGCCCTTGACGCCGAAGACCGGACCGAGCGAGGGCTCGCGTAGGGCGATCATGACATTTTTGCCGATCTTGCGCAGGCCGTCCGCAAGACCGATCGTGGTGGTGGTTTTGCCTTCGCCCGCGGGAGTGGGCGTAATGGCTGTGACGAGGATCAGCTTGCCGTCTTTCTTTTCTGTTTCATTCAGAAAAGAAAGGTCGACCTTCGCCTTGTACTTGCCGTACTGCTCAAGGTACTTGTCCTCGATTCCGGCGCGTTCGGCGATCACGGTGATGGGTTCCATCTGGTTTGCCTGGGCGATTTCGATGTCTGTTTTCATGACGATTTCCCTCACTTTCAAGATGTCAAACAAAAAGGGCAGTTCCCGAAAAGGAACTGCCCAGGCGGTCGGCATACATCGTTTTTTGCTCCACAGTGTTCCACACTTATCCGCCAGTCACAAAAAACTGTATATTCATGTTAGCACACAATGCGGAGATTGTCAATTACTTTTTTGCAAGATTTTTAGTCGGCGATACGCGACAGCTCCACAACGCGCCCGTCCGATTCGTATGTCAGGGTCAGCAGTCTGCCGCCGTCTTCCATGGTAAACGTCGTGTTCGTGTTGTCGTCCGCGGACCCTTCATGGAACAGAATCGTTCCGGCCGCTTCGTCCGCTTCATACGTAAAGGGCATCTTGGTGCCGACGTCCTGATGCGTGATCGAGCCGTTTCCGTCTGCCTCGAACACATAGATCAGGTGTTCGCCGTCGCTCCATCTGCCCACGACGGAAGCGGCCGCATCCGTGTCGTCCAGGTTTTCGCTGTCCTCGACAGCCGGCAGATACTCGAAGACAAGATCCTTGATCAGTTCGTCCTGATCGTCCGTCCAGACGATTGTGTAGTCCGACTTGAAGAGCACGGTGCCGGTGCCGCCGGACGTCTCGTCCTGACGTGTCTGGTTGCCGTTTTCATCGGTGATGACCGTTGCGTATTCGCCGTTGGTGTAGCGCAGCACAAGGTTTTCGCCTTCCTCGACGATCTTGCCGCTCATCGTCCACTCGGACGACGTCATGACGTCGCTGCCCCAGTGCACCGAAACCCTCGCCTCGTCCATGCCCACAGCTTCCACGAGCATGGTGCGGCGGTCGGACTGGTAGTTGCCGATGAAGTTCATGACGGGGTTCTGGCCGTCTTCTTCGGCTTCGGCAACGGGCGCGGCGGTCGTGCTGTCGGCGGGCTGCTCTGCCTTGCCGCAGGCGGCCATGCCGAACACGGCGAGTGTAAGTGCGAGAAGGATGCTGATGATTCTGATTTTCATGTTTGTACCTCCCGTAAATCTCAATCAGATATCCGAAACGTCCGGCATGCCGTACCGCGCGAGCGCGCTGTTGCGGAAACGTTTGTCGGCCGTTACATCACGGGTGACCCAGTCGGGCGAGGGGAACGCGCGCGCGTATTCGATCGAGGGAAACTCGATCTCCAGATAAGCGAGGCCGTCGAGCGCGCCGTGGAACAGATCGATTTCCTCCACGAGCGTGTCCGCGCGTTGTACAAGAAAGCGTGTCTTGCAGATCACGCAGCCTTCCGCTTTGGCAAGCAGCGCATCGTATGCCGCACGGTCGAGCGGCAGCTCGAACTCTTCACGCGCGAGCGCGTCGCGGTCGACGGTCGCAGCCTTGACTGTCAGCACGTATCTTTCTTCACCGCTGCGGCTGCGGAGCTTTCGCACACGGATGGAGGGACGAAAGCTGATATAAGCCTGCTCGATCTCATACGCTTCGAGCGTATTCAGATCATAGGGGATGTCCTCTATACGCACCAGCCATTTGCGTTCGATCTCCATACGTCTTCACCTCATTTCTAAATATACATTATACATCAGGAAAATTCCTTGTCAAGCTTTACAATCACTTCGGCTTTTGTTATACTATATTATAAATTTTCCGAAAGGGGGGCGAGTGCCGATGGGCCTGTTTGCATTTCTGCCGGACTGTCTGCTGCCGTGGTTCCGGCAAAACGCGCGTGCGCTCCCATGGCGCGAAAGCCGTGATCCGTACCGCGTCTGGGTGTCGGAAATCATGCTGCAGCAGACGCGCGTCGAGGCTGTTATGGGCTATTACGCGCGGTTCCTCGACGCGTTCCCGACGGTGCAGGCGCTGGCCGCCGCAGACGAGGATCAGCTTTTCAAGCTGTGGGAAGGGCTCGGCTACTACAGCCGCGCGCGCAACCTGCAGAAAGCGGCGCGCGTAATCGCCGGCCGCGGCTGTTTTCCGGATACTTTTGACGAGGTGCGCGCACTGCCCGGTGTCGGCCCCTACACAGCCGGCGCGATCTGTTCAATTTGTTTCGGTCTGCCGACGCCTGCGGTAGACGGCAACGTGCTGCGCGTGACGGCGCGGGTTCTGAACGACAGCACGCCGGTCGACTTGCCCGCGTTCAAGACAATGGTCACAAAAGAATTGGCGGCCGTTTATCCCGCCGGACAATGCGGCGATTTCACGCAGTCTCTCATGGAGCTCGGCGCAACGGTCTGCACGCCGCGTTCTCCGAAATGCGGCGACTGTCCGCTGTGTGCAAGCTGCGCGGCTTATGCTGCCGGGACACAGGCGAAACTGCCCGTCAAAACGCCGAAAAAGGAAAAGCGCCTTGTGCAAAAGACCGTGTTCCTGCTGTGGTACGGTGAGGAAATGGCGCTTCTTCGCCGCGCGGACGATGGACTATTGGCGGGGATGTGGTCGTTTCCGAACGTCGATACACCGCTGGATGCCGCCGCAGCAATGACGTATGCCGCAAAACTGGGCGTGCAGCCCGTGTCGCTCATCGGACAGACGCACCGCGCGCACATCTTCACACACATCCGCTGGGAGATGGACGCCTATACCATCCTCTGCGGCGCGAAACCGGACACTTTCGTCTGGCGCACGCTGCAGCAGATCCGCGACGACTATGCGTTGCCGACCGCATTCCGCATCTTTTTGGAGGACACGCAGTTTTGAAGTATGCTTTGGGTGACTATGATTCGTTCCGCTGCATTGCGCAGGCTTGTCCCGATTCCTGCTGTGTCGGCTGGGACGTGGTGATCGACGACGAAACCGCCGCACGGTATGCGGCGATGGACGGCGCGCTCGGTGAGAAGCTGCGCGCGCATCTGACGGTCGATGATGACGGCGACCGTATCTTCCGGCTTGAGAACGGGCGCTGCCCCTTTCTGTGTGCGGACGGGCTTTGCGAGATTCAGCGCGAAAAAGGGGAGCGGGCGCTGTCCGTGACGTGTGCGCGTTTTCCGCGTATCGTGCAGGAATATACCGATTTCACGGAATATTGCTTGTCGCCCGCATGCCCGCCGGCTGCGCAGATTCTGCTGCGCGCCGATCGGCTGCATGCGCCGACTCCGCCGACCGATGATCCCGCGCTGCGTGAGCTGCTTGTTCTGCGTGCACGTTGGATCGCACGAATGCAGGACCGGTCGGCGCCGTTTACACAGCGGCTGTGCGCATGTCTGCGTGATGCGGTACGCATGAGCGGCTATACCGCGCCGGACGACGGACTGTCGTCGCCGGTCGCTCTATTAGACTTTCTGGGCAATCTAGATCTGATGCGCGACGATTTTCGCGAGCTGACCGCGTCGCCCCGTCAGACGCCGTGCGCGGATGCGCGCCTGCTTGAAAATCTGTCGGTATACTATTTGTATCGTTATCTGCTGCATGCCGTCTCGGACGGCGACGTGCTGCTGCGGCTGCAGCTCCTGTGCGCTGCGGTCACATTCGCGGCTTTTGCGTCGGGCGATCCGTTCGACGCGGCGCGTCTGTTCTGCAAGGAAGTCGAGCATTCTTACGAAAACATGGAGGCCGTGTGCGACGCGTGCCTATCACATCCCGCCTTCGCACCGGAAACCTTTTTAAAGATTTGGGAGGAAACGTATGAAACAGTATGATATTGCGGCATTTATCTGGCCGAGCTACACGGGCGACGAGCCGCGCACACGCATTTTCTGGCCGGAGGGCTACGGCGAATGGCAGACCGTCAAGGCCATGACAAACAAGGGCTATGCCGGCTGCCGCTGGCCGCGCAAACCTCTGTGGGGCTATGTCAACGAGGCGGACAGCCATGTGATGGAGATGCAGATCGACGCCGCCGTATCGTACGGCGTGAACGTCTTCATCTACGACTGGTACTGGTACGACAACCGCCCGTTCCTTGAGCAGTGCCTGAACGACGGTTTTCTGAAAGCGCAGAACAACGGCAAAATGCAGTTCTACCTGATGTGGGCGAACCACAACGCTACACATCTTTGGGATAAGCGCAATTCCTACGATCTGTCCACCGTGATCTGGAACGGCGCCGTCACGCCGGAGATCTTCGACAATATCTGCAGCCGCACGATTGAACGGTATTTCAAGCTGGACAATTATTATAAAATTGACGGCTGTCCCGTGTACATGGTCTTCGACCTCGACAACCTGATCCGCACGTTCGGCTCGACGGCCGCCTGCCGCGAGGGGCTGCAGCGGTTCCGCGCGATGACGAAGGCGGCAGGCTTCCCCGATCTGCATTTGCAGTTTGTGCACTGGGATCATCACCACTACAACTGGCTCGCGCAGGACGATCCGATGCACGGCAAGTCCAACGCTGAGATGTACGATTTCCTCGGCGCGGATTCCGTGACCAGCTACAACTGGGGCTGCTCGATCTGCTTCGACGGCGATTACCGCGATGTGACGGACGCGTATATGAAAAGCGTTACCGCCGCGCAGGAAAAGCTGCGCATCCCGTTCTATCCAAACCTCTCTGTCGGCTGGGACAACAACGTGCGCTTCAACCAATTTGTGCCCGACGTGATCGACAACAATACGCCGGAAAACGTCGAAGCCGCCTGCCGCAGGATCAAAGCGTTTGCGGATGCATCCATGGAGAGCGGCCGGATGCGCGTGCCGCTGATTACGGTCAACAGCTGGAACGAATGGACGGAGACGAGCTATCTGCAGCCGGACGATCTGTACGGCTACGGCTATCTTGAAGCAATCCGCCGCGTGTTCTGCGGCGATGCGGAGGCGTAACATGACGCAGCTTGAGCGCATTGCCGCCATGGAACAGGCGATGCTGCGTGTACAAAAGACCGTCGACGCGCTGTGTGCCGCGCCGGATCTGACGGGATTTCCGGATGCGGTCGAGGCGGATATTGCCGCACTCGAAGCGTACTATGCCGGCGCGGATTGGAAACGCGATTTTGCCGACGACGAGGCCGGCATTCTGCCGCGGGATCTGCCGCGCGGCGTACTCAGTGAAGACGGCCTGTATCATCTGCTTGAAACCATAGACGAACTGCGCGCTCGTCTGCGCAGTCAAAGACAGGAGGATCAAGGTATGAACGAAGTCATTCAGAGTCTGAAAACCAGAAGAAGCATCCGCAAATTCAAACCCGATCTGCCGCCCAAAGCGGACATTGCGCAGATCGTCGACGCCGGACTGTACGCCGCAAACGGCCGCGGAAAGCAGGCGGTCATTACAATCGCCGTGACGGACAAGGCGCTGCGCGACAGGATCGCCTCGGACAACTGCCGCATCGGCGGCTGGCCGGCGGACTTCGATCCGTTTTACGGCGCGCCGGTCATTCTGATCGTGCTGGCGGACAAGAGCTGCCCGACCGGGATCTATGACGGCTCGCTTGTGATGGGCAATCTCATGCAGGCCGCGCATGCGCTGGGACTTGGCAGCATCTGGATTCACAGAGCGAAGGAAGAGTTTGAGACGGATGACTACAAAAAGCTGCTTTCCGATCTCGGCGTCGAAGGCGAGTGGGAAGGCGTCGGACACTGTGCGCTGGGTTATGCCGACTGCGATTTGCCGTCGGCCGCGCCGCGCAAGGACGGCAGAGTATTATGGGTAGAATGAAGCATTCAAAGAGAACACGCGGCACCGGTAAAAAACGTACGCTGCAGGTGATGTGCGCCGCTGCTGCGGCTTGTGTATGTTTGGCGGGATATCTGTACCTTGAAGATACCTTTCTGACTACGACAACCTATACGCCTGCGTGTGATAATCTGCCGCGCAGCTTTGTCGGGTATACGATCGCGCAGATTTCCGACTATCACAACGCGCATTCCGCGCTGCTGAACCGCCGCCTGCGCGATGCTGTGCAGGCAGCCGAACCGGACGTAATCGTCCTGACGGGCGATCTGATCGACCGCCGCCGAACGGATGTGCAGACGGCGCTTCGCCTTGCAGCCGATCTTTGCAAAACGGCGCCGGTGTATTTTGTCTGCGGCAATCATGATTCGCTCAGCGACGAGCGGGAGACATTGCTGCAAAGCCTCACCGATTTAGGTGTACACGTACTCGAAAATGAAACGCGAACGCTGACCAGAAACGCAGAGAGCATCTGTCTTATCGGGATTGACGATCCGGCAAAAACAGAGGAATGGGCGAAAAATGAGGAGATCGTTCGTCGCGAACTAACGCCGCTGGTTCCGGATAACGAAGAATTTACGCTCCTGCTCTCACACCGTCCCGAAATGCTCGAAGTATATGCAGATCTGGGCATAGACGTCGCGCTTACGGGTCACGCGCACGGCGGACAGATCCGTCTGCCTGTTGTCGGCGGCATACTCGCGCCGGGGCAGGGCTTGTTCCCGCCGTATGACAACGGCGTTTACACCGAGGGCAAAACACAGATGGTCGTCAGCCGCGGCGTCGGCAACAGCGCGTTCCCGTTTCGCGTGCAGAACCGGCCTGAACTGGTCGTCGTGAAACTGACTAAATCATAAGGAGATATACTATGGAATACAAACGATTCGGAAATACCATCGCATTGCGGCTCGATCCCGGCGACGAGATCATCGCGCAGGTTCTTGCCGTCGCCAAAAAAGAAAACGTCACGTTTGCGAGCGTAACGGGCATCGGCGGTGCGGATGAAATCGAGATCGGCGTGTTCAACATGGACGCCAAGGCTTATGATAAGACGACGCTGACCGGCACGCACGAGATCACGTCGCTTGTCGGCAACGTCAACACGATGCAGGGCGAAGCGTATACGCATCTGCACATCACCTGTGCCGGAAAGGGCGGCGCAGTCGTCGGCGGACATCTGCTGCGGTGCGTCATATCGCTCACGGCGGAGATCTTCCTGACCGTGATCGACGCGTCCGTTGACCGCACACGACGCGAGGATCTGCAGATCAACGTCTGGAAACTGTAAAACAAAAACGGCACGCGTACCTGCGTGCCGTAAACCCGTACTTATTGTGTCAAATCACATAGTCGTTGCC
The DNA here is from genome assembly GCA_017450005.1 of Clostridia bacterium. Lineage (GTDB taxonomy): Bacteria > Bacillota > Clostridia > Oscillospirales > Acutalibacteraceae > UBA1425. Next base: position 25,868 of record JAFSYM010000080.1, read on the forward strand.
GGCCTCACCCATGCGGTCGAGGACGTCCTGCAGCGTGATGCCGTCGAGGTACTCATACACCACGCGCGCGAGACCCTGCCAGATCGGCAGCGTCGGGCAGTCTGCGCTGCGTGTGCACACGGGTGCGCCATCGTCAACACAGGAGACGGGCGAGAGCGACCCCTCGGTCAGCTCCAATATCTCACGGATTGTGTACTTGTCCGGTGTGCGCGCGAGCATATATCCGCCCTGCGCGCCGCGTTCCGTTCGCAGAATACTGCCCTTGTTGAGCATAGGGATAATCTGCTCAAGGTATTTTTTGGAGATGTTCTGCCGTTCGGCAATGTCCTTGAGCGCGACAAAGCCGCTCTCTCTGTGCTGCGCCAAATCCACCAGCATCCGCAGCGCATATCTTCCTTTGGTCGAAATCCGCATTTCGCTCACCTCGCATCTATTCTACCACAAAACCTGTAGGCTTTCAAGAGATTTACCGAATTTTTCGCAGGGAGAAGATTCGTATGACGATTCAGCAGCTTCAATATGCCATCACCATCGCCGAAATGGGGTCGATGAACAAAGCGTCCGAGGTGCTTTATGTGGCGCAGCCGTCGCTGACCGGCGCCATGCAGGAGCTCGAGCGTGAGCTTGGCGTCACGCTGTTCTACCGCAGCGGACGCGGCGTGACGCTCACGAGTGAAGGCGAGGATTTTCTGACCTATGCGCGCGCTGTCGTGCAGCAGTTCGAGCTTCTCACGGAAAAGTACGGCAAAGGCGGCGTGCGCAAGAAAAAATTCGGCGTTTCGGCGCAGCATTATTCCTTTGCGGTCAAGAGCTTCGCACAGCTCATGCAGCGATACAGCACGGCGGAATACGAGTTTGCGATCCGTGAGACGAAGACGCTCGAGGTGATCGAGGACGTGCGCACGGGCAAGAGCGAGCTGGGCATTCTGTTCCTGAGCGATTTCAACCGTGCCGCGCTCGAAAAGCTGTTTCATACGCATGCGCTGGAATTCCATCCGTTGATCGAATGCGACGCGTACGTCTATCTGTGGAAGGGGCATCCGCTGGCAGACCGCGCGTCGATCCGCTTCGAGGATTTGGAACCGTATCCGTGCATGTCCTTCGAGCAGGGCGGGACAGGATCGTTTTACTTTGCCGAGGAAATCCTGAGCACATACGACTATCCGCGTACCATTCGCGTCAACGACCGGGCGACGATGCTCAATCTCATGGTGGCTGTCGGCGGCTATACGCTGTGTTCGGGAATCATATGTAGCGAGCTCAACGGTTCGGACTACACAGCAGTACCGATTGAAACGGACGGCGCGGACGAGCGCATGCAGATCGGGTACATATCGCGTAGGAACCTGCCGCTTTCGGAACTGGCGCAGGCGTATGTCGAGGAATTGAATAGGTATTTATCTAAATTAGAATAACGAGATATGCTATAGGAATAGACTATTACTTACTATTCAAATAGGGTATTGGACAAAAACAAGCATTTCGGTGTATACTGTGGCCAATGAATGACGCAGGCGCTGAAACGAATCAGACAGACACTTCGGGAGGCGCAGCGGCGTCTCCCGATTTTTTAGCGGAAAGGAGCGGTACCCATGAGCGGACGATGGAGAAAATTCGTGCGTGCAAACTGCCGTCTCGAACGAATGTGTTTCAGAGCTGTTCGTTGACAATCCACTGCGCAGACCCGATCAATGCAAAATACCAAATTATTACAAAGAGAGGTAATCATCATGGCAAACTATAGATTTGAAACACTGCAGCTGCACGTCGGACAGGAGCACCCAGATCCCGCGACCGATTCCAGAGCCGTCCCGATTTACCAGACCACGTCCTATGTATTCCGCAATTGCGACCATGCGGCCGCGCGGTTCGGTCTGGCGGACGCCGGCAACATTTACGGCAGACTGACCAACTCTACGCAGGGCGTGCTGGAGGAACGTGTGGCGGCGCTCGAGGGCGGCGTTGCGGCACTGGCGCTCGCATCCGGTGCGGCTGCCGTCACGTATACAATCGAGGCACTCGCGCAGAAGGGCGAGCATATTGTAGCGCAGAAGAGCATCTACGGCGGGTCCTTCAATCTGCTCGCGCACACGTTGCCGAATTACGGAATCGACACCACGTTTGTGGATATCCACAATCTGTCCGAGGTCGAAGCGGCGGTGCAGGCGAACACGAAGGCAATCTATATTGAAACGCTCGGCAATCCGAACAGCGACATCCCGGACATCGAGGCGCTCGCCGCCATTGCGCACGGACATGGCATACCGCTTGTGATCGACAACACGTTCGGCACGCCGTACCTGATCCGGCCGATCGAACACGGCGCGGACATCGTCGTGCATTCGGCAACCAAATTCCTCGGCGGTCACGGGACGACGCTCGGCGGCGTCATCGTCGACAGCGGCAAGTTTGATTGGAAAGCGAGCGGAAGATATGCGCCGATTGCCGCACCGAATCCCAGCTACCACGGCGTATCGTTTGCCGATGCGGTCGGCCCTGCTGCGTTTGTAACGTATATCCGCGCGATTCTGCTTCGTGATACGGGCGCCGCAATATCACCGTTCAATGCGTTCCTGCTGTTGCAGGGCGTCGAAACGTTGTCGCTGCGGCTGGAACGTCACGCCGAAAACACCGCGAAGGTCGTCGAATATCTGGCGAATCATCCGCTTGTCGAGCGCGTCAATCATCCGTCGCTGCCCGATCATCCGCAGCACGCGCTGTATGAGAAATACTTCCCGAACGGCGGCGGCTCGATCTTTACCTTCGATGTGAAGGGCGGACAGGAGGAAGCGTTCCGCTTCATCGACGCGCTGGAAATATTCTCGCTTCTGGCAAATGTTGCGGACGTCAAGTCCCTTGTAATCCATCCCGCCACCACGACTCATTCGCAACTGTCCGGGAATGAGCTGCTGTCCGCAGGTATCCGTCCGAACACAATCCGCCTGTCCATCGGTACCGAGCACATCGACGACATCATCGCAGATCTCGACAAGGGCTTTGCCGCCGTATAATCCGAAATAACGTTTTCCATGCTTTCCTTTTCGCTCCGGCATGATTGCTGCATGCCGGAGCGCTTTAGTATTCAGTGATGGTATTCTGTAAAAACGCGCTGTATTTTTTGCGCGGCACATAAAAAAAGGATAGACAATGACCGTAGGATCGTGATATAATGTTACACAATAAAAGGAGGGTTAGCGATGCGGTACTTTTTCTGTGCGCTCATTGCCGCTGCGCTGGTCTTCATTGCGGTCTTGCTTGTGCGCGCACTGCGCCTTCGTCCGGCGAAAACGGCCGGTCACGCGCCGTATGCGCCGGATCTGGACGAAGAAGGCGCGCTGCGTCGTTTCGGCGAGACGATCCGCCTGCAAACGGTCTGGCCGCGCTACGGCGAGGTGGACACCGCGCCGTTCAAAGCGTTTCTGCCGCTGCTGCAAAAGCTGTATCCGAAGATGTTTTCCGTGCTCGAAGTCAACACGGTCAACGACTACGGCCTGCTGCTTCGGTGGAAAGGCACGGAAAACGGCGATCCGGTCGTGCTGATGAGCCACTATGACGTGGTCAGCGCCGATCCGGACAAATGGACGCATCCGCCGTTTTGCGGCGATGTGATCGACGGCGCAGTCTGGGGCAGGGGCACGGTTGACACCAAGTGTATCCTTGCCGCGCTTCTGGAAGCGGGAGAAAAGCTGCTCGAAACAGGTTTTCAGCCGCGCTGCGACGTCTGGTTTTCCTTTACCAACAACGAAGAGACAGGCGGCAGCACGACCCCTGCAATCGTGCAGTGGCTGCGTGCGCATGAAATACATCCGCGTTTCGTGCTCGACGAGGGCGGCGCGGTCGTTCAATCGCCTGCGTTCGGTGTACGGCAGGAATTTGCCATGATCGGTGTGAGCGAGAAGGGCGTCGTGGATGCGCGCGTGTCGGTCAACGGTGTGCCGGGACATTCCTCCATGCCGCGCAGCAGTGATTCGACGTACCGTATGGTTGACGTGCTCAAAAACATCCGCAATTCGCCGTTTCCGTCGCGCCTGTCGCCCGTAACGCAGCAGATGCTGCGCGGAATTGCGGCGTACGCGGGATTCGGTATCCGTTTTGTTTTTGCCAATCTGCGCGTTTTCTCGCCCCTTGTCAAAAAGATCATGCTTTCAAACGGCGAGACGGCCGCCATGCTGCGCACGACCGTTGCGCTCACGCAGCTTCGCGGTTCGGGCGAGATCAACAGCATTCCCAATGAAGCCGAGGCGGGATTCAGTGTGCGTGTTGCGCCGTGGGACAGCACGGACAGTGCGCTCTCGCATTTGCGCAAAGCCGCCGGAGCGCATGCGGACGTGCGCTTCGACTACAAATTCGAGCCGTCGCCGTTTTCGCCCACGGACAGCGATGCGTTCCGCCTGATTGCGCGCACGGTCGACGAGGTCTATCCCGGCGTTCCTGCAGTGCCCTATGTGATGAACGGCGGCACCGATTCCAAGCATTTTACGTCCGTCTGTAAAAACGTTTACCGTTTCGCGGGCTTCCGCTTCACGTCGGAGGAACGCGCAGGTATGCACGGCAACGACGAGCGCCTGTCGGCAAAGAGCTATCTCGACGGCGTTCGCTTCTATATGAAACTGCTGCAAAACATCTGCGAAGGAGAGTAATTATGGCTTTTATCCCTATGACCGAGTATGAGTCGGCCGACGAGGCCGTCCGGCACGAATACGACGACCAGATCGCAAAGCACGGCCGCATCACCAACATGAAACGCACGCTTCTGCACGACGTGCAGTCGTTCAAGACGTACATGGACTGGTACACCATCTACGATGAGCTGCGTCCGACGTTTGGCGACAGGGCTTTGTCGATCTTTTCATACGCCATTTCCACGGGCAACGACTGTCTGATCTGCGGCACGTTTTTCCGTAAGATTCTTGTGGATGCAGGTGAAGATCCGGACAATCTGGTGCTCAATGAGACCGAGCAGCTTCTACTCGATTTCGGCGTGCAGATCACCAGGCATCCGCACAGCATCGACAGCGGCATTTACGACAAACTGCGCGCATCCTATACCGATCAGCAGCTTGTGCAGTTGATTGCGTTTGCGGGCATCATGTACGCGACAAATCTCTTCAACACAGTGGCCAAGGTGCCGCTCGACGAAGTGTTATACAGCTATCTTGCGGAAAAGAAGGAGGACAAAACCAATGGGTGAGTTTACGGGAAAAGTCGCGTTTATCACAGGCGCTGCGCACGGCCAGGGCAGAGCGACGGCGCTTGCGCTTGCGAAAGAGGGTGCGGATATCGTCGCTTTCGATGTGGCGAAAAAGATCGAGTACCCCGCATACGAGTTTGGTACCAGCGACGAGCTGCAGAGCCTGAAAGCGGAGATTGAAGCGCTCGGCAGACGGGCGGTCATCGCTGCGGGCGACGTGCGTTCGGACGAGGCGGTCACGGCGGCTGTCGAGCAGGCGATTGCTGCGTTTGGTAAGATCGACATTCTGTTCAACAACGCCGGCATCTGCGCATACGCCGAGGTCGATACAATGACTGACGATGAGTGGAACGCTATGATTGACATCAATCTCAAGGGTCCGTTCAATGTGGCACGCCGTGTTGTTCCGTATATGAAAAAGGCAAAGAGCGGTGTGATCATCAACAATTCTTCTGTCATGGGTCTGCGCGGCGGCAACCGTCTGTCGCACTACACCGCATCCAAATGGGGGCTTACAGGGCTCACGAAAGCGTGGGCGATCGAGCTCGCGCCCTATAACATCCGTGTTGTGAGCATCCATCCGACCGGCGTCAATACGCCGATGAACGACGGTCTTGCAGCCATGGAGGGCATGACACCCATCGAGATCGCGGAGCGATCGGCCGGCAACCTGCAGCCCGTACCGTGGATTGAACCGGAGGATGCCGCCAATCTTGTTCTGTTCCTCGCAAGCGACAAAGCACGCTACTGCACCGGCGGACAGTATTTGGTAGACGCCGGCCTTTTAAGCGTTTAATTAAAGGAGGGTATAATCGATGAAACTGTATCTGAAACAAAAATTCTTCTCATGGAAAGACCGTGCGTGGGTCAAGGATGAAGCTGGTCAGGATAAATACTTCATCGAGGGCAAGGTCCTTTCGATCGGCAAAAAGCTGTGGATCATGACGCCCTCCGGCGAGCAGCTCGCTTATGTGCGCCAGAAGGTGCCCACGCTGCTGCCGAAGTTTATCGTTGAGATCGGCGGCAATGAAGTTGCCACGATCGTTAAAAAGTTCACATTCCTCAAGCCCAAGTATGCGATTGAAGGCCTCGGCTGGGATGTCCAAGGCGACTTCATGGGACACGACTACACGGTGTACGCCTCAGACCGCCCGATCATCACAATCCATAAAAAATGGATGTCGTGGGGCGATGCGTTCGAGGTGGACATCGCGAGCGGTACGGACGAAGTGCTTGCGCTTTCCGTCGTAGTTGCCATCGACGCCGTGCTGGATGCGCAGCAATCCGCTTCTTCCGTTTCCTTCTCGTCGGACAATTGAGAAAAAAGGGGCTGTCACTACGATCGACCGATCATGTGTGACAGCCCTGTTTGTGCTTTCGTTTTATACCAGTTATACCAGCCGGATGGACAATCCCAGCAGCATCTGCGCCAGAAAATATGCGCCGAGACTGAAACTGCGCATCGGCAGCGACTCGAAGCGTTCTTTGTCGGCCACGCGCAGCGCCAGCGTGACGTCCGAGAACGCGAACAGCAGCGGCGCCGAGATCAGGATGCACTGCAGCACGGTATTTCCGCCGAAAACCTGCTGCGCCGCACAGATCGTCAGCGCGCACATGCCGGCAAGTCCTGCGGAATACAGCGCGATTGCCGGCGTAAATCTGCCGGCACTGACTTTGCACAAACCGAATATGAGCGCAAAACAAACCAGCACACAGCCCATTGCCAGTGCGAACGTTATAAAACGAAAAGCGTGCGCCTGCGCAAGAAGCTGTGCAAACGCGGCTATGTACGCAGCATGTCCCAGCAGGAAAAACAGGCCGCCGAACGTTTTTGTAGTCAGATTCAGTTTTCGGTTCTGTTTGTCCTTTGTGAACGGATTCAGCGCGAGGAATATATCGCCGATCCATCCGCAGACGAGTCCGGCCAGCATCATGACGCCGTACTGCGAATGTGTGCTGATCGAAAAGGCGTACAGACCGTTGGCCGAATAGAGCGCACACGCAGCCATTTTGCAGATGAAGCCCTTTCCGGTTGCATCCGGATAACCGAACACAATGAACAGTGCGGCAAAGACCGCCTCAGCGATCCAAAGCGGCATGAACACAGACATCATGATCCCCTCTTTCTCCGCGCCAGTATAGCATATCTTCAGGACAAATGTCAATTTCATGTAAGAATAATGCATTGATTTGAATATAAATTATGAAAGGAGGCGTTCGATGGAGTCTGTCGGCCTGTACGTGCATTTTCCGTTTTGCGCCACCAAGTGCCCGTACTGCGATTTTTATTCCGCGCCGGGTTCAGCGTCCGTTATGGATGCGTATACGGAAGCTGTCATAAACGCGATACGCCTGTGGCAAAATAAGGGTACACAGTTTGATACCGTGTATTTCGGCGGCGGAACGCCGTCACTTATGGGTATGCGGCTGGTGCGCATTGCCGCCGTGCTGCAAAACGAACCGATCCGCGAGTTTACCGTCGAGTGCAATCCTTCACGCGTACAGGACGGCCTGTTTGACGCGCTGCGCGCGGCGGGCGTTGACCGCATCTCCATGGGACTGCAGTCCGCGGTCGACAGTGAGCGGCGCGCGCTCGGCAGGACAGCGGACGCTGAAACGGTACTGCGCCGTGTGCAGCAGGCGAGGGCAGCGGGTTTTGAGAACATCTCGCTCGATCTGATGCTCGGCATACCCGGACAGACGCCGGATTCGCTTGCAAAATCTATCGACTTCTGCCGCGACGCAGACGTGACGCACGTGAGCGCCTATATGCTCAAAATCGAGCCGGGTACGCCCTTTGCAAGGATGCGTCAAAGGCTTGATCTCCCCGATGAGGACGCGGTCTGCGATCTGTATCTGCAAGCGGTGGAATCGCTTGCCGCGGCCGGATTCGCACAGTACGAGATCTCCAACTTTGCAAAGCCCGGTTTTGCCGGCCGGCATAACCTGAAATACTGGAATGATGAAGAATACGTCGGCATCGGCCCGGCCGCGCATTCGTTTGCGGATGGCAAACGTTTCTTTTATCCGCGTGATACGCAGGCGTTTCTGCACGGTGATCCGCCGGTGCAGGACGGTAAGGGCGGCGATTTTGCCGAGTACGCAATGCTGCGTCTGCGGCTGACGGACGGCCTGACGCAAAGCGGTGTGCAGTCGCGATTCGGTCATCCGATACCGGAAAGCGTTTTGCAGCGTGCCAAAACGATTCCTGCACGCTATCTGCAATCCGACGAAAACGGCCTGCGCCTGACGGCGGAAGGGTTTCTGCTGTCCAATTCGATTATCGCGCAATTATTGGCAGATGTTTAACCAAACATTTACAAAGTATTCACAAATACATATTGACAAACCGGGAATCCGGATGTATTATATTAGCAGAGTTAGCACTCGGACGCTTTGAGTGCTAACTCTGCTAAAACGATCTGCGGGAGGTGATCCGGATGGAATTGAGCGAACGAAAGCAAAAGATCCTCGCGACGATCGTGGAGCAGTATATCCGCACGGGTGAGCCGATCGGTTCCAAGAGCCTGATGGAGATCCTGCCGATGAAGGTTTCTTCCGCCACGATCCGCAACGAGATGGCGGAGCTTGCCGCAATGGGTCTGCTTGAGCAGCCGCACACATCCGCCGGTCGCGTTCCTTCGCATGCTGGCTACCGCTACTACATCGACCATCTGATGCATACACGCGAGCTGGACGATGATTCCCGCCGCAAGATTGAATCAGCCATCGGCAGCGGGAGCGATCCGGAGCATGTGCTGACGCGTGCGGGCGAGGTGCTTGCCGACTTGACCGGCTGTGCCGCCGTTTCGACTACGCCTGCGGGCGAGAGCACGCGCATCCGGCGCATTGAGATGGTGCCGGTAGGCAGCCGCACGGCGATGCTGGTGCTGCTCACGTCGACCGGGATTCTCAAAAGCCGCATCTGTCGCACGGACACGCCCATCACGGTGCCGCTGCTGGAGCGTTTTTACAACGTAACGCGCTCGCAGCTTGTCGGCAAACCGCTTTCAGACGTGCACACTACCGCGATGCAGACGCTTGCCGCGTCGCTGGGTGCGGATGCGTTCTCGATGCTGCCGTTTTTGGCAGGCATAGCCGAACTTGCACGCGACGCTTCGCAGACAGACATCCATCTGGACGGACAGTCCAATCTGCTCGGCTACCGCGAGCTGGAAGACAACGCGTATGAGCTGATGGAGTTTCTGCGAAACGGCGAGCCGCTCAGTGCGCTGATTTCCTCAAGCCGCGGCGACGTGCAGGTGCTCATCGGCAAGGAAAACAAGTTTCGCCAGCTTGCCAACAGCAGCGTGATTCTTGCGCGCTACGACGTCGGCGGGGACGAGAGCGGCACGCTCGGTGTGATCGGGCCGACCCGGCTGGACTACGCAAAGCTGATTCCGAGCGTCCGGTTTTTGACCGATCTTGTCGGACGGCTGCTGACGCGGTCGATCGACGATGAAGAATAAACGAAAAGGATGAACAACGTGGCAAAGAAAGAAAAAACGACGCCTGCCGCCGAAGAGCAGACACAGCAGACGGAGCAGACGCAGACAGCAGAGCCGACCGAGGCGCAGAAGCTGCAGCAGGCGCTCGACGCCGCCAACGATAAGTTCCTGCGGCTGGCTGCGGAATACGACAACTACCGCAAGCGTACCGCCCGCGAAAAAGAAGAGCTCAACGGCGTTTGCAAGAGCGCAGTCGTTGCGGAGCTTCTGCCGGTCATCGACAACCTTGACCGCGCGCTTGCCAATAAGACCGACAATTTCGACGACTACAAAAAGGGCGTGGAAATGATCGGCACGCAGTTTTACGCCGTGCTTGATAAGCTCGGCATCGAATCGTTCGGCGCAACGGGCGACGCATTCGATCCCAACCTGCACAATGCCGTCATGCACATCGAGGACGAGAGCCTTGGCGAAAATGTCGTTGCCGCAGTGTTCAGCAAGGGATACCGCATGGGGGACAGAGTGATCCGTCCGGCCACCGTGCAGGTTGCAAACTGATACAGGCTAACCTTTGTTAAAAATAACTTAATATATCTGGAGGAATGAATCATGTCTAAAGTAATCGGTATTGACTTAGGAACCACCAACTCCTGCGTATCCGTGATCGAGGGCGGCGAAGCGGTCGTCATCGCCAACGCGGAGGGCGCAAGAACCACCCCGTCTGTTGTGGCGTTCGGCAAGAACGGCGAGAGAATGGTCGGCCAGGTCGCCAAGCGTCAGGCCATCACCAATCCCGACCGCACCGTCTCTTCCATCAAGCGTCAGATGGGTTCGGATTACCATGTGACCATCGACGGCAAGAAATACACCCCGCAGGAGATTTCCGCCATGATCCTGCAAAAGCTCAAGCTCGACGCGGAAAGCTACCTGGGCGAGAAAGTGACCGAAGCGGTCATCACCGTGCCGGCATACTTCACCGACGCACAGCGTCAGGCGACAAAAGACGCCGGCAAGATCGCCGGTCTTGAGGTTAAGCGTATCATCAACGAGCCGACAGCGGCAGCGCTCGCTTACGGCATCGACAAGGAAACCGATCAGAAGGTCATGGTATTCGACCTCGGCGGCGGTACGTTCGATGTGTCCATCATTGAGATGGGCGACGGCGTGCAGGAAGTCCTGGCCACGGCCGGCAACAACCATCTGGGCGGCGACGACTTCGACCAGAAGATTATCGACTGGCTCGCTGCGGAGTTCCAGAAGGAAAACGGCATCGACCTGCGCGGCGACAAGATTGCGATGCAGCGTCTGAAGGAAGCAGCCGAGAAGGCAAAGATCGAGCTGTCCGGCGTGACGACTTCCGCTATCAGCCTGCCTTTCATCACTGCGGACGCAACGGGTCCGAAGCATCTGGAAACGACGCTGACCCGCGCAAAGTTCAATGAAATGACCGCGTCCCTCGTCGACGCGACGATGGGTCCGGTACGTCAGGCAATCTCCGACAGCGGTCTGAAGGTTTCCGAGATCGACAAGGTTCTGATGGTCGGCGGTTCTTCCCGTATTCCGGCGGTGCAGGAAGCTGTCCAGAAGTGCCTGGGCAAAGAGCCGTTCAAGGGCATCAACCCCGACGAATGCGTCGCTATGGGCGCCGCGCTGCAGGCGGGCGTACTCGGCGGCGATGTGCAGGGTTTGCTGCTGCTTGACGTGACGCCGCTGTCGCTGGGTATTGAAACCATGGGCGGCATCAACACCAGAATCATCGAGCGCAACACCACGATCCCGGTCAAGAAGAGCCAGATATTCTCCACCGCATCCGATAATCAGCCTTCTGTTGAAGTGCACGTTCTGCAGGGCGAGCGTGAATTTGCCCGCGACAACAAGACACTCGGCGTCTTCCATCTTGACGGCATTTTGCCCGCACGCAGAGGCGTGCCGCAGATCGAAGTTACGTTCGATATCGACGCCAACGGCATCGTGCACGTATCCGCAAAGGATCTCGGAACCGGCAAGGAGCAGTCCATCTCCATCACGTCCTCGACCAATATGTCCAAGGAGGACATTGACAGAGCCGTGCAGGAGGCTGAACGTTTTGCGCAGGAGGACAAGGAACGCAGAGAGGCGGTCGACGTCCGCAATAACGCAGACCAGATCGTTTATCAGTGCGAAAAGATGCTCAGCGAGGACGGCGACAAGTTCTCCGCCGAGGATAAGGCGGAGCTTGAGCGGCTGGTAGAAGCGCTCAAAGAAGCGCTCAAGGGCGAGGACATCCAGCTCATCAAGTCGCGTCAGGAGGAGCTGACGAAGAAGTTCTACGAAGTGTCCGAAAGACTCTATCAGGCAGCGCAGGCACAGCAGGGCGATGCAGCCGGCGCACAGGGTCAGGGCTTCGATCCCAATGCGGGTACGGGCGGCTATCAAGAGGCCGACTTCTCGGATATTCCGGACGAATAATAATACAGATTAGCAGCGTGCGGGAGCGTGTCTCCCGCCGCTGTATCCATGATTTTACAGAACGCGAATGAGGAATCGTTATGGCGGATAAGCGCGATTATTACGAAGTGCTCGGCGTCGGAAAAGACGCGAGCGAGGATGAAATCAAAAAAGCATATCGCAAGAAGGCGAAGCAGTATCACCCCGATCTGAATCCGGACAACCCGGAGGCCGAGGCGAAGTTCAAGGAGGCCAACGAGGCGTACGAGGTGTTGTCCGACCCGCAGAAGAAGGCGCGGTACGACCAGTTCGGCCATGCCGGCGTCGATCCGAACTACGGTGCGGGCGGCGCAGGCGGAGCCGGCGGCTTCGGCGGGATGGATTTCGATCTGGGCGATTTGTTCGGCAGCTTCTTCGGCGGCGGTTTCGGTTCGCGTCCGCGCAATCCGAATGCGCCGCGGCGCGGTGAGGATTTGCAGGAGCGCGTGACCATTTCGTTTGAGGAAGCGGCCAAAGGCTGCAAACGCACTGTCGAAACGACGCGCGTCGAGTCGTGCGCGGAGTGCGGCGGTACCGGCGCTGCAAAGGGTACGTCGCCCAAGACGTGTCCCGAATGCGGCGGCAGGGGACAGGTGCAGGTACAGCAGCGCACGCCGTTCGGCGCGATCTCCACGTCGAGACCCTGCCAGAAGTGCGGCGGACGCGGCAGAATTGTCGAAACGCCGTGCAGCAAGTGCCGCGGCGGCGGACGCGTCAAGCGCCGCGTCAGCGTGGACGTGAATATTCCCGCCGGCATAGACGATCAGCAGATTCTGAATGTGCCCGGCGAAGGCCATAAGGGCGTCAACGGCGGCCCTGCCGGTGATTTGCACGTCGTGGTTTTCGTGCGTCCGCATCCGTTCTTTGAGCGCGACGGCTACGACATCTGGTACAATGTGACTGTCAATTTCGCACAGGCCGCGCTTGGCGACGCCATCCAGATTCCCACGCTCGAGGGCAAGGTTCGCTGGGAGCTTCCCGCCGGTACGCAGCCGGGCGACGTGTTCATGCTGCGCGGCAAAGGCATCCAGCGCCTCAACGGCCGCGACAAGGGCAATCTTCTGCTGCGCGTTGTCGTGGATGTGCCAAAGAAGCTGAACGAAAAACAGAAAGAACTGATTCGCCAGCTTTCCGCAGAGCTCGGCACGCCCACGCCGCACGACGACGATTCCGAGGGCAAGCACGGCTTCTTCGGCAAAAAGAAAAAATAACAGGATTCACAATAATAATACTGCCGCAGATCAGTTGTATTTCTGAACTGCGGCAGTGTTTTCTTTCTTACTGCGTTTTCTTTTTTTCTCCCAGGAAGAGAAGCGATGTAACTTTGGTTTTCCTTAAGAGATGTATAATCAGCATACAGGCGAGAATCAGCACAATTGCAGTGATTGGCGCAAGGATATAATTCAGAAGCCACATCTTATTCTCAAAGAACACATGGAAATGATACCGCTGTGCGATCGTTTTTAATTCAGGAATCATAACATATCCGTGTATGACGTAGATACCCAGCGAATCCTTTCCGATTCTGCAAATCCACCGGTGAATCCGGTCTGATGCATGTATGCTGTATAACCAGTGCATAACAAAAACCGCGGCAAAGGTTCCGACGACCGAATAAACGGTTCTGTAAAAGTGAACGAAAAAATCAGGATGCAGGAAATAACTTGAGCCGAAAGCGTAGACAGTATAATCGTATTTGTAAAAGAAGCAAAGCACGATAAACACTGCAATGATACCTATTTTCAAAGCGATGTGCCATTCTGTAATCTTGATCTGAAAGGCATTGATCGAATAGCCCAACGCCAACGGCAGGAACATCCAGGATAAATACCATGTATCGGACGGGAATAAGAACATGCCTACCGAGATGAGCGCCAGGGCAATATAGAACAGCGTATCGCTGCGCAGAATTTTTCTGCAAACAATCAAACCTATACTGCACACAAAATAGGCCCATAGATACCAGATCGTCAGAAACCGCAGATCTTTCACAACGGTAAACTGCGCTATAATGGATATGATCAATTCCCAGATCAAACACGGAACCAAAACCCTGAGCACTTTATCGGAGATCAGTTGTATAAAAGTCTTTGATTTGTTTATAGACAGGAACAACAGATAACCGCTGATTCCCATGAATAGCGGCATTCCGAAAGCGCTGCTGAAAGTCTTGATGTTAAATATATTCTGGCCGCCCCACAAAGCAGTTGTGCAATGTCCCCAAACGATCATGAGCGTCAGGCAGCCCTTCATGTAATCGAAGAAGTCGTTTCGCTTATTTGACATAGCTTACACCCGATTCATTGAATACAATTATTATTCCATCGTGCGGATAATGGCGTCGATCCGCTGCGCAACGGCCACGAAGTCTGCCTCCTTGTAGCCCTTTGTCGTCATAGCGGCGGTGCCGATGCGGATGCCGCTCGTCTCGACGGGACTTCTCTTTTCAAACGGAACGCAGTTTTTGTTGACCGTGATGTCATGCTGATCCAGCGTATCCTGCACGCGTTTGCCCGTCAGGTGCGGATGCGTTTCGCTCAGGTCGATCACGAACAGGTGATTATCCGTACCGCCGGTCACGATGTGATAGCCCAGCCGGACGAACTCGCTGCACATGGCCTTGCTGTTGCGCACGACCTGGCGGATGTATTCGCGGTATTCCGGCGTGCAGGCTTCTTCCGCAGTCACGGCTTTGCCTGCGACGGCGTGCTGCAGCGCGCCGCCCTGGCAGCAGGGGAAGATGCCGCTGTCGATCTTTCCGGCCAGCTCTTTGCGGCAGAAGATCAGTCCGCCGCGCGCGCCGCGCAGTGTTTTATGCGTGGTTGTCGTCACAATATCCGCAATGCCGAACGGCGACGGATGCTCGTGTCCGGCGACAAGACCGGCAATATGCGCCATGTCCGCCATGAAATAGGGACGATACGTTTCGTCGCTGTTCTTTTCGATTGACGCGCGGATTGCAGCAAAGTCGATGATGCGCGAGTATGCGCTTGCGCCGGCGAGCACAAGCGCCGGTTTGCGGTCGCGGATCTTTTTTTCAATGTCCGCGTAGTCGATATATCCGTCTGCCGTCAGGTCGTAATTCACCACATGAAAGAGTTTGCCGACGATGTTCACTGGACTGCCGTGCGTCAGATGACCGCCGTCGCTCAGACGCATGGAAAGGATCGTATCGCCCGGCTGCAGCACAGCCATGTACGCAGCAAGGTTCGCGGACGAACCGCTGTGCGCCTGCACATTGACGTGGTAGTCTGTGTCGAACACCTTGCGCCACATATCGCAGCAGTATTCTTCCAGCTCGTCCACGTACTGACACCCGCCGTAATACCGGCCTTTATGGCCTGAATAGCGGTGGGTCGGGTACCCTTCGGAGTACTTGTTCGTCAGGCACGAAGCGAGCGCGCGGCGCACGTTTTCGCTGACAAAGTTTTCACTGGCGATCAGCTCGATCGTTTTGTCCTGTCGGTTCTGCTCTTTCTCGATGATGTCAAAGACCCTAGACATAGGCATACACATCCTTACTTGATGAAGTATTTCATGAACAACATATTTTTCGTCAGACGGCAAGTTTTTTACGGTATAATAGCCGTAAGCGGTTCGGACTGCATACCGTAGGCGTTTTCCGCGACGATCGACACAGTGCAGCCGGATTTTGCGCGCGCGGTGAATCGGACGGTTTCATAACAATCCGCGATCCAGTAATCGTTGACGAGCGTCTGCGTATGGATTTCTTTGCCGTTCTGGTTGCAGACGGTCAGGCGGTAGAGGAAGACGATCTGTCCGTCGGTACTTTGGGCAGCGGGCGCAGTGAAAGAATATTTGCTGCCGATCTTTTTGACGGAAACATCCGCATTCTTCGGGAAAGCGGGTGCGCTTGCCGCTTTTTGCAGCACATCCGGTGTGTACTGCCGTGCGTCGGCGTTTGCAAGGTCATGCAGCGTATAGCTGCACAGGAGTTTGCCGCTGAGTGCATCGAAACCGCGCAGACGCACACGGTTTTTCGCGTCCGCTTCAACGATCCAGCATTGTGCAATCGTTTCATAATTCTCCGGATGCACACGGCTTTTACCGTCCACAGTCAGCTCGGCATAATAGACTGCTCCGGTGCCCACAGCCGTGAACGCGCCCTGCCAGATGCTGCGCGGGTCGTTGATCGGATAGTGCGAGTGGCCTGAGAAGTGGACGATCTGCGGATAGTCGCAGAAGATGTCTTTGAAATAGTCGATGCCCCAGCCGTCGATATCGTAGCTGCCGTAAACCGTGTCGGACACATGCTCGTGATGCATGACGAACACGGGCTTTTGCGGATCATCCCGCACGGCTTCGTCAATCTGCTCGCGCAGCCATTCGCGCTGGTCTTCGCTGTAGTGGTGCAGCGGCGTCTTGGACGCGGACAGACCGATGAAGTGGAAGCCGTTGAGCACGACGTGGAAATCGGAATCCTGTCCGGTCAGCTCCTCAAAGAGCGCGAGCGACTGCTTGCCGAGCGTGTTGCCGTCGTGACTCTTGGCGACAACGGCCAGACACTTTGTTTCGCTCTGCAATACGCTGCTGACCGCGCCGCAGAATCCGAGGAACTGCGAGCGGCGTCCCTGGTTTGTCAGGTCGCCGACGAAAAGCGCCGCATCCAGCTTCTTGTAGGCGGCGTCCTGTTTTGCGTCACTGTAGGCGAGCGAGAGAATCTTCTGGATGCGCTGTGTGCGCACGTCGCCGATCGCTTTGATATGTGTGTCGCTGGCGACGACAAAGCGAATGACCGGCACGAAATTCTCATTGTCGCGCGGCGCGGTAACGCGGTTGACCGGCTTTCCGACGGAAAGCACGAGCGTGACGAACGAGAGCAAAACCGTGAGAATTTTCTGCAGCATGGTATCATCCCTTTCTTTTCCTTATATCATACCAGATTTTCCGGACAGCTTCAATAGTGATTTGCAACGGATTTGCTGTCAGCGCGGGCGCATGTTTAAGCAATTTTACCGAATAGACGAAAGGGGTTTTGCGGATCGTGTGCACGTAACGGACGAAAGAAAGATTGTATTTCGGCGTTGACCGTCTGACCGTTTTGTGGTATAATTGCCACAAAGGAAAGGGGAGTTTCTTATGCTTCAATGGATTAACCGCATCATTGCTACCGTTCTGATTCCGCTGTTCATGGCGACGAATTCGCCGGTATTCTACCTCAAGCAGATGGCGAATCAGCCGAAAGAGCTGATCCCGATTGCCGACAGCGACGTGATCAAAGAGCCGATGCATATCACCGCGCACCGCGGCGTCAACGGCCTTGCGCCCGAAAACACGCTGCCGTCCTATGAGCTGGCGGTCGAGCACGGCTACTATTCCGCCGAGTGCGACATCAAACTCACGAGCGACAACGTCTGGGTGCTCAGCCATGATTCGCTGGTGAGCAGCAATTTCTGGCAGTTGGGAACGATTGCACACACAGATTTTGCCACGCTGCGCACGTATCCATACAACTCCGGCGCGAATTTCTGGCTGTATCCCGACCTGCGCATCGCCACGCTCGATGAGTTTTTGGATGTATTTGCAGGCAGCAATACGCGCCCGCAGATCGAGATCAAAACGTCCAACTACGACATGCTGCATACCGTGCTTGAAGCCGTGCGCGCCAAGGGTATGGAAAAGCAGGCGATCATCATTTCGTTTGACCTCAAGCAGCTGCAGATCATCCGCGATCTGGACCCGGACATTGAGCTGTGGTATCTGGTTTACGGCATCACGCAGAAAAAGATCGACGAGGCAAAGGCGCTCGGCAACTGCTGGCTGTCCGCCGACCGCAAGACGAATAACGAAAGAACCATCCGAAAGGCGCTCTCGCAGGACGTCGGACTGTCGCTGTGGACAGTCGACTCCGTCAAGGACACCGAGAAACTGTACAACATGGGCGTGCGCTACATCGAAACCGACCGCCTGTGCAACGGTTGAATGGATTATACAACTGTCAGGAACAACTGAATCATAACGATTAGGTAAAGAAGAAACAGGGCTTTTTCGCACATTGATATGCTCCCTCTATGAGAGACAATGAAATAAAAAAAGCATTGTCTACATAGGGGGAGAATTTTATGTCAAAAAGAATACCAATAAGCACGGAAGAAAAGATTCAAGTAGTGAGAGAATGTATAGAAGGAAGGAAAAA
>JAFSYM010000012.1 GCA_017450005.1 Clostridia bacterium
CAGACGGTCGGTAGACAGCGCGGGAAGATTCTCGCGAATGAACGACAACGCCTGTGTGCGGCCGGTATAGCCCTGCGAAAAATCACTGTACAAAAGCGCCGAAGCATCCTGCACGCAGAAGCCGTCAAGAGGGATGTTCTTGACGTCGGTCAGCAGGTCGATCGTTGTTTGTTCGAGCTCGGCAGGTCTTGCGAGACTGCGCGTATAAACGCGGTCGCCCACTGTGAGGGACGCGGAAAAGTTTTCGCTTTCAATGTTCAGTGCCTGGCCGCCTGCGCTGCCGGAGAGCAGCGTCGTATCGAGGAAAAGGCTGTTGCCCTGCGCTGTGGTAAACGCGGCCAGTTTTTCAAAATCCTTTTGACCGCCCAGACGCATCGCAAGCTGTATGCGCCCGATCTGCGACGGATTCGTTCCGCCGCGCAGTGCGCCAAGATAGCGCACATCAACGTTGTTGACGCCTTTGGATTTCATGCGCAAAAGCAAATCCCGCGCCTGATCGAACGTTGTGCAGATCTGCGGCAGGCTGAACCGGCCGCCGGACATCGCGCCGATCAGATCGAGCTGGAACGGCAGGTACTCCTCGCTCTGCAGCGTGTCCGTTGATAAATAGCCCATGCGCATGAACTGCTCGCGGCATGCTGCCGCAATGCCGTCCAGTCCGGCGTTGGACCCGCCGAGCAGACGCACGCACAGACGGATCTGCCCGTCGTATGTATTCTTGCTCACGTACGTGACGCTCCTGCCGTTTTTCTGCGCGGCATACATCTGCGTAAGCATAAAACGCACGCCGACCGTATTATAACCGCTGCCGTTGGAAGCGCGTTCGGCATGGATGGTCGAAATGGCGTCGCCCTGTTCTACAATGACAGCGAACGCATTGTCGCCCTGTTTGGCCGCAAACGCGGGAAGAAGCGCCGGATAAACCGCGCCGTCCGCCGGACAAGACGCGTCGTCGCCGTATACTCGCAGGTCGATCGGCGCAAAAGACGGGTCCTGCACGTCCGTATGCACCAGCGTCCCGCAGCCGTCCGGCAGCAGAAAATAGTCACCCTTGGCGCCCGTGCTGCTCGCGCCGAAAAACGGCAGCAGAGACAAGTTGCACACGATGGCGTCGGGATTGCCGGACAGGTTTTTCCACTCGGCAGATACATACAGGTTTCCGTCGAGCAGCTCGTACGTCACGCGCACCTGAAATGCAATATCCGTGCGGTTGAAGTCCGTCTCGCTGATGGAATCGTCGAATATTTTCTCGCCGGATACTTTGCGCGCGGTCGTCTCGTCGGGCGTGAGCACATACGTCACACGCAGGCCGGACAGCGCGCCCTCGCCGAATGTGTCGCACGCGACGTTGCGGTACTGCATGCAGTCGTCCTGCGAGTTGAGCTTGTACAGCGTATTGCCGTACAGCACGTCGAGCGTCAGCGTCGCCGCGGAATCGTCGTATCCGGCCGCTGTTGCCGCCGGCAGGGCGTACCAATACTTTTTGCGCGTTTTTTCATACAAAGCGATACCGAAGCTGTTGTCGTCCAGAAACAACTGCATCAGCCCGGACGACACCAT
Organism: Clostridia bacterium; assembly: GCA_017450005.1. Classification (GTDB taxonomy): domain Bacteria; phylum Bacillota; class Clostridia; order Oscillospirales; family Acutalibacteraceae; genus UBA1425. The sequence goes on from JAFSYM010000012.1 coordinate 1,561, forward strand.
CGGCGTGCCGAGCGCAGACGGATCGATCCGATGCAGCGACTTGTCCCGCACCTTGCCGGTACGCTGCGTAATCTCGCCGCCAACGGTCAGAACCGCCGCAGCCGGAACCGTGCCCTTGCCGCCGGCGCATCCCGCCGACAGAAAGAGGAATATACAAACAAGAACCAGCGCAAGCACACGCAGGGAACGTTTCATGCGGTCAATCTCCTATTCTTTGAATTTGCTGCGTTTATCATAGCACAAAGAAACCAGAAATGCAAACCGGAATTGATCAAAGTGCATCTTTTGAGCAGCTGCAGCGCAGAATAACCCGCTGCAAGGCGGATATAACTGAAAGAGACCTGATTCGTCCGGTAGACAAATCAAGCTTCTTTTATGTATAAGAGCGGCATAATGATACGTAAACCTATTGTCCTTTAATCAAGGGGCTGCCGCCGTAGGTCTTTCCTACTTGCGACAGCCCCTTCTTTTTATGGCTGGGACGGCTGGATTTGAACCAGCGGATGCGGGAGTCAAAGTCCCGTGCCTTACCCCTTGGCTACGCCCCAATGTGTTGTGCTGTATAAACAAAAAGCAAGGCTCTCACCTTGCGTGTTTGTTAATGGGGTGGGTAA
>JAFSYM010000081.1 GCA_017450005.1 Clostridia bacterium
CATAATTCGTGAAGCTGTGGCCGAGCTTGGAGCCTTCGTCCGCAAGTGTGTCGATCGTGCCGCAGCCGTTGTCGCAGGTTGCGGTCTTCGTGCCGTCAGCGGTGCAGGTGGCGTCGTTGTTGCTCACGTAGTTCGTGAAGCTGTGACCGAGCTTGGAACCTTCGTCAGCGATCGTGTCGGTCTCGCCGCAGCCGTTGTCACAGGTCGCGGTCTTGGTGCCGTCGGCGGTGCAGGTCGCATTGCCGTCGGACACGTAGTTGGTGAAGCTGTGACCCTTCGCGCTGCCTTCGTCCGCGATCGTGTTGGTCGTGCCGCAGCCGTTGTCGCAAGTCGCGGTCTTGGTGCCGTCGGCGGTGCAGGTGGCGTCGTTGTTGGACACGTAGTTCGTGAAGCTGTGACCCTTCGCGCTGCCTTCGTCCGCGATCGTATCGGTCACGTCGCAGCGGTCGCACTTTGCGGTCTTGGTGCCGTCAGCGGTGCAGGTCGCATTGCCGTCGGACACGTAGTTCGTGAAGCTGTGGCCGGTCGCGCTGAGTGTCTCGGTGTAGGAGAAGCCGCAGACGGAGCAGGTATAAACCTTCTGGCCGTCCGCAGTGCAGGATGCGGGCGTTTCGTCAATGTCGAACGTATGCGCCTGGGATTCAACCTTGTCGCACTGTCCGCAGGAGCGATAATGGAATTCCGCATCGCCTTCCGCTTTTGTCCACTCGCCGAATGTATGCACATGCTTCGGAAGCGTTACGATCTTCTGCTCGCCGCACTTGCTGCAGTTGTAGACGATCTGACCCTCGGTATCTTCGTCGGGTTCGACATACAGAGTGGTGTCTTCAACCCAGTCATGCGCTTCGATTTCATGACCGCCGTCGTTCTTGGAGCAGAAACGCTCGTGGTTGTCTTCGTCCAGATATTCCCAACTCTCCCAGTCATGGCCAGTTGCGGGATCGCCGTCCACGGTGTAGGTGTAGCCGCAGTCGGAGCAGGTGTAGGTAATTGAACCCGCCTCGGTGCAGGTTGCAGGTGTATTCACAATATCAAACTCGTGCGCCGCGGTTTCGGTTGCATCGCAGCGCGTACAGGTATGGATGTGGTTCTCGGCGTCGCCTTCGATCTGTTCCCAGGTGTCGGGGAAATCGTGACCGAGTTTGGAGCCTTCGTCCGCGATCGTGTCGGTCGTGCCGCAGCCGTTGTCGCAGGTCGCGGTCTTCGTGCCGTCCTCGGTGCAGGTGGCGTCGTTGTTGCTCACGTAGTTCGTGAAGCTGTGACCGAGCTTGGAGCCTTCGTCCACGATCGTGTCGGTCGTGCCGCAGCCGTTGTCGCAGGTCGCGGTCTTGGTGCCGTCGGCGGTGCAGGTCGCGTCGTTGTTGCTCACGTAGTTCGTGAAGCTGTGGCCGAGTGCGCTGCCAACGTCCGCGATCGTATCGGTCGTGCCGCAGCCGTTGTCGCAGGTCGCGGTCTTCGTGCCGTCGGCATCGCAGGTGGCGTCGTTGTTGGACACATAATTCGTGAAGCTGTGGCCGGTCGGATCTGTGTTCACGACATTCTGGTAGCCGCAGACAGAGCACGTGGTGGTCGTCGAACCGCCGGTGGTGCAGGTCGCGTCAACCGTATTGGTGCTCAGATTATGATCTTCCGTTTCTTTCGTGTGGCACAGAGAGCATTCACGCTCATGCTGCGTGTCGCTGATGGAGGTCCATTCGCCCCATTCGTGCGCACACGGTGCCTCGCCGATCACGAACGAATAGTCCGCATCAGCGCAGTCGATTGCCTGCCCCCACTGCGGAATACCGGTCGAAGTGATAAAGCCGGTATCGCATTCGGAAGCGAGCAGCACGTTGCAGTTCTCGTTTCTCGAAGCTCTCTTGGCGCCGCCGATCGGCACGAAGATGGCAGCTTTGGCGTCGCCATTCGAGTCTGCGCCTTCCTTAACGCGAAGCTGGAAGGTGAAGTACGGCGCATAGGGAACCTTAATCAGGTAGCCTTCCGCTTTCGAAGTGGTGCCGGGCGTCAGCTCAAACTTGACAAAATGCAGACTCGCATATTCAGGCGCCACATCGTTGGCCTGCTTCTGCACGCCTTTTACGAACTCACGCATGTACAGCGGAATGTTCTTCTTGACGATGCTGACGTTGGACGACTTGTTGACCAGGCAGTTCAAACCGCCGGAAGCATCGGGCATAAGCGTGTCAAACAGGCTGTAGGAGTTGCCGTTTGCTGCCTGCGCAACAGGCGCACCGTCTTCCATCTTTTGGATAAAAAACTTGCCGTCGGTGGGAGCAAACGTGTTGCCGGGGTCGGTCGTATAGGCCGCGCCGTCCAGATAGGGCTCAAAGTAGTCGCTGTCGTACAGGATCTCGGTGGACAGAAAGCCCAAATAGAAATCCGTGCCGATTTTGAGTTGCACATCCACCACGTCGCCGGGTGAAAGTGTGTCGCCGTCGCCGAGCGCTGTGCCGTTTTTCAGGATGTTCAGACCAAAGGTCATTTTTCCCTGTGCGCCGCTGTCTGCTGATGCTGCGATCGACGTCACGGCATTGTTCGCTGCGGAACCTATCATGCCGAAAGCGCCGAAGGCGAGCATGAACGCAAGCAGAACAGACAGAGCTCGTTTTGCTGTTTTCATGTGCTTTTCCTCTTTTCTTAGTTGGATTTTGAAAAGAAAAAATTCTTTTACGTATTTCATTCTATCATATAGAACAGAAAATGTCTATATTTTTATGAAAAAATAGTGCAGGTTTTCGGAGAATTGTTTTTCGGCGTTCTTCGATCTGCGGCAGGAAAGGACGACGGCAGCACGGACTTTGTATAATTCATTGCGTTCAGAACAAGCTAAACACAAATAGCAAGGAGGCGCTGTATGCAAATACCCGCAGAAGAATACAAAAAGATGTGCGATGCGGCATCCAAGCCGACCGACGGTGTGCGTTGCGCGGTCAAGGCTTTCCTGATCGGCGGAACGATCTGCGCGTTCGCGCAGGCTATGTGTGATGCGCTGCTCGCGTTCGGGACGGAACAGGAAACGGCGGATTTTATCGTGATGCTTGTACTGATTGCGCTTACGGCCGTCCTCACGGCGGCAGGCGTATTTGACAGGATCGCCAAGCATGCGGGAGCGGGCACGTTCGTGCCGGTGACGGGCTTTGCAAACGCTGTCGTTTCGCCCGCAATGGAGTTCAGCAGCGAGGGACGCGTACTCGGTACGGCCTCGCAGATGTTCCGCATTGCGGGACCGGTGCTCGTTTACGGCAGTGCAGCCGCTGTCGCATACGGCTTTTTCTACTGGCTGTTCCGGTGATTTGCCATGGCAGAACGGATCGGAGAGAATACCATACTGCTTTCGCGCCCGCCCGTGATTCTCGGCGCGGCGGCTGTCGGTACGCCTGCGGAAGCGGCAGGACCGCTTGCCGGAGCATTTGATTATTTGTATGACAGCGCAAAGGCCGGTGCGAAAACATGGGAGCAGGCGGAAAGCCGGCTGCAGAGCAAGGCGGTTCGGCTCGCGCTGGAGAAGGCGCAGCTGGCGCCGGAGCATGTGCAGCTGATGCTTGCCGGCGATCTGCTGAACCAGTGCATGGCGACGAGCTTTGCCGTGCGCGGACTGCATATCCCGCTCGCGGGCGTGTACGGCGCATGCTCGACCATGGCGCTGACGCTTGCGCTGGCGGCTGTCCTGACCGAAAGCGGGGCGGTGCAGAACGCCGCCGCGGCAACGTCTTCGCATTTCTGCGCGGCGGAAAAGCAGTTCCGCATGCCGCTGGAGTACGGCGGACAGAGACCGCCGACGGCGCAGTGGACGGCCAGCGCGGCGGGCGCGGCGGTGATCGGCGACCGGGGAGAGGGCGTGCGCATCGAGGCGGTGCACTTCGGACGGATTGAAGATTACGGCGTGACGGATTCCGCCAACATGGGCGCTGCCATGGCGCCTGCCGCAGCGGGGACGATCGCGTCGTTTTTGCGCGACACCGAAACGCGGCCGCGCGATTACGATATGATCCTCACCGGTGATCTCGGCGCAGTGGGAACACGTCTGCTGCTGCAATTGCTCGCAAAGGAACATGGCGTTTCGATAGCGGACGTGCACGCGGACTGCGGGCTGATGCTGTATGACCGGAACGTGCAGGACGTCCATGCGGGCGGGTCGGGCTGCGGATGCAGCGCTGCGGTCGTCTGCGGGCATATCGTACCGCGCCTGCGCGCACGAACGCTGCGGCGCGTGCTGTTTGTCGGAACCGGCGCGCTGTTGTCGGGCGTCTCGCCGCTGCAGGGAGAGAGCGTGCCGGGGATTGCCCATGCCGTTCTGCTCAGCGGAGACTCGGAAAGGATGTGACTGTGCTGAAAACAGTGCAAACACGCAAATGGCTGCCCGCGGTACGTGCCGCAGGCAGAAAACTCGATCAGGCGTATCGACGGGCGATGCGCGCGGGCGAAAAAACACCGGCGCAGGAATGGCTGTGCGACAACATCTATCTGTTCCGCCGCGCAGGACGCGACGCGTGTGCCTTTTTGCGGTCGCTCCCGCGTTTGCCGCAGGGGGATACAGCGCCGACCGCGCTGCAGCAAACGTGCGAAGCGGCGTACGATCTGCCGGATGCATGGTCAACGCAGTCTTTGCAGGATACGTTATCGGATAAGGGCTTGAGCGGCGAGGAGGTACACGCGCTCGAGGCGATGCTGCGTGTCGTTGTTCTGCAAAAAGCCGCGCAGGGGATCGGTGACGCGGCTGTGATGGCGAAGGCTGTGCGGCGGCTGCGCAGCCTGCCGGATGTGGATTTCGACGCGCTGCAGTGTGCGCTCAGCCCGGTCGAACGCATCCTGATGCAGGACCCGGCCGGCGCATGGCCGCAGATGGAAGAACAGTCGCGCGCCATGGTTCGCGCGCTGCTGTTCCGCAAAGCGGCAAAGGAGAAAACGGACGCAGCGTCGCTTGCCGGACATGTGCTCGAATGCGCGCGTGCCGGCACGACGGATCGCACACGGCATGTCAGCTTTTATCTGCTGCCGCCGTACCCGCGTGCGCGCGGCACGTTTTTTCTGCTTCTGGAAGCGCTTGTGCCTTTGGCGGCGTGTACGTTCGCATGGATTTTTCTGCGCAGCGCTGTGCTGTCCCTGCTGCTGTTCCTGCCGTTGTGGGGCTGTACGGCGGGTTTCATCGGGCGCCTGTCTGTGCGCGGCGTGCCGCCCGTGCGCCTGCTGCGCATGAAAATGCAGCAGGTCCCGCCGCAGATGCAGACGCTCCTGACCGTCTCAACAATCCTGCCGCCTGCGGCAAAGGCGGAGAATCTGCGCGCGCATCTCGAACAGCTGTATCTGTCGAACGGACAGAAATATATAAAAGTATGCCTGCTGGCCGATCTCAAAAACTCCGGCACGCCAGAACGTCCGGAGGACGCCGCCGACGTCGGGGCGATGCAGCGCGTGATTGATGCGCTCAACGCACAGTACGCAGGCGGGTTTATTCTGGCGATTCGTCCGCGCGTCTACGCGCCGACCGAAGGGTGCTTCAGCGGCAGGGAGCGCAAACGCGGCGCAATCGAACAGCTTGTGCGCGAGATTTGCGGCATGCCCGGCGGCTTCCTGCGTCTTTCCGGCGATACGCAGGGCTTACAAAACACACGGTATTTGTTCGCGCTGGACGGCGACACGCGTCTGCCGATGGATGCGGCCGTGCAGATGGTGTCGGTCGCGGCGCATCCGCTGTACCGCGCCGTCGTCGACGAAAAGCGGCGGATCGTGACGGCCGGTTACGGTGTGCTCGCTCCGCGTGTATGCACGGATCTTTCATCGTGCCGGACGCTCTTTCAGCGGCTGATGCGCGCCGACTGCGGCCTGACTGCGTATGACAGCGTGGTCAGTGAACGGTATCAGGACTTGTTCGGCGAAGGCATTTTTGCCGGTAAAGGACTCATCGACGTGCAGGCATTTCATGCTGTGCTCGACGGCGCTTTGCCGGACGGATGTGTACTCAGCCACGACAGCGTCGAGGGCGGGTATCTGCGCTGCGGCTTTGTATCGGACGTGCAGGTGTCGGACGGCTTTCCGGCCGATGTGCGCGTCTGGCTGTCGCGTCTGGGTCGGTGGGTACGCGGCGACTGGCAGAATCTGCGTTTTGTTTTCGGCAGGAATCCGCTCTCTGCGCTTTCCCGATGGAAGCTGCTGGATAATATGCGCCGTTCCCTGACGGACGTCGTCTGTCTCGGTTTGCTGGTTGCATGCGTTTTTCTCCCGACACCGGCGGCATCGTGGGTGTGCGGTGTGTGCGTGCTCGCCTCGTCCGCCGGCAGTTTTTCCGCCGCGCTGCATGCGCTCTGCACCAGAGGGACTGCCGCGCTATCACGCCTGTTCTATTCCGGCACGGCGCCTGCTGCGCTTTCGTTCGCGCTGCAGGGACTGCTGCGGATCATGCTGCTGCCGCTGAGCGGACTGCGCAGCGGCGTTTCGATCATACAGGCGATTTGGCGCACCCTGGTCAGTCACAAACGTCTGCTCGAATGGACAACGTTTGCGCAGACGGGTGCGCGCGGCTCCAACCGTCAGATACACATGCAGTGCTTGTGGACGGCGGCATGCGCATCGGCGCTGTTTGTCTCGCCCCATGCTGTGCTGCGTCTGGTTTCGCTGGCCTTTCTATGCGCTGTGCCGTTCATCCTGCTGTCCGGCCGTGTGCGATCCTATGCGAGACCGACCGTGTCCTATGCCGAGCGGGAGAAGCTGACGTCCTATGCCGCGGCGATGTGGCGCTACTTTGAGGAAAACTGCACCTTCCGAAACAATTATCTCCCGCCGGACAATGTGCAGGAAACGCCTGTCTATCGCGTTGCGCAGCGCACTTCACCGACCAATATCGGTTTGGCGCTTCTGTGTGCGCTGACGGCGCGGGATTTCGGATTCATCGACTCGGACCGGCTGTATTCCTTTCTGCACTGCATGTTCGATTCCATCGAACAGTTGGAAACGTACCGGGGCAATCTGCTCAACTGGTACGATACGCGCACGCTGCGCCCGCTCGAGCCGCAATACGTTTCGACCGTGGACTGCGGCAACTTCCTTTGCTGTCTGAAGACGCTGCAGCAGGGGCTGCGTGAATATGCGCCGCAGCAGCCGAAGCTGCGGCAGATCGACGCGCGCATCGAGCGCATTCTGCAATCAACCGACCTGACCGCGCTGTACGATGCGCAGCGGAAACTCTTTTTTATCGGGCTGGACCCGCAGACAGGCAAACGTTCCGACGCGTACTATGACTTGCTGATGAGTGAGGCGCGCATGACCGGTTATTACGCTGTCGCACGCCGCATCGTACCGAAAAATCACTGGGCGGCGCTCGCGCGGACGATGGGCAAGGCGGGACGCTATACGGGACTGCTGTCGTGGTCGGGTACGGCGTTCGAGTATTTTATGCCGTATCTGTTTCTGCCGGCGCCCTATGGGACTCTCACCTATGAAGCGCTGCACTTTTGCGCATGGTGTCAGCGGCACGCGGCGGGAAAGGGTCGTCCGTTCGGCGTGTCGGAGAGCGGCTTTTATGCCTTTGACCGCGATTTCAATTATCAGTACAAGGCGCACGGTATACAGTCGCTCGCGCTGCGCCGCGGAACGGATGAGTCGGTAGTCTCACCTTATGCGTCGTTTCTGATGCTGCAGTTGGAGCCGCGTGATGCGCTGCGTAACCTTCATCGCCTGGAGCGTATGCAGATGACAGGCCGCTGGGGATTCTATGAAGCGATCGATTTTACGCCGGCGCGAACCGGCGGAATGCCGTTTGCATGTGTGCGCAGTTATATGGCGCATCACGTCGGCATGAGTATGCTCGCGGTGAGCAACGCGCTGCACGACGGCATTCTTCGCCGCCGTTTCATGCGCGACGGGGAAATGCGTGCGGCGCAGAGTCTGCTGGAAGAGGGTGTCCCGGCTGACGCGCCGGTCGCAAAGCACGCGCTGCGCCGCGCTGCGCCGCTGCCGCGCGAACGGTTTGAGTCGCACCGGCGCGAGATCACCGAAGCGTCGCCTCTGCATCCGAACGCCCGCGCCTGGTCGAACGGTGAAGTGTCGCTTTGCGCGAGCGACGTGGGCGCGTCCCGGTGCGTCTATCGCGGCGTCAGCGTATTTGCGCCTGGATCGGATCTGCTGCGCAGGCCGGAAGGCCCTGTTGCCGTGCTGCAAAGCGGGCAAAAGACGCTCCCGTTTGCGCCGATGGCGGATTACAGCCGTGCGGATCATGATCGGTGTACCTTTATGGCCACAGCCGTGCAGTACGCGGCGAGTGCGGACGACGTACAGCTTCGCGTGCAGGCCATGGTGCATCCGACTCTCCCGGCGCTGGTCTACACGTTCACGGTGCATGCGCGCCGCGCGTGGTCGGGCGATCTGCTGTTTTACGCGGAACCGTCATTGGCCGATATACGGGAAAGCCGGGCGCATCCGGCGTTTGCCAAGTTGTTTCTGGAAGACAGCGCGGATGCGGAAAACCGTGCGGTGCTGTTTCGCAAGCGCGAGCGGGACGGGAACGACGGCGTATGCATGGCGGCGGGGTTTCTGCAGGATGTGCCGCACGTCTGCACGCGGTCAAAATCCATGGTGCTGCGCAGCGGTTACGGGATTGCGTCGCTGCTGCGCGGCAATATCCGCCTGCGTGAGGCGGCGGGAAGCGGCGACGGGTGTATCTGCGTGCAGGTTCCGCTGCAGATTGCCGCACGCGGCAGCGTGACGCTGCAGTATATTTTTGCGCTCGCTTCCACACCGCAGGAGGCGCTCGGTAAATTGCTGCTTGTCCGCAACCAGGGCGTGCGTCGGGGCGCCGGTACGCTGCTTGCGGACGGGAGGATGGAAACGGTTCTTGCGGACAAGCTGCTGCCCGGTGCGGTGTTCGGTGTGCGTGATGCGCAGAGCGCGCACCTGCTGCGCGAAAACCAGTATCCGAAACAGCGCCTGTGGCAGTTCGGATTATCCGGTGAAAGGCCTGTTGTTTTCCGGCAGATCGGCGGCACGCAGGACGTCGCTTCCGCGTCGCCGTTTATCCGTGCGGTGCACCGGCTGCACCGTGCAGGCTTTTCCTGCGATCTTGTGCTCGGTTATACAGAAGGCGGGGATTATGACGCGCCTGTGCTGCATGCGCTGCAGCAGGAGATCCGGCAGATCTGCGCGGATGACGAGACCGATGAGATCGTGCTTGTGAATCTGCGCAAGTTCTCCGATGCGGATTGTGCGTTTTTACAGGCTGTTTCGATCTATACGATGCCGGAGCGGGAGGAGACGTTTCATACAGGCGCGATTCGCCCGGTGGCGGATGCGTCGCCGTCCGCAAAAGATGAAAAGCTATTCAGCTTTACAGATGCGTCTGTCACCATTCCCAAATCCAATCAAAAGCCTTATCTGCCATGGAGTCTGGTGCTGAGCAACGCGGTATTCGGTACGATGGTGTCTGACAAGTCACTTGGCTTTACATGGGCAGTTAATGCGCATGAAAACAAACTCACACCGTGGACGAACGACACCGCATCGGACAACCGCGGCGAGCTGCTACTTTTGCTGGCGGACGGCGTGTATTACGACCTTTGCCGCAGCGCAACGGCGGAGTTGTCGCCCGAACGTGCCGTCTGGACGGGTGAAGCTGCCGGCGTGACGTACCGCGTGACGGTCACTGTGCCGCCGCGAGGAGCGGTCAAGCATTGCAGCGTGGAACTGCGCGGTGACCGTCAGGTAAAGCTGTTTTATTATCTGGAACCTGTGCTCGGTGCGCAATCACAGGACGGCGACCTCGTGCATGTCCGCCGTCATGCAGACGGTCTGCTGCTTTCGTCACCTTCGGCGAATGTGCATGGAAGCTTATATCTTTCCGTGCGCGGCGGCGCAGATGAAACAGCAGAGGATCGCGCGTCTTTCTGGTATGCGGACGGCGCACCGCCGACTGCGGGCGTATGCGCAGCCGTCGGCAAGGATCTTACGCTGACCAAAGGGAAGACGGAACGCACAGATTTCAGCCTTTCCTTTGCGTCCGATCCGGATGCGGCGCTGCTGCTGTCGACACTGCCTGTGATCCCGCTTCCGGAACGCGGCAGTCTGACCGTTCAATCCGCCGATCCGGAATTTGATCGTATGGTGAATACGTGGCTGCCGTGGCAGATCCGCAATTGCCGGATTGAGGGGCGCACCGGCTTTTACCAGTGCGGCGGCGCGTGGGGCTTCCGTGACCAGCTTCAGGACGTATCGGCTTTTCTATGGCAGGACCCGCAGCTTGTCCGCCGGCAGATTCTCCGTGCGGCGGCCGTACAGTTCCGCGAGGGCGACGTGCTGCACTGGTGGCACAGACTCGCGCCGGAGGACGGCGGCCTGCGCGGCGTGCGCACACGCTACCGCGACGATCTGCTGTGGCTTCCCTGGCTTACTGCCGCCTATGTGCGTGTGACGGGCGACAGATCTGTTCTGGATATATCCGTGCCGTATCTCGATGCCGCGCCGCTGCAGGCGCACGAAACAGAGCGGTATTTCTCGCCGAAAGCAGGCGCCGGGCGCGAATCCTTGCGCGCGCACTGCTGCCGCGCGATCGACTATGCGCTGCAAACCGGTGCGCACGGTCTTCTTTGTATCGGCGGCGGAGACTGGAACGACGGCTTCAACCGGGCGGGGGTCGAAGGTAAAGGCGAGAGCGTGTGGCTGACGCAGTTTATGATCGCGGTGCTGCGTGATTTTGCGCCGCTTTGCGAGAAGGACAAGGCGCAGTCCTATCTGAACCGGATTCCGGAGCTGACACGTGCCGTAGAAATGTGCTGGGACGGCGATCACTATCTGCGCGCGTATCTGGATGACGGGACGCCGCTGGGCAAAACGGGTGACGCGCAGTGCGCGATCGACAGCATAACACAGTCCTTCGCTGCGTTCTGCTGTATGCAGCCGGCGCGCGTTCGCACGGCGCTCCGAACGGCGGCAGAACGGTTGACAGATAAGGAAAAGGGCGTCGTCAAGCTGCTCGACCCGCCCTTTACGGGGGATGGAAAACAGGTTGGGTATATCACGGCATATCCTCCGGGCATACGCGAGAACGGCGGTCAGTATACGCATGCAGCCGTCTGGCTGTGCCGTGCGATGCTGCAAAACGGCATGCATGAACAGGGTTTTGCACTGTTTCAAATGCTCAATCCGGCACATTTTTGCGCGGATGCACAGCGATGCGCGGCATATGGCGGGGAACCGTACGCGCTTGCGGGGGATATTCCGGCGGCAGATCGGCAGGTTGCCTGTACAGGTTGGAGCCTTTACACCGGGTCGGCGGCATGGATGTACCGAACGGCGGTCGAGACCATTCTCGGTGTACACGTAGAGAATGGAGAACTCTGGCTTGAACCGCATCTTGTTCCGGCGCTTTTGCCGATTTCGTTGAAAATACAAGTCAAACACACTGTTGTCACGGTACGTATTGACCGCGCGGACAGCAAAGAATTATGCGAAAACAGAAAAAAGATGACGAAAATTCCGCTGGACGGGGGAGTGTATTCGGTCGAGATTCGATGATCCGCTTTTTCGAATCTGGGCAGCATCTGTAAAGAGATTATCTTTGCAGGTGCTGTTTTGACTTTTTGTGCGAAAGCGTAAGCGGCTTTACAGAAAAAGCAGCGAAAAAGACTTGTATTTCTTATACATTTATAATATATTAGTGGTGATAGTTTTGATTATGCAAAACGATTTGCCGAATTGTTCCGATGAAGCATTTACATAAAACTATCTGTTTGGTGTTATTCACGAAAAGTTCACAATAAATTTGTGCAAAATGTCCAATTTGAGCTTTTGGTTATAAAATGCATTGACAAATTCCCGCATTTGGATTATATTTAAGATAACCGTAAGAGTGGATTTATAGGGTCTTTCTATCTTTTTTCAGATAATTTGACCGCAAATATTCACGACTTGACACCGGAAAGACCATGGAAGGGAAGTGGTCCTGCGAAGGATGCCGGGTTGCGCAGCCGGCGAAACAATGCGCAGTCAACCATCGGATACTGTTTTTGTATCAATACATTATGGAGGTGTAAACTTTGAGAAAACTCAGCAAAGTACTCAGCGTCCTTCTGGCGATGGTGCTGTTGTTCTCCACCGTTTCGATCGGTGTTGAAGCAGCGTACAACGCATACAAAGACGCCGCAATCACCAGGTACGACTCGATCGACAAGCCCGTTCTCACGCCTGACCAGTATGCGTCTATGGCGATGGACGAAATCGATCGTATGCTCGCCGAGGAAAACATCAAGATCGAATACGACCTCGCCGGTCTGATCACGATCAAGGCGGACTTCTCCTCGGTCGACAAAGCGTTAAAATCCGTGTCCGACCTGTACGGACAGATCCAGCCCCTTCTCGGCACGCTGAAGGGCGACATCCAGAATCTGGACTTCTCCGCGCTTCTGGAGTGCCCGAAGAGAGGCGACGCCGGTTCGACGGACGCCGACATCTTCCTGAAGGTTCTTGAGTTCCTTTCGGACAATGCAGGCATCGTCAAGAAGGTCGGTAACGGCACGCTCGATCTCGGCCCCGTCCTTTCCAACTTTGTGGACGTCAGCGAATACCTTGATGTTCCGAAGCTTGCGAAGACCTATCTTGCCGGTTTCGTACATCCCGAGCTGCCGAAGGATCAGCTTGATCTGACCAAGACGGTCGACGAATACGTTGCAGAATTCATCGATCTGATGGTCACCGGTACTTATGACAAGAAGCAGAGCTCGACGCTCAATCGTATTTCTGAGCTTATTCAGACCTATGTTCCCGGCATCAATGAGCAGATCGACTTCCTGAACGATTCCGTCTACACGGTCATCGACAAGGGTCTGAAGATCATGATCAACCAGGTTGCCGTTCCGTTTGCGAATCCGCGTCTGAAGGCTGCTCTTCGCCGTCTGTGCGGCTATGAGTACAAGAAGACCAAGGATGCCGACGGCGACACCATCTGGGTTCCCGATTATTCCGAGCATACCCTTGCGGAGCAGGAAGCCAACCTGAACGGCCTGCAGAACGTTGTCAACGTCAACTTCAATCTGTCGACCTTCCCGATCGCTTCCTGGGGCGACGATCTTCTGATCAAGCACCTGAACGATATCCTCGGTCAGATCGTCCGTGCGGCGATGAACCCGAGCATCACCTACGAGTGGAAGACGGCCAGAGGCAACGATGAGATTCTCGGCAACATCATCACTGTGGCCAAGAAGGTTCTTGAGTATTCCGGCGACGAGTTCTTCGCCAGCTATGTTGAAGTGCTCACGCCCGATCAGGTGAACGCGATGTCCGATGACCAGTTCATCGCTTATATCCTGCGTTCCATCATGAACGGCTCCATCGACGACGTGTACATTCCCAACACGGTCGACACCACGATGGACGTGCTCTGCGAGACGGTCAGAAGCATTGCTGCGACTGTGGTTCCGTCCCAGAATTATTACAACCTGCCCAACAGCCTTGAGACCATGATCAGAATGGGTCTGGATATGGCGGCTTACGGCCTCAATACCATTACCAACATGGATCTTGCGTATGATCTTTCGGAAGATGCTTTCGCAAATGCCTGCATGGATTGGGTTATCGAGAACTACGGCGGCTTCGTCAGCGAGGTCGACGGTAACGACGGCTGGGAGAAACTCAGCTACGTGCTGTTCCAGATCATCCCGTCCGACTGGCTGCCCGACAGAGCTGACGGCAGTGCAAGAGACAACATCTATACGCTCATCTTTACTGACATCGTTGAGCCGATCCTTGAGGACTTTGACCTCAACGCCATTCTCGGCCTTCTGGATGTCAACGAGTACGGCGAGCTGAATCAGCCGATCATCGCTGTGATCCTTGCCCGTCTGACCGGCATCATCAACTACGTGATCCCGGGCGTTATCCCCGAGGGTATGACGCAGCTTGAAGATCTGCTGGATCCCGACAATCTCAGCAGCATCATCGAAGGTCTGCTGACCGGTCTGTATGACAGAGCGCAGAACGGCCTGATGGAATCTCTGATTCCTCTTGCTTGCCTGATTCTCGATCTGAGCACGCCTGAAGAATTCGGCTATCCCTACATCAGTCTTGAAGATCAGCATTCCGCTGATATGGTGTCCCTGCCGTCCTTCTATATGTACAACGGTTCCAAGGGTATCAACACCAACGCCACGAATAAGTATGGCCAGAAGACACAGGATAAGCTGTATACCTATTATATCCGTTCCGTCGAAACGAACAATGACGCGATCACGGTTTCTCCTGCCGGCGTGTACATCAACGGCGGTACGTCCCAGACCTTCACCTTCAACGGCGACATGAGCGCAGCTAAGGACACGGTTCTGAAAGTCACGATCACGTACGATGTGTACGGTGAAAAGGGCACGAGCGCACCCATTACTCCCCAGCCGCTGACGGCGACGACCTACACCTACATCTATGATAAGGGCGAGATCAGCGACGACAGCGAAAAGATCAAGGCCGACGCTAACCCGAACGGCAACACCCATCTGATCTACTACAAACCCACCACGTATCTCTCGGCCGACAGCAAGCTGAGCGACCTGGCGGACTACTCCATGGATATCCAGAGAAACGTCGTGCAGGATTCCTCTACGCATACGCGCGACGCCACAGTTACGCTCGATAACTACGCGCTGGATCCGGCGCTGAGTGCGGCAGGCGTTTCCGTGCAGCCGCTGAGCGTAGCCACCAACAGACGCGGTACTTCGGAATCCTACAGCCCCTATGCTGTGGCCGATGCTTCCGCAACGATTCCGGAAGGCAGCTACGCGAACAACTTCTGGATCAAAGCGACCAGGACGGAGAGTGTGGATGAAACCATTTCCTTCACGCACAACATCTTTGTGTACAACGACTTCAACCTGTCCTCGATGCTCAACAGCGCAGTGCGCGCTGATCGTCAGCAGGCCAACTACGGTACCGGCACATACGAGGCTGAGTATCCGGCATACGGCACTGAGTATGACGATGACGGCCAGCCTCTGGACGTGACGGTCGAGTCCGTCAACGGTGCGGATGCATGGGATCGCTATGTTGAGGCAGTCGACGCCGCTGCGGCGATCATCTACTGCCCGAGACAGGTCGGCCAGATGCAGACCTTCGTGGACAACGGCGATTTCGAGAATGCGGCATATGAGCTTTACGAAGCGACGCAGCAGCTCGAGGCATGCTCCGTTTCCAGCGGTACCGCGCAGATCAAGTCCGTTCTGGATTCCATCGTGACGCCCGACGTCGACTACATTGACGATGAAGGCGAAGAGGTCAGATATGAGTACGACGATCCGCGTCATACCTATCTTGCCAGAGAGGACTACATCAGCTATACTTACAGCAACTTCAAGTCCGAGAGAAGAACGGCTGAGAGCCTGATCAATCAGGAAAAGGAAGCGCTCAAGAATGGCGAGGACTTCCAGCTCGAGGCGGTTCGAGCAGCGTATGCGGCGCACAGACTCGCGATCTACGGCGAGCGTCTGATCCGCGTCAAGGCATACAAGACGCACCTCGATCGTGCAATCCAGACGTATGCCCCGCTGTTCAACGCAGGCAAGGGCACGTGGAGCACCGATTCCTGGAACGAATTCACCAGAGCGTACAACTTCGCGGTTTCCGTCAATGCTGAGCCGGTCGGCTCCACCATCAGCGGCACCGAGAATCTGGTGAACGACAATTCCCTGCGCCAGTCCAAGGTCAATGAGGCCAGAGAGCATCTGATTAACTCGGCGAAGAAACTCGTCGAAGGCACCGGCACTGTCGATTATACGCAGCTGCAGGCCAAGATCAATGAAACCAAAGCCACCTATAATGCCGGCATCGGCAACTACACGCAGGCTTCCTGGAACACCTTCGCGTCTGCTTATGAAGCGGCTGTCGCCCTTGTTGCGGAGAACGCCGAGGATACGGAAGCGAACCGCACGAGAGTTGCCAACGCACTCACTGCGCTGACCAATGGCTTCAAAGGTCTTGAAGAGAATCAGCAGGACGAAGGCTACTGGTATCTGGACGAAGACAGTGACATGAAGGCGATCGTCTCCGAAATCAGCGAGATGAGCTACATTGTCGGTCTGTATGACTTCGACCCGCAGGTCACGGATTACATCTATGTCGAGGGCGGCTATGATTTCGAGGTCGAGTACAACGCTGTTGACGCAGAATCCACCGGCGCGCATGTCACGATCCTTAACGGAGATGGCGATGCTGTGGAAGAGTATGACGTTGTGTTCTACTGCGATGTGAACGGCGACGGCAATATCTACAATAACGACATCAACGTGATCCTGGACGGTCTTGCCGCTGTCGGCAGAACCGATTGGGAAGACTTCTTTGAGACGGACGAAAATGCCTATGCATTTGCAGCCGATACGAACCATGACGGCACTCTGATGTCCAACGACGTGCTTCTGGTTATGGATATCTCGGCCGGCAGAGTCACGTACAACCAGGCTTGGGCTGCCGAAGGCGACGACATCGTTCTGTAAGAAGCTCCGAAACAGATCATCCGAATTGAAAAACTCTGCCGACAGCTCCGGCTGTCGGCAGAGCAGAGAGAATCATAGGGAGGAAAAACAATGAAAATGTGGAAAAAGGTCACAGCTATTGCGGTTGTGCTCCTCCTTGTGCTGAGTACGATGTCTATCGGGGTTTCCGCAGAAGGCGAAACCGGAACAATCGGCATTACAATCACGGCGGATAAGACAACCAATCTTTATCCCGGTGACATTGTTACTTTCACAATCAACATCAGCACCAATTTCCGCGCGTTTGCAATGCGTTGGCCCGTTATGTACACGCTCAAGGCGTTTGAGCCTGTCGTCGCCAACGACGGCAACGGCGATGCGGATTACGGCAATGTGATCGGTCTCGGTACGCTTGAAGATACAAGCTCGTATCTCGAATCCGGTGAGTGCCCGGTCAACGATCCGTTCGGTGCGCCGTATGCCAAGTCGAACTACGGCTGTCTGCTGATTCAGTGGACCGGCGGTACGACAGGCACGGGTGTGACGAACTACTATGAGCCGAACGGTGCGAACGCCCTGACCTTCCAGTTGCGTGTCAAGGCTGGCTACACGAGCAACAGAGGTGTTGGTACTGTGGCGATCCCCACGACGAACAACGCGAAAAACGTGTTCTATCTGCAGGGGATTACCGATCCCACAGATGCGGACTCCACCTACAAGATCACTACGGCGAACCTGACGTTCACCTCGACTCCCTGCACGGTCAACATCATCAAGGAGCAGGCCGGTCTTGTTCCGAGAACGGGCACGGCGACTGTGATTGATATGGATGGTCCTGTCAACTACATTTACGGTCTCAATGCGATTGTTGCCGATGGCGAAGAAATCGACGAGACGACGATCTTTAAGTATGTCACGCCTACGGGCGATGCATCGTTTACGCTTGAAGAGAATGATCTCGGCGTCATGAGCACGGGCGCAACACTGCACCTGTACGATGCCGGCGGCACTTTCCTTGCGGACTATGTTTTCGTCGTGTTTGGCGACTGCAACGGTGACGGCGTGAACAACGGTATGGACACGCAGGTGATGATCGACGGATTTATGTACACCTATGAATGGTCGTTCGGCGACGTCAAGGACAACGCTACATGCTTCTCCTGCGACACCAACGCAAACGGTGCACTGGATCCCGATGATCTGGCTCCGCTGCTGGACATGAATGCGGGTATCGGCTATGTCAACCAGTCATACGATCCCGATAACTTCTTTATCGAGTATTCAGGGGTTTAATTTGCGGCAGCAAAATTGAATAAACCAAAATGATTAAGGAGGAAAAAGAACACATGAAACTTGCAAAGCAAACCTTAGCGGTTCTGCTTGCGTTTGTCATGGCATTCAGCGCGTTTTCCATTGTTGGTTTCGCTGCGAACAATGCTGTTACGTCGATTGACGTATCAGCAGACAGCGGCGCACAAGGAAAAATGACCTTTGGTCTGAATGTCCTGAAAGACGGCGCAGCACTCAGCGACGGTGACACACTTTCACCCGGCGACGTGGTGGATGTGCAGCTGAAAATCGGAACGGATTTCTATCTGGGCTTCCTGTCCACCGAGATCCTGTACGACAGCGACTACTTTGAGCCCTATCTGGACGGCGCGGCCTATACGACCGACCCCGGCAACACGTTTGCTCCCAGTGACGGCAAGTATTTCATCCAGAAGATTACAGACAACGCGCCTGTTGCGCAGTCTGTAAACGGCAGCTACTACAGCCTGTTTGACACGCTTATGCCCGATGCTTCCGGCGGTCTGAACTGCCTGGTCAACAAGGCAAGCAATGTCAGCATCGTCAAGAAGAACATCCCGCTGTATATGCGTGAGGTCGTAAACGGATCGCAGAAGCAGGCGAACAATGTGGCGGCTGAATATGCGAGCCTGCATTTCGTCAAGTTTGAACTGACGCCCGGCACCACTTCGGACGCGTTAGGCTACCTGATCAAGGTCCCCTACGCACCGTACTTCTCCTTCCAGCTTCGCGTTAAGGAAGGCGTGAGCACGGACGGCGACGCCAAGGCAGCGATCTTCGTGCCGATCGGCGGTGCCAAGAGAGCTTCGAGAAACGAGAACTGCAATGTGCTGCTCGCTTCCGAATGCGACACCGGTTTCATCACTTCGACCGGTATTCCGCAGTGGGGTCAGGCAATCGACTGCGCCGATGCGGACTATTCGTTCGTGGTCGGCAGTGCCGCACCTCAGGTGCACACGCATGACTATGTTCTGACGAGCACGGTTCCGGCGACCTGCACGACTGCCGGTTCCAAGACCTACACTTGCCAGAGTACTGTCGGTACTTGTGACGAGCCTACTTATACGGAAACCATTCCGGCTCTCGGCCATAACTATCAGGTGACTGAATCTCAGGCTGCGACGTGTACCGAAGCCGGCTACATGATCGAGACCTGCCAGAATGCAGGCTGCCCCGAACCGACCAAGAGAACGGATTATCCGGCAACCGGGCATAGCTGGAAAGTCAGCACGGCTCTGAGCAAAGCCCCGAGCTGCACGGAGGACGGCTATACATTCTATGTATGCGAGAACAACTCCGCGCACACCAGACAGGAACCGATTGAAAAACTCGGTCACTCGTGGACAGAGTGGACACAGACAGTTGCGCCTACCACAACCTCCAAGGGTGAAGAAGAGCGCTCCTGCACTCGCTGCGGTGAGACAGAGACCCGTGACGTCGATCCGCTCCCGATTACCGAGGCGGACTATGTTGTTGAAGTGTACACCATGGACACCACCGGCAACTATGTCAAGACAACCGAACCGGCTGTAACGGCTGACATCGGTTCCACCGTTTCCGTAAACGGTGCAGATTATGAACAGACTGGCCTTACGTTCAACGCAGAGAAGTCCACGACTTCCACGACACTGACTGCCGACGGTGCCACGCTGAGCGTGTATCTCGACAGAGCAAAGGTCACCTATTCGTTCAAGGTTTATGATTACACGCTTGATGATGGTACGTACACCCAGTATGAGGATGCCGAGTATTACTACGGCGCGGAAGTTGTCCTTCCGATCGATCCTACTGTGGATGGCTACACCTTCACGGGCTGGACTGTCAACGGCGCGTCCTTCACCGGCGGTACTGCTGGTCTGACTGACGTTGAGGTCTATGCACAGTTCGATAAGAACATCGATCCCGGCTCCGAAGCGACTCCGGAACAGCTTGCTGAGCAGGCTGCCCTGATCGCGAAGCTGGTCAACCCTGTCAACCTGAAGTTCTACACGGACGAAGCGATCCTTGCAGTTGCTGCTGCACTCGGCGTCCGCAATGCCGAGGTTGATACGTTCCTTGCAGATGTTATTGCAAACGGCTACAGCTACAAGGGCGTTGCGACTACCGGCGACGTTCAGGCTTCCATCGACGCTCTCGCAGTGCTGACCGCAACCGGCTCTGCCGCAACTGACGGCGCACTTGCGAAGGTCAAGACGGTTGACAGCCTCGACATGGGCATCAATCGTGACGAGTCCAAGGCAAACCTCAAGGTTTCCGTGGTTCCCGTGGAACTCAACGGCGAACCCATTTCCCTGAAGGAAGGCAAGGCATTTGCTCCGAAGGCGGGCGACCGCATCACCTTCGCTCTAAAGGTTGAGACGGACTACTATGTGTCCGCATTCGATATCCCTGTTGTCTATGATTCGACCAAGTTCAGACTGGTCAACACCGAAGGCGAGACGTTCGACTTCGACGATCATGACGACGAAGATATGGATAATGGCCATTGGAACATCCTTGACCTTGATCCGTCCACAGGCTGCACACCCACGCTTGCGAGCACGATCAACAGAAACTACACTGTCGAACTGTTTACTGCGGAAAGTTCGGAAGGACAGTATCCTGAAGAATATCAGGGCACTTATGCCGAAACCAACAAGATCCTTCTGTTCGAGCTTCTTTGCAAGACCGCCAGAACGACCAAGGCGCAGATCTTCACCGAAGACGTGAGTCAGATGTGCACATTCGTTCTGGAAGCTAAAGAAGGCTTCGAGTACGACGGCTCCATCGAAAGCGCTGTCGGCGCGAAGGCCGACTGGTATGCCGGCGCCGGCAATACCCGTGACAACCTGTTCAAGGTAACGCGCGCTGCTGGTTACAATGGCGACGGCTCCCTTGCGAACGTCGGCTCCAGCGCGAAATACAGCTTTGAAATCTTTGATAAGTATTCTCAGTTCGGCCAGACCTGCACCACTGAGGACGCCGAAGTTGTCTTCGGTTCTGCTGCTTGCGAGCATCAGTGGGGCGACTGGTATAAGCTCGACGACGCACAGCACGAGCGTGAATGCGAGCTCTGCCATGAGAAAGAACAGGCTGACCACAGCTTCGTGACTTACGTGTCCAACAACGATGCGACCTGCACCGAGGACGGCACGAAGACCGCGACCTGCGAATTCTGTGACGCGACCAACACGATCGCTGACGTAGGCTCCGCGAAGGGTCACAGCTACACGAACTACGTGTCCAACAACGATGCGACCTGCACCGCTGACGGCACGAAGACCGCGACCTGCGACAACGGCTGCGGCACGACCGATACGATCGCTGACGTAGGCTCCGCGAAGGGTCACAGCTACACGAACTACGTGTCCAACAACGATGCGACCTGCACCGAGGACGGCACGAAGACCGCGACCTGCGACAACGGCTGCGGCACGACCGATACGATTGCTGACGTTGGCTCCGCGAAGGGTCACAGCTACACGAACTACGTGTCCAACAACGACGCCACCTGCACCGAGGACGGCACGAAGACCGCGACCTGCGACAACGGCTGCGGCACGACCGACACGATTGCTGACGTTGGCTCCGCGAAGGGCCATGACTTTGGCGCATGGTTTGTTGTGACGGCTGCGACGACCGAGGCTGACGGCCTTGAGAGACGCGAATGCTCTCGCTGCGACGCTTACGAAGAGAGAGTGATCCCGAAGATCGTTGTTACCGATGGCGCAGTCCTGTGGGCTGGCTACGAGGATGATTACGACACGATCAAGGCTTCCATCACCGGCGACAATGCGCCCGCTGCGTTTGCGGATAACACTGTCTACGTGGTTGCGAAGAAGGGCGCCAACAACCTGCCCTCCAAGATTCAGATCCGCTCCACTGCCGGCACAATGACTTACACCAGAGCGCATGGCGCTGTGACGATCGTTGATGTAACGTTCGCCGGCGAAGATTGCGAACTCTGGATCTTCGACAGAGAACTGCCCGACGACAACTACGTCGCTGTTGCGAAGTATGCCAACGTCCCGTTCACTGCCATCCCGGATTCTGACGGTGCTGCGTTCTCCGTTGAGACGCCTGTTGCACCGGTCAGCGCCGATGTTTACAGCGCAGAGATCGCTGTGATCGATGAGACGCTCGGTTACGTCGTATTTGACGGTATCACCCAGCAGACCATCACGATCAAGACCGGTCTCGATGTCACGAAGGTCCAGCTTCAGACAAACGATGCAAGCAAGTACACGATGACCTACAACAGCAACAACGCTACGGTCACCGAGGGCGAATTCAACGGCACGCCTTGCAAGGTCTGGACGATCACCAGACTGTTCGGCAAGAACGACTATGACTACTCCATCAATGTCCGTACCGCGAAGGACGGCCTGAAGGACAGCGGCGTCGATCTTGCGTTCAAGGTTGCTGATGCTCCGATCGCAAAGCTTGTTTCCGTCGATGTGGCTTACGCTGAAGGCAACGCAGTGTTCACGGTTGTGACTGCTGACAATGCTTCTAAGGTTAAGTTCACCAATACGGTTGACAACGGCACCATCACGATCAAGGAAGGCCATGCTTGGGCTTCCACGAAGGATAACGGCGATGGTTCCAAGACCTGGACGATCACCATTGCACATGCTGCCGGTGTTGAGTTCAATTACGACGTTCAGGCCTGTGTCGGTTCCTACTCCGATCCGATCAACGTGACGGTTAAGGTTCCGGCTGCAGAAGCATAATCCCCCTTAATCATGTGTCCTGCCTGTCGGACTTGAAATAGACAGGTAAGCGAGAGCCGCAGGGTTATCCCTGCGGCTCAAGCTTTTGTCCGTTCAATTATACCGTGAAGCGTAAAAAAGAAGGTTCTTCACGGAATTTTGTGGGATAGAATAGCATCCTTTGTACAAGCACCATGTTATAGCCTCCCCTGTGTAAGGGGAGGTGGGCGCCGAAAGGCGCTCAGAGGGGTTGTCACATCTATCGTCATCTAAAAATCGGCAACAATCCCTCAGTCATGCTGTCGCATGACAGCTCCCTTTACACAAGGGAGCCTTTGATTGACCTGTTTCGTTCATTGTTCAAGACGATACAATTGCCCTGAGATTTCAGCAAAACGATCTTTTGCCGTGCACCATAAAGGTGCACACAATCAGAATCAAGGTAAAAAAACATCATCCCACAAAAAACCGTGAAGAGCGAAAAAGAACCCCGCTGACTGCTGCAGTCGGCGGGGTTGTTGTATGATGTTGAGTTTTGTTCTGTTACTTTTCGATCAGGCTGCTGCCGGTCATCTGTGCGGGCTGCGGGAGTCCCATGATCTCAAGCATCGTCGGCGCAATATCGCTGAGCTTGCCACCGGTCTGACGCAGCTTGCAGGGGTAACCGACCACACACAGCGGGACGGGGTTGGTCGTGTGCGCTGTGAACGGTGTGCCGTCTTCTTCAAGCATCTTGTCAGCGTTGCCGTGATCGGCTGTGATGATGACCGCGCCGCCCTTGGCTTCGACGGCAGCGACAACTTTACCGACACACGCATCAACCGCTTCAACGGCCTTGACGGCCGCTTCAAATACGCCCGTATGTCCGACCATGTCGCAGTTTGCGAAGTTTAAAATGATCGCTTCGTATTTGTCGCTTTCAACCGCTTCCACGACCTTTTCCGCCACGGGATAGGCGCTCATTTCCGGCTGCAGATCGTATGTCGCAACTTTTGGAGAGGGGACGAGAATACGGTCTTCACCCTCGAATGTGGTCTCTACACCGCCGTTGAAGAAGAACGTTACGTGCGCGTACTTCTCCGTCTCGGCAATGCGGAGCTGCGTTTTGCCGCAGGCGGCCATATATTCGCCGAATGTGTTGTGCAGAACCGTCTCGAAGTCCTCCGGCGTATAGGCCACAGAAACGTTCGGCATGGTCGCGTCGTACTGTGACATGCACACGTAATGTACCGGGAAGAAGCCCTTCCTGCGCTCGAATCCGGTAAATGCTTCATCGACAAACGCGCGTGTGATTTCACGTGCGCGGTCGGGACGGAAATTGTAGAAAATGATGCTGTCGTTTGCACCGATCGGTTTGGCACCTGCGCAGACTTTCGGGATCACGAATTCGTCGGTCAGGTACTTTCCCTCTTCGTCGAGCTGCTCATACGATGCGCGGATCGCGGCGACAGGATCGACGACCTGTTCGCCTTCGCCGTATACCATGGCGGCATACGCCTTCTGTACGCGCTCCCAGCGGTTGTCGCGGTCCATTGCGTAGTAGCGGCCCATGACGGTGGCAACTTTGCCCACGCCGATTTCAGCGAGCTTTTCGATTGTCTCGGCAACGTAATCTGCGCCGGATGCGGGCGGTACGTCGCGGCCGTCGAG
This sequence comes from Clostridia bacterium, assembly GCA_017450005.1. Lineage (GTDB taxonomy): Bacteria > Bacillota > Clostridia > Oscillospirales > Acutalibacteraceae > UBA1425. The sequence continues at coordinate 24,083 of JAFSYM010000081.1, forward strand.
AAACGCATGCACGTATACTTCGTCCAGACCGCAGCGTTTGGCCATTTCAACAATCGCCCACATGTGCGTGTTGTGGCTGTGCACGCCGCCGTCGGACAGCAGACCCATGATGTGCAGCGCGCTGCCGTTCTTTTTGCAGTTTTCCATCGCTGCCAGAAGGCGGGGATTTTCAAAGAACACGCCGTCCTCGATGAATTTCGTAATCTTGGTCAGCGGCTGGTACACAACGCGGCCTGCACCGATATTGGTATGGCCGACCTCACTGTTGCCCATCTGACCGTCCGGAAGGCCGACGTCCATGCCGGATGCACCGATAAAGGTCAGAGGATTTTCGGAAAACAAACGGGTCAGATTCGGTGTTTTGGCAGCGTGAATGGCATTGCCGTAGTCGCTCGCGTTTTTGCCGAACCCGTCCATAATGCACAGAAGCATTGGCTTTTTGCTCATGATGATCTCCTTATTTGGACGCTGCGGCGACGATCGTCGCAAAGTCCGCAGCATTCAGGGAAGCGCCGCCGATCAGACCACCATCGACATGTTCTTTTGCCAGCAGTTCTGCCGCATTCTTGGCGTTCATGGAGCCGCCGTACTGCACGACGAAAGCGTCCGCGTCCGCCTGGGAATACAGAGAAGCGATCAGCGCGCGGATGCCGCCGTTGACCTCGTCTGCCTGTTCTGCGGTTGCGGTCTCGCCCGTGCCGATTGCCCAGACAGGCTCGTATGCGATGATGATCCGCTTCAGTTCTTCCGCGGAAACACCTGCCAGCGCGATCTTGGTCTGCATGGCGATGATTTCCATGGTGATGTTCTGCTTGCGCTGGTCAAGCGTTTCGCCCACGCAGAGGATCACGGTCAGACCGGCATCGAGCGCCGCACGCACGCGGTTGTGCACGGTAACGTCCGTTTCTCCGAAGTACTGGCGGCGTTCGCTGTGGCCGATGATGACGTACGGCACACCGACAGCGGCGAGCATCTTTGCGGAGACTTCGCCTGTGAACGCGCCTTTTTCCGCCCAGTGGCAGTTTTCCGCGCCGATTTTAATATTGGAGCCGGCAGTCGCCTCAAGCGCGGCGTACAGATCGACAAACGGTACGCACAGCACGACGTCGCAGTCTGCGTCCTTGACGAGCGGTTTCATCTCCGTGATGAGCGCTTTGGTCTCGTCGGGCGTATTGTTCATTTTCCAGTTGCCGGCAATGACTGCCTTACGAAGAGCTTTGTTCATAATCATAGTCCTTTCTTTAAAGAATGCCGCGGCATGACCCGCGGCACTCGTTGTTGGTTTTATCAGTCTTTTTCGTTCAGAGCGACAATGCCGGGAAGCTGTTTGCCCTCAAGGAACTCAAGCGAAGCGCCGCCGCCGGTGGAGATGTGCGTCATCTTGTCGGCAAAGCCCAGCTTCTGCACCGCTGCCGCGGAGTCGCCGCCGCCGATGATGGAGATTGCGCCGGAATTCGCAACAGCCGTTGCAACAGCGATCGTGCCGTTGGCAAAATTCTCCCACTCGGAAACGCCCATCGGACCGTTCCAGATCACGGTGCCGGCACCCTTGATCGCGTCTGCAAAAATCGCCATCGTGCGCGGGCCGATATCCAGACCCATCCAGCCGCTCGGAATCTCGTCGGAGTTGACGTCCTGATATTCCGTATCTTCTTTGTATTCCTTGCCGACGCGGTTGTCCACGGGCAGCAGGAAGTTGACGCCCTTTTCCTTTGCGGCAGCCAGCAGGCTGTTCGCCAGGTCGAGCTTGTCCGCCTCACAGATCGAATCGCCGACATGGTGACCCTGTGCGGCAAAGAACGTGTATGCCATGCCGCCGCCGACGATCAGCGTGTCGACCTTGTCCAGCAGGTTCGTGATAACGCCGATTTTATCGGAAACCTTTGCGCCGCCGAGGATCGCAACCAGAGGACGCTTCGGGTTTTCGAGCGCGCCGCCGATGAACTCGATCTCTTTCTGGATCAGGTAGCCGCACACGGCCGGAATGTAATCCGCGATACCGGTGGTGGAGGAGTGCGCCCTATGCGCGGAACCGAACGCATCATTGACAAAGATATCGGCCATGGATGCGAACTTCTTGGAAAGCTCAGGATCGTTCTTCGTTTCGCCCGGCTCAAAGCGGACGTTTTCGATCAGCATAACCTCGCCGTTCTGCAGGGAGGCAGCAAGCGCCATTGCGCTCTCGCCGACGACGTCGGACGCCATCTTGACCGGCTGACCGAGCAGCTCGGACAGACGTGCCGCCACGGGGGCAAGGGAAAACTGCGGATCGACAGCGCCCTTCGGTCTGCCCAGATGGGAGGAGAGGATCACTTTTGCGCCGTGGTTGATCAGGTATTGGATCGTGGGCAGGGACGCGACGATGCGCTTGTCGCTGGTGATCTGGCCGTCCTTAAGCGGGACGTTGAAGTCACAGCGCACAAATACGCGCTTTCCGCTGACGTCGATGTCTTCGATGGTTCTTTTGTTGAGTAAGCTCATTGGACTCATCCTTTCTTTATCACATTAGTATACAATGTTACCGGATATATATTTTATACTTTTTTTCATAATAATGCAAGCCTTTTCATGAGAAATGGAAAATTGTCTAAAAACCGTGCGTACCGCTGCACGAAAATCCACAAATACGGCAAAATAGTCTTGACTTCCGGCGCGGAATGGGACTATAATATCACAGAATAAACAAATCATTAGGAGGATTTTACAATGGCAAGAGTGTATAACTTTTCTGCAGGCCCCTCGATGCTGCCTGAGTCCGTACTCAACCGCGCGGCAGAGGAAATGCTGGACTATCAGGGCAGCGGTCAGTCCGTGATGGAGATGTCCCACCGCTCTAAGGTATATGAACCGATCATTTTCGGCGCGATGGATTTGTTCCGCGAGATTCTGGGTGTGCCGGACAACTACAAGATCCTGTTCCTGCAGGGCGGCGCTTCCACGCAGTTTGCGGCGATCCCGCTCAATTTTATGAACGGTTCCGGCAAAGCGGACTACATTCTTTCCGGCCAGTTTTCCACTAAGGCGTGGGAAGAAGCCCGAAAGTACGGTGTTGCAAATGCAGTCGCATCGTCAAAGGAAGATAAGTACACACACATTCCGGATCACGATCCGTCCATGTATACGCCCGACGCGGATTATTTCTACATCTGCTACAACAATACGATCTACGGTACGCGTTTCACCGACGCGACGCTGCCGAAGACAGGTAACGTCCCGCTGTTTGCCGACGTGTCGTCCTGCTTCCTGTCGGAGCCGATGGACGTGTCGCAGTACGGCCTGATCTACGGCGGCGCGCAGAAGAACATTGCGCCCGCAGGTCTGACGGTCGTCATCGTGCGCGAGGACCTGCTCGGCAAGGCGCGTGATATTACACCCACGATGCTCAACTACGCGATCATGGCTGAAAAGGATTCCATGTACAACACGCCGCCCTGCTACTCGATCTATATGTGCAAGCTCGTGCTCGAGTGGATCAAGAGTATCGGCGGTCTGGAAGCAATGAAGCTGCGCAACGAAAAGAAGGCCGGTCTGCTGTACGAATATCTGGACAAGAGCGAGCTGTTTATCGCGCCTGTTCTGCCGCGTGACCGCTCGATGATGAATGTCGTTTTCAAGACGGCGGATGAAGAGCTCAACAAGAAGTTCATCGCGGAGGCAGCCGCAGCCGGTTTCGTCAATCTCAAGGGTCACCGCATCGCCGGCGGTATGCGTGCGTCCATCTACAACGCCATGCCGATCGAGGGCGTGGAGAAGCTCGTTCAGTTCATGGAAGACTTCGAGAAAAAGAACAAATAAGGGAGAAACGACATGTTTGAAATCCTTACATTAAACAAGATTTCCAAATTCGGTCTGGAAAAGTTGGATGCGTCGAAGTACGTGTACGGTGATGCGGTGGCTTCGCCCGACGCCATCATGGTGCGCTCGGCGGCCATGCATGACATGACGCTGGACAGCGCAACCGTTGCCATTGCACGCTGCGGCGCCGGTACCAACAACATTCCCGTCGATGCATGCGCCGCGCAGGGCGTCGTCGTCTTCAACACGCCCGGCGCCAATGCCAACGGCGTCAAGGAACTGGTTCTGTGCGCACTGCTGCTTTCCTCACGCAAAATCGTCCCCGGTATCGAGTGGTGCAAGACGCTCAAGGGACAGGGCGACGCGGTCGGTAAGTCTGTGGAAAAGGGCAAGAGCGCTTTCGTCGGCCCCGAAATCAAGGGCAAGACACTCGGCGTTGTGGGGCTTGGCGCGATCGGCCGTCTTGTGGCGGACGCGGCTGTTCTGCTGGGTATGCACGTGATCGGCTACGATCCGTTTCCGGTCAAGGGCGTCAACGAGGCGGTCACGGTTGTCGATACGCTCGAGCCGATCTTTGCGCAGAGCGACTACATCACGCTGCATGCGCCCTCCACGCCGCAGACCAGGGGTATGATCAACAAGGACAGCCTTGCAACCATGAAGGAAGGCGTGCGCATCCTCAACTTTGCGCGCGGCGATCTGGTCAATTCCGACGATATTCTTGCCGCGCTGGCAGAGGGCAAGGTCGCCGCATACGCGACCGACTTCCCGACTGACGCGCAGCTTGGCGCCGAGGGCGTGATTGCCATGCCGCATCTGGGCGCGTCCACACCCGAGAGCGAGGACAACTGCGCGATCATGGCGGCTGAGGAGCTGACGGCATACCTGGAAACGGGCGCAATCAAGAATTCCGTCAACTTCCCGAACGCGCCGCTGGCGGCTGATTTTGCCGAACGTACCTGCGTGCTGCATACTGAGGCCGCTGCCGAAGCGGTTGCCGCCGCTCTGGGCGACGTGACGTTTGCAGGCGTCAAAAAAGGCTACGGCTATACCGTCGCCGACAAGGCTGCGGACGAAGCTGCGCTCTCTGCCATCGACGGCGTAGTGCGTGTACGCGTGCTGAAAAAGTAAAACAAACGACTGAACTGCATTCCGAAACCGGCACACAACGTGTCGGTTTCGCACGTTTTTTCTGGCTTTTTTGTTTATTTTATATAAAGAATTGTTTCACGTCCGCGTCTTGTTTGTTAAAAAATCGGTTGACAAACAGGGGAAAACAGTGTATACTCTGTAATGAGTGAATATGGATATTCCTCATGAAGCGACGAAAGGAGCGATTCTCTTGACACGGACGAGGCTGGCGGCATGGATTGTGGCGCTTGCTATGCTTGCGTCCATGTTCGGGTTTACCGCTTCTGCGGAGGACGACACGGTCAATATCGAAGTATTCTCGAGCGGCGGCGGCTCCGTGACGGTTGACGGAAAACTTGACGGAGAACCGCACTGGAGTGGTTTTTCATTTTCTGCAGCCGTCGGAGAGACGGTCACGATGACTGCCGAAGCGGACGAGGATTTCGAGTTTCTGTTCTGGGTCAACCAGGAGACCGAGCGTATTGTCTCGCGAAGCGCGACGTATTCTTTCGTCGCAGCGACGTATGCCAAGATTCAGGCGGTTTTCGACCTGCAGGAAAGCATTGCGCAGGACGAGGACAACCAGCACACGGTCGTGTATCTGACCGAGGGCGACAACATCCGCTACTTTGAGTCGGTCGAGCTGGGCGACACGGACTACTACCAGTACGTGCCGCAAAACGGTTTGCTTGCCGCGGGCAAGACGTTCATCGGATGGGATCACACGCCCGAGCAGGTCGCTGCGCAGACGGGTCGCGTTTTCGTTCGGCCGGTGTACAACACCGACATTTCCTACGTGATCAAAACATACGTCGGCGGCGTAATGCAGGAGACGCAGGCGGCCTACGGCCAGACCGCACAGGTGGACGCGCCCGCAACGCTGGACGGCAAGGCGTTTTCTTACTGGAAGGCCGTGTACGACGACGTCAACATTCCCGATCAGATTACCAGCTTTTATGCATCCTATAAATTTGTCGTGACGATGAACGCGACGTTCGTCGCTGTGTATGGCGAGACAGTCACCGACGGCATTGCGACGCGCGTTTCGGGTGACATGCCGAATTTTGAGGGTGCGACCATTTCGCTCTATGCCGAGCACAGCGTCAAGCAGGGCTACACCGTGCTGCAGCACGGCATGCTGCTGACCTTGAATGAATCGGTCGGCAACTTTGAGGATCGGTTCGTCATCGGCGGCACCGACGTGCTCAAGGGTACGGCCAACAACACCAACTTAGTCGGTACGTATTCGATTCGTAAGAGTAACTGGTACGCGACCAATTCACAGGGCGGGTACTTTTATCCCAAGCTGTATGCGCGTGCGTATGTAGTGGCGACGGATAAGAGCGGCGTGACACACACTGTGTACAGCCGGATTTACTGCGCCGATTACCACGAGCGTATCTTTGAAGGCAATGATTTCGAAGATCCGTTTGGTACTTAATCTGCTTATTTGTGACAAAATAGCTACGTAGTATTTTGTCAGGAATAAAATCTGACGAAAGGAGAAACAACCATCATGCGTGAATATGTGAAGCCGGCTCTCGAGATGGAAGAGTTTGATCTGGAAGATATCATCACTCTGTCCGGTCCGACAACCGTTATTGTCAACAATGGCGGCAACGGTCAGCAGGGCGGCGACAACGAGAATCTTGACGGTGCCGCGGCTCCGGTCGATCTGATCAACCTCAACTAATCCCCGCACACGCGCAGGCGGGACGAGCTCCCGCCTGCATTCCCCCCAAAATTCACCAATGAGTAAAGAAGATGATTCCGATGCGCTTGTATGTAAAACCCAGACTGGAAACGGAGCCGTTCGACGTGGCAGATCTGATCACGTTGTCCGACCCCAACGCTTCGCCTGATCCCGGCTTTGAGGAGGAAGTGTTTGCTGCCGCGCCGTCGCCCGATAGCGATGCGGCGCAGGGTGCGTCTGCCTACTTCCCGCAGTCGACAGTGGAGGATCCATCCGGTGCGTTCCAGCAGCAGGTGACAGGCGGCAACCCGATTCAGGAAGGGCTCAACAACCTTTACGAGAATTTCCTGAACCGCTTCTGATTCTCTTTTTTCGATATATACGAGCTGAACAAATAGAGATCTGTTTGTTCGGCTCTTTTTTATGAAAGAAGGTTTTGCCTTGAAACTCCTTGTATTGGATGGCAACAGCATCCTCAATCGTGCATTCTACGGCATCAAGCTCCTGACGACAAAGGACGGCCGCTTCACCAACGGAATTTACGGCTTTCTGAGTATTTTGCTGCGCTTGCGCGACGAGTGTCAGCCCGACGGGATTGCAGCGGCGTTCGACCTGCGTGCGCCGACGTTCCGTCACAAGATGTTCGACGGCTACAAAGCCGGCCGTAAACCTATGCCGCCCGAGCTGGCGCAGCAAATGCCCGTGCTCAAAGATTTGCTGCGCGCACTCGGCTTTGCCGTGGTGGAGCAGGAGGGATACGAGGCGGACGACGTGCTGGGCACGTTCGCACGTCTTTGCGAGCAGGACGACGACTGGCAGTGCTTCATTGCCACCGGAGACCGCGACGCGCTGCAGCTTGTCAGTCCCGAAACGACGGTGCTGCTCGCGTCGACCAAGATGGGCAAACCGGTCACGACGCGCTACACACCCGAAAAGGTGCGGGAGGATTACGGCGTAACGCCGCAGCAGCTCATCGACGTCAAGGCGCTGATGGGCGACAGCTCCGACAATATTCCGGGCGTCGCCGGCGTCGGGCAGAAAACAGCGGGCAACCTGATCGCGCGTTTCGGTTCAATCGACGCGATCTACGCCGACCTCGACGCGCTGGATATCAAAACCGGTGTGCGCGAAAAGCTGCGTGCGGGCAGGGACAGTGCGTACCTCAGCCGCACGCTCGGCACGATTTGCCGCGAAGCGCCGATGAACACGGATCTGACTTCCTATTTATATAAAACGCCCGATGTGCGTACCGTAACGCAGATGCTCGCATCGCTTGAAATGTTCAAGATGATTGAGCGCCTGCAGCTGCCCGCGGTCGAAATCCCTGCTGTGCTGGACACGCCGCAGCGCACGCTCAATGTGGAGGATGTATATGACTATGACGCGTGTCTTGCCGCTCTGTGCGAGGCAGGAGACGCATACTTCGACTGTATCTACGACGGTGGTTACATCGAACGGCTGCTGCTTTGGTCGGGCGACGCGGTGCAGACGCTCACATGCGGCAATATGCTCTTTCCGGCGTTTATGAAATCCATGCTCGAGGACGGCACAATCCGCAAGCACGTCACGGACACCAAGCCCCTGTATGCCTATGCCCGCCGCAACGGCGTGACGCCGAAGGCAGTCGAGGACGACTTGATGCTCACGGGCTATATCCTGGACCCGTCCGCAAAGGACTACTCTGCCGCGCATCTCGCGCAGGTGTACGCTGTCCCGCTGCCGGAATGCAAGGACGCTGCCGCCGCGGCTGTCGCCGTGCTGCCGGATCTGTTCGGACGCATGCTCTTGCAGATTCGGGAGAACGGACAGGAAAAGCTGCTGCGCGAGGTGGAGCTGCCGCTCGCGCGGGTACTCGCGGATATGGAATGCTGCGGCTTTGCAGTCGATCCGGACGGCATTGAGCGGTTCGGCGCGCATCTGGATGCGCGCATCCGCGACGTGCGCGCTTCTATCTTCCAAAAGACCGGCTTTGAATTTAACCTCAATTCGCCCAAACAACTGGGCGAGGCGCTGTTCGAGCGGCTCTCGCTCCCGGCGCCCAAGAAGACCAAGAGCGGCTGGTCGACCAATGCCGAGACGCTGCAATCGCTCGCGGACGATTATCCGGTCGTCGCGGAGATTCTTGAGTACCGCATGCTGTCCAAACTGAAATCCACCTACTGCGACGGTCTGCTCAAGCAGATCGCGCCGGACGGCCGCATTCACTCCACGCTCAACCAGACCGAGACGCGGACGGGACGTATTTCGTCGACCGAGCCGAATCTGCAAAATATCCCTGTGCGTTCCGATCTGGGACGCGAAATGCGCCGCTTTTTCCGCGCGGCGGACGGCTGCGTGCTTGTGGATGCGGACTACTCGCAGATTGAGCTGCGTGTTTTAGCGGCGCTCGCGCAGGATGAGGCGATGCTCGCGGCATTCCGCGACGGCGTGGATATTCACACCGTGACGGCGTCGCAGGTGTTCAATATGCCGCAGGACATGGTCACGCCGCTGATGCGCAGCCGCGCCAAGGCGGTTAATTTCGGTATTGTGTACGGGATCGGCGCGTTCTCGCTGGCCAAGGATATCGGCGTGCCGCGGTACGAGGCGGACAGCTATATCAAGGGCTATCTGCGCCACTATGCGGGCGTGGCGCGCTATCTCGACGAGATCGTACAGCGTGCCAAGGACAACGGCTATGCCGAGACGGTTTTCGGCCGCCGGCGTTATCTGCCGGAGCTTGCGTCCTCCAACCACAATCTGCGCGCGTTCGGTGAACGTGTGGCGAAGAATATGCCCATTCAGGGCACGGCAGCCGACGTTATCAAGATTGCGATGGTGCGCGTGCACGAACGGCTCGAACGCGAGGGCTTTGCGGCGCGGCTGATTATGCAGGTGCACGATGAACTGATTGTGGAAGCGCCGCAGGCGGAAGCGGATGCGGTCTCGCGTCTGCTGACGGAGGAAATGGAACATGCCGCCGACCTCGGCGTGCGTCTGCTCGCGGACGTGCACGTCGGCCGGACGTGGTATGATGCGAAAGGATAAATTGTGAAGATCGGAAGTTTACAGATACGCGGGTGTGCCGCGCTCGCGCCGATGGCCGGCGTGGCTGACCGCGCGATGCGGGAGTTGTGCGTATCGTACGGCGCGTCGTATGTGATCGGAGAAATGGCGTCCTCAAAGGGAATCAGCATGCACGACCGCAAGTCAGCCGAGCTTTTGCAGATTTCGGACGATGAGCGTCCGGCAGGCGTGCAGCTCTTCGGCGACGACCCGCTGACGATGGCGAAAGCCGCGGAGAAGGCGCTGGAGTACAAACCGGAGTTTCTCGACATCAACATGGGTTGTCCCGCGCCGAAGGTTGCCGGAAACGGCGGCGGCAGCGCGCTGATGAAACGGCCGGAGTTGGCCTCGCAGATCGTGCGCGAATGCGTGCGCGCTGTTCCGATTCCGGTGACGGTGAAAATGCGCATCGGCTGGGATGCGGAAAACCTGAACGCACCGTACCTTGCCGCGCTGTGCGAGCAGGCGGGCGCGGCGGCGATTACCGTGCACGGCCGCACACGTGTGCAGATGTACGCGCCGCCCGTTGACCGCGCACAGATCCGCGCCGTCAAGCAGGCGGTATCGGTGCCCGTGATCGGCAACGGCGACGTCACGGACGGCAGGAGCGCGCAGCAGATGCTGGACGAAACGGGCTGCGACTTTCTGATGGTCGGGCGCGGTGCGCTCGGAAGACCCTGGGTGTTCCGCCAGATCGACGCATTTTTGGAGCGCGGCGAGATCATCCCCGATCCGCCGCTGGAGGAGCAGATGCGCGTCATGCTCGATCATATCCGCTCGCTCTGCGCGTACAAGGGCGACTATATCGGCATGCGCGAGGCGCGCAAGCATGCGGCGTGGTATATCCGCGGCATCCGCGGCGCGGCGTCGTACCGCAACCGCATCGGGCAGCTGACTACCATAGAACAAATCGAAGCGCTGGCGGCGGATATTCTGGCGGAAAACGGTACTTAACAGGGGCGCAGTCCCCGCAGGCGATAAGACGAATCGGAATTTGTCGTGGTCGATGCAGCCCCGAAGCCTTCCCCTTGAGGGGAAGGTGGCCGAGCGAAGCGAGGTCGGATGAGGTGAGACATAAACGAAAGATGACGGCCGTCCACGGCATATTGAAGCAGCGTCTCACCTCCTCAGTCATGCTGACGCATGACAGCTCCCCCTCAAGGGGAAGCCTTTTCGGAGACCCCGCCAAATTCCGCTTTGCAGGGGCGAACCCCGCGAAACGACACATACAAAACAACCCGGTGTCATTCCGTGCGCGCAGCGCGTGGGAATCTCACATAGAAGACGGTCACGGCATTACGCCGCAGGCGGCATCGAACCGAACCGGCGGGCAGCCAGAAGGAGAAGATAAAATGCTGACGCACAAAGGCACACAGACGATACAAACGGTGCGAATGACGCTGCGGCGGTTTACCGTGGCGGATGCGCAGCAGATGCACGACAACTGGGCAAGCGACGGGCGCGTGACGCGCTTTCTGTCGTTTCTGCCGCACGAATCCGTGCAGTCTACGGCGGAGCTGCTGCGCGAGTGGACGCATGCGTATACAGAGGAAACCGTTTACAACTGGGTAATGGAGTACGACGGCCAGTGCATCGGCAGCATCAGTGTCGTGCGGTTCAGCGACAGGAATGAGTCCGCAGAACTCGGCTACTGCATGGGATATGACTATTGGAACAGGGGACTGATGACCGAGGCTGCGAAAGCGGTCATTGCGTTCCTGTTTGACGAGGTGGGTTTTCACCGCGTCATGATTTCCCACGCCGTCAGGAATCCCGCTTCCGGCAGGGTTGCGCAGAAATGCGGACTGACTTACGAAGGCACCGCACGCGAAGCGCGTAAAAGTCGGGACGGTGATTATCTGGATATAGCGTCCTATTCTGTTCTGCGGCACGAATGGCAAAGGTGAGCCGGCAGAGCGTCCGCAGAAAAAACCGCTTGACATTTGCGGTCGGAAGTGTTATTCTACAATCAATCGAATAGTAAAACGTTGATGCAGAAGTTGTTCTTCGGGATGCTTTGCCAGAGAGCCGCGCCTCGTGCTGCAAGCGCGGTCAGAGCGGGAGGAACATGACCGCTGCGGAGTGCGCGCAGGAAATGGCGCGACGTGTGTCCGCGTGAAGGACTATTGAGCGGCAGGGCTTGCCCTGCAATCCGGGTGGAACCGTGGAGCCGATCAGCTTCATCCCAGAGCATTGGGATGAGGCTTTTTTTATTTTGTATTTACTGAAAAGGAGACGATAGATATGATTCAGGTGAAACTCAAAGGCGACGTGATCAAGGAATACGACAGCGGCATTACCGCGCTCGAAGTGGCGAAGTCGCTGGGTATGGGTCTGTACAAGGCCGCATGTGTGTGCAAAATCGACGGTGTGGTCTGCGATCTGCGCACCCCGCTGACGGCGGACTGTTCGCTCGAGATTCTGACGTTTGACGATCCCGACGGCAAGCATGCGTTTCGGCACACAGCGTCGCATATCCTTGCGCAGGCGGTCAAGCGTCTGTATCCCGAGGCGAAGCTCGCCATCGGTCCCGCGATCGAAAACGGCTTCTACTATGACTTCGATATCGACACGCCCTTCACGCCCGAAATGCTCGAGCAGATCGAGGGCGAGATGAAAAAGATCGTCAAGGAAGCGCTGCCGCTTGAGCGGTACGAGTTGGAACCGGACGAAGCGATCGCCATGATGGAAAAGAAGGGCGAGATCTACAAGGTCGAGCTGATTCAGGAGCACGCCGGCAAAGGCGAGAAGATTTCCTTCTTCCGCCAGGGCGAGTTCGACGAGCTGTGCGCAGGCCCGCATATCCCTGATACGGGACGTGTCAAGGCGTTCAAGCTCACGAGCGCGACGGGCGCGTACTGGCGCGGCGACTCCAACAAGAAGATGCTCCAGCGCATTTACGGTACAGCCTTCACGAAGAAGGACGAGATGGAAGCGTATCTTGCCTCTGTCGAGGAGGCAAAAAAGCGCGACCACAACAAGCTCGGCCGCGAGCTCGGCTTCTTCACAACGTCTGAAATGATCGGACAGGGTCTGCCGATCCTGCTGCCGAAGGGTGCGCGCGTCATCCAGCTTTTGCAGCGATTCGTCGAGGACGAGGAGCAGCGCAGGGGCTGGCTGCTGACCAAGACGCCATATATGGCCAAGAGCGACCTGTACAAGGTTTCCGGCCACTGGGATCATTACCGCGACGGCATGTTCGTGCTGGGTGACGCGGACAAGGCGGACGAGGAAGAAGTCTTTGCGCTGCGTCCGATGACATGCCCGTTCCAGTATCAGGCTTACCTCAACCGCGCGCGTTCCTACCGTGATCTGCCGCTGCGCTACAACGAGACGTCGACACTCTTCCGCAACGAGGCTTCGGGCGAAATGCACGGTCTAATCCGCGTGCGTCAGTTCACGATCTCCGAGGGACATCTGATGTGCAGACCTGACCAGTTGGAGGACGAGTTCCGCAAATGTCTGGAGCTGGCGATTTACATGCTCAAGACGCTCGGCCTGTACGAAGACGTGTCCTACCGCTTCTCGCAATGGGACCCGAACGACCGCGAAAAGTATATCGGCACGGACGAGCAGTGGGACGAGGCGCAGGGTATCATGAAGAAGATCCTCGACCACCTCGAAATCCCGTACAAGATCGGTATCGGCGAGGCGGCGTTCTACGGCCCGAAGCTCGACATTCAGATCAAGAACGTGTTCGGCAAGGAAGACACGCTCATCACGATCCAGGTCGACCAGATGCTCGCCGAGAAGTTCGGCATGGAATACGTCGACACGGACGGCAGCAAGAAGAACCCCTACATCATCCACAGAACGTCCATCGGTTGCTATGAGCGCACGCTCGCGCTGCTGATCGAAAAATACGCCGGCGCGTTCCCGCTGTGGCTTGCGCCCGAGCAGATTCGTCTGCTGCCGATTGCCGACCGTCACCAGCCGTATGCCAAGGAAGTGGAAGCACGTCTTTCCGCGCTCGGCTTCCGCGTGACGACCGACATGCGCTCGGAAAAGATCGGCTACAAGATCCGCGAAGCGCAGAAGGAAAAGATTCCCTACATGCTGCTTGTCGGCGACAAGGAGATCGAGGAGGGCAACCTCTCCGTCCGGCGCAGAAGCGGCGGCGACATGGGCTCGATGAGCGAGGGCGACTTCACGGCGCTTGCGCTGCGCGAGACGGCGGAAAAAGTGATCTGGTAAACAATTGACAAAAAGCGGACTGCCTGTGCAAAATGTGCATGGCAGTCTTTTTTTAAAACAAACCCAATACTTTTTCGTTCCCGTTCGTTTTGGTAATGAAGGAGGGTTGAAAAATGACCAATCATCAAATTGATCACTTGATGAGCAGAATCCAATCAGGAGACGGTACCGCTCTTGAGGAACTATACGAGGGCATGAGCAAACCGGTGTTTTTCTACGCGCTGCGGTTGTGCGGCAATTACGATGCAGCCGAGGATGTGATGCAGGACACATTTGTCACGCTCATGCGCAAATCCTCCCTTTACCGTGCGGAAGACAAGGGCAGGGCATGGATCTTCACCATCGCGAGAAATCTTGTTGTGGATCTGCAGCGCAAACAGTCCCGTGTGGACGGATTTGACGTCCTTGCGGAAATGCCCGGTGCGGACGATTTCACGATCCGTGCGGATACGGGGATCGATGCGCTGCGCATGCTCGACGGTCTTACACCGCGGGAGAAAAACATCGTGCTGCTGCGTCTGCTGGGCGATATGACGCTCACGGAGGTGGCGAACGAGCTATACATCCCCAAAGGCACCGTGTTCTGGACATACAACAACGCCATCAGGAAAATGCGAAAGCAGTACACAGGAGGCGAGCATCTTGAAGAGTAAATTTGAACGGGAATTGAAAAAACAGGCATACAAGGCCGTCCCGGATCAATGGGACGAAGTCAAAGAGAAGGCAGGCGTTTCCACGCCGGAGAAGAAGGAGGGCAAGGTTGTGAAATTCAATGCGAAAGCAATCGCAACCGTTGCCGCATCCATTACCATTGTGATCGTTGCCGTATCGGTTGCGGTCGGCATCGGTACGCGCAAAAACACACCCCCGAAAGCCGAGATCACCGTGACGGATGAAAACGGCGTATCGTATACCCTCACCGATGTGTCCGACTTCGATTCGATCGCCGTTCCCGAAACGACGGTCATCACCTACACGGACAGCAACGGCGTCGAACACTCCACGGTCGCGACGATCACACGGAACGCGGCGGGACAAAGAGAAGATTCCAGCGTAGTCGTGACGTTCAAAGACGCGCAGGGCAACACGCAGACGACTGTCGTGGACATTCCTGCGGAGCCATCGACCACCGCGCCGAACGGACAACCGACCAAACCGTCCTCTGCGGATTCCGCGCCGCAAGCGGCAGACGCGACGGTGGTTTTAACTACGCGGGCGGAAATCACCAAAGAAGTCGACTGGGCCGAACGGACAATGCCGGAAAAATTCCCTGCCGTGCAGTTTGATCCGACCGGTATTCCCGGCGGTCTCGCGAAGGAATACGATTTCGCGCTCCGCCGCAACGAGTATATCTCCCGGCCGGCAACGCTGTTGTACAAGAACTACACGCTGTACAATACGAACCCCAAGACGGACAAAGAAGAAACCGCTACGGCAGACATTTACGTGTTCCAAAACTTCAGCCGCAAGTTAGCTGTCGGCGTGAAATTCCCGGGTGAGGAAAAAATCCACCCGTATGTCAATGTGCAATATACGCCGCAGACGCTCGGCGATTTCCTGAATGACGCGGACGTCAAAAACACCGTGCATTTCGGCAACATCCGGCTGTATTCGGACGTTACGTTCCCCGTGAACGCGCAGAACAAAGCGGACATTTTCAGGTATCTGCTGTCCGACGGTTCGATCCGCAATACGAATTCCACTGACAGACCGTCCGGTGCCAAGGTCACGCTGAGCGTCGACCTTGCCGAACTGGGCAAAAGAACCAAGGTGATGGAAGTCTATGAGAGCGGCTATGTGTACACGAACCTGCTCGGCTACGGCTGCACCTTCAACGTCGGCAAAGAGAACGTTGCGGCGTTTCTCAAGAACAGCTACAACGTGACGTTCGACGATTTGGCAAAGGTAAACAGCGGCACGCCAAGCACGGCGTCGGACACAACGACCGGCATCGATCATAACACGACCGTCAGTCAGCCGTACTTTATTGAAGGCACAACCGTCGTGACCACACAGCCGTACACCATTCCGGAATAAACGTTTACAAATACGCGCCGGGCTTTCAGGAGGCTCGGTGCGTTTCCCGTATTGCGAAACGAAATCTTTTTTGATATACTTGGGATATGAACGGATCAGGAGGACAAAATGAAAAAACGAATCGCGCTGTTGCTTTGTTTGAGTATGCTGTTCTGTTTCGCCGCCTGCGGCAAAGCGCCGGTCACGGAAAGCGGCGCGTCGACGGAATCTGCATCCGCATCCGGAATCTACGCCGCTTCCAACGTGGATGGCGGTGCCTTTGCCTACACGACAAAGGTCGCGTATGCGAACGCTGCCGGGGAAGGGTATGCCTGCATTTTATCCGAATGCCTGAATGCGGAAGGGATGTACATGTCTTCCGTGCAGCACTGGCCGCTGTTCCGGTTTGAAACCGCGCAGGAAATGCGGGACTTCAAAACCGCGTTTGCGGATACGCTGACCTTTGAGAGCGGCTATAACGAAGTGCCGTCTTTCGACACGTACGCGGCGGAATATGACGACGCTTTTTTCAGCGGCAACACGCTGCTGCTGTGCTATGTGACCGCGTCGAGCGGTTCCTACCGGTTCGGCGTCGCGGACGTTTCCGTCCGGGAAGACACCCTTTGCGTCTATATCAGGCAGCTCAATCACCCGCAAGTCTATACGGCGGACGTGCAGGGATGGTTCGTGCTGGTCGAGGTCCGAAAGGCGGACATTGAAAACTGCAAACACTTTGACGCGCAGACATACCGCTCCGGCGTATTGGACACGATTGCCGCCGACTATGACGGGGACGGAGAACAGGAAGAAATCACGCTGACGATCGGTCCGACGTCGGGACTGTATACGATCGGCGTGAAAGTGCTTGACGGCGAAAAAGAATACAGCAGCTACTTTTTGCCGGAGTTCTTTGTCGGCGACAGCAGCTTGATTGAACAATCCGGGAAAGTGTATCTGCAAGGCGAAGAGGACGGCAGTGCGGTCTCCTACGCCGTTTCCGTGGAAAAAGGCCGGGTTGCCCTCACAAACGGCGATAAGACGATGAAGTATTGGGGCGCTGAACCGGAATATCACGTTTCGGCCTATTCCAATCTGACCGGCAGGCAGGGTAAAGAAAAAGCGCTGTCCGACGCAGACAATCAGGCGGTGACACAGTTAATCAGCCGGCAGCAATTCGGCGACCCTTATGACAATCTGAACGACGTAATCCTCCGGGATGCGCTCAACGAAGTAAACATCTACTACGATTCCGATGCGGGCATCGTCACAAGGGGCGACCATGCCGTGAAACTGTCGGACGCGGACAGGAAAACGCTGAACGGCATTCTGCGTAAATATATCCGGCTCGGCACTGCGTGAAGACGGCGATTGCTCTTGACAAAAAATGACGTCGACGATACAATAAAGGTATCAGAGTTGACGGAGGAGAAAGATATGCAGGAAAATAAAATTGCCATTTACGGCGCGGGTTCACTCGGTACGGTGCTCGGCGCGTTCATGACCAAAAACGGCGTGGACGTGGAGCTTGTCAACCGCAACAAGGCACATGTCGAGGCGCTGCGCGAAAAGGGCGCGCACATCACGGGCACGGTGGAGATGACCGTGCCGGTCAAGGCGATCTTCCCGGACGAAATGCAGGGCACATACGCGGTCATTTTCCTGATGACCAAACAGCTCCTGAACGCCGAGGTCGTCACGTTTTTAAAGCCAATGCTCGCCGCCGACGGTGTGATCGTCACGCTGCAGAACGGTATTCCGGAGCCGGGCGTTGCCGAGATCGTCGGCAAGGCGCACACCATCGGCTGTGCGGTCGAATGGGGCGCAACGCTGTCGGCGCCGGGCGAGTGCATCCTGACCAGCGACAAGGAGAGTCTGTCGTTCCACATGGGCGGCATGGACGGCGTCAGTCAGGATCAGATGGACACAGTCAAGGCGCTGCTGGAAAAGATGTGCCCTGTGCACATCGAGGAGAATCTGCTCGGCGCGCGCTGGTCGAAGCTGCTGATCAACGCGACGTTTTCGGGCCTGGGTACCGTCGTGGGCGGCAATTTCGGCAGCGTGTCGGAGGACAAGGACGTGCAGCCGATCGCGCTGCGCTGCATGAAGGAATGCATCGACGTCGGCCGTGCGGCAGGGGAGACGTTTGCGCCCGTGCAGGGCAAGGACATCACGAAGCTGTTCTACTATACGAACGGCCTCAAGCGCGCATTCGCGAAGTTCCTGCTGCCGATCGCCATGAAAAAGCACCGTGACATCGAGCCGTCGATGCTGCAGGATCTGAAAAAGGGCAAGCCCTGCGAGATCGACGCGATCAACGGCGTGGTCTGCGAGTGGGGACGCAAATGCGGCGTGCCGACGCCTGTCAACGACCGCATCGTCGAAGTGGTCAAGAAGGAACAGGCCGGAGAGCTGCCGCTTGAAAAGAGCAATATCCGCCTGTTCGACGATTTGAAATAAGAAAAGCGCACAAGAAAACCGCCGCAGCCGGGCATCAAACCGGACTGCGGCGGTTCAGTTTATGGTGGGAAGATTGGGGAATTGCGCAGCTGAGCTGCGTATTCCGTCAGTACTTTCGGCGTGTTTGTAGGGGCGGGTATGACCGCCCGTCTGTTCCCGCACGATGCAGGTATGGGAACCTGTTCTGGCGAAGGATGCGGTGCGCTGAAAGCGGCAATCTGTTTTGTCCTTGTGCGATATTGAAAAGCGGTCTCTCTGCAAAGCGCTCTTGAATTGCCGCACCATTTGCGGTATACTGTCCACGGACAGCCGCTGTATGCGGCGGAAAGGCTGGATAATATATGAAAAAATATTTACTCTCGCAGGGACTTCCCGCTTACAAGGCGAATCTCCACTGCCACTCCACGTTCTCGGACGGCAAGTTGACTGTGGAACAGCTCAAGGAAAGCTATCAGAAAGCCGGCTACAGCATCGTCGCCTTTTCAGATCACGACAAATTCTACACGCACAACGATCTCACGGACGAGCATTTTCTCGCGCTCAATTCATTCGAGGCGGACGTCTCTGATTGGCGCGATCCGAGCGGCCATACTCGCCGGTGCTATCACTTCTGCTGCTTCGCCAAAACAGACAGCGAATCGTATCACGAGGTTCTGCCGACGCCGAGATATGAGGACAAGGCAGCAGTCAACGCCTATATTGATGCGCTGCGAAAGCAGGGATTTCTGATACAGTATAATCACCCGAACTGGTCGCTGCAAACGGCGGAGGATCTGCGGGATATTCACGGCCTGTGGGGGATCGAGGTTTTCAACTTCAGTGCTACGATCGACGGTATCGACGGCAATCAGGGCTTTATGTACGACGTATTGCTGCGAGACGGCAACCGACTGTTCTGCACCGCTACGGACGACAACCACAACGGTTTTCCCTTCGGTCATGAACAATGCGACTCATTCGGCGGCTGGATCGTTATCCATGCCGGAAGGCTCGACTACCCCGCGGTCATCGCTGCCATGGAGCGCGGTGACTTTTACACGTCCACCGGCCCGCAGATTCACGAGCTGTATATCGAGGACGGCAAGCTACACGTCTCCTGCTCCGAAGCACGGCACATCCTTTTCACGACCGACGGACGCAGCGCAAAGAGCGTCAACGCGGTCGGGGGCAGCTTCGTGACCGAGGGCGAGTTTGAGCTTCGTGACCACTACCGCTATGTGCGCGTACAAGTCACCGGTACGGACGGTACGCTCGCCTTTACCAACGCCTGCTGGTTAAACTGAAACAGAAAACTGAAAAACAGAGGCCGATGCATCATATGTACTCACATTGTACGGTGGCAGCATCAAACTACTTGGTATATTTAAAACCTGAAAGGCTTCATCCGCTTCAGCCGGATTATACGCCGCATAGCTTAACTGCATGGCCCATGTTGTAAGTGGGTGGTTATATTTGTTTGATGAACGCGCCGTGCAGGCTGTTCGGCTTGAATGAATACGCTCGTGCCGCTGTACGCCTTGCCGAACCGCGGCGGTCGTGGTTGCTGCCCGCTGCCTCGGTGCGTTGCCGTTTTCGGTGGACGGCCGATGGCCATCCCTACGTCGAACCGGTCACACGGCAGGGACGCGCATTGCACGTCCGTTATGGGGGGATGAGCCTCCCGCCCCGCATGATGCTGCGTGCCGCGCCAAATGCCCCGGCACGGATCCATCCGTACCAGGGCAATTTCGATCATTTCTTCTGCATGTCTTACTGTAAAAAACTGTGCTTCGCAGCATCCAGCAGCGCCGCGCGTTCATTCGGGAGCCGGCCGGACAGCACCTCTTCCAGCAGCCGTTCCAGCGCTTGTCCGATCTCTTGGCCGGTCAGGCCGAGCGACTGCAGATCGCGGCCGTTTACGGCAAGGTCGCGCAGGGAAAGACATGGCTTGTCCTGTTCCAGCACATCCAGTTCCACGTGCAGACGAGCTTGCCTGTCTGCGTCAATCCTGTCGCACACGGCGGCGTAGTCCGCAAAGCGGTGCGCCTGCTGTATGCCGGCCTCGGCGAGCAGGTGCCGCGCATCGGTCAGCGTGAGCGTGTGCAGCTGCACGACGGCACGAATGGTCTTTTTATCCGCGCGCAGCCGGCGCAGCGCACTTTCTGCGTCCGAGCCCTCGGTCAGCAGCGCAAGACGCAGCAGACCGTCCGCCGGCGTATGGCGGATTGCTTCGATCCCGTCGTCGGACAACTCCGGCAAAAACACGCGCATAACGTCCGCATAGCCGCGCAGTACGGCGTATGCATTCTGCCCGCCGAGCAGCTTGCGCAGCTCCGCAAACAGGCGCTCCACGGCAATCTGTTCAAGCAGATTCCGGCAGCGGTGTATCGCGTCGGACGTTTGCGGTTCTATGACGAAATCCAACACGGCGGCAAAACGCAGCGCGCGCAGAATGCGCAGACCGTCCTCATTGAATCGAACGTCCGGATCGCCTACACAACGCAGAATGTGTGCCTGTGCGTCCTGCTGCCCGCCGAACGGATCAATCAGCATTTGCCCGTCGAAAGCCATGGCATTGACAGTAAAATCGCGTCGGGCCAGATCGTCTGCCAGACGCGTTGTAAAGGTCACCCTGTCCGGACGGCGGTGATCGCGGTAGTCGCCGTCGATGCGGAAGGTCGTCACTTCAAACGGTTCGTGGTCAATGAGGATCGTGACGGTACCGTGCTTGATGCCGGTTTCCAGCACACGGAAATCCCGGAACAGTTCCAGCGTTTCCGCCGGCGTCGCATCGGTCGCAATGTCATAATCGTGCGCCGGCAGCCCCATGCACGCGTCGCGCACACAGCCGCCTACGAGCACGCCGCGCTTGCCGCCCTGCCGCAGTACGGACAGGATCGTCTGCACGCCTTGCGGCAGTGTCATCGAGAACATGTGCGCACCTCCGAATCATTTGACAAATTGGCGATTATCCGGTACAATTATAAAAAATCCAACGGCCACTGTCAAGGAGGAACATCCATGAAGATCAAAGGCGTCGTTTTCGACCTCGACCATACGCTCTATGACCGCTATGCGACGCTGACGGCGATCGCACCGTATTTTTGCAGTTACTTCGACGTGTCGCCCGGTATGACGCCGCAGACGCTCGCGCCGATCTGGATCGAAGCGGACAAACAGTGCGTGCATCTGGGCTGGCAGTCCGTGATCGAATACCTAGCGCAGCACGGCGTGTTCCGCAGCGTGCCGACGCTGGAGGTGTACGGCGCATTCCTGCTCGGCTGGTTCCGACGTGTCAGTGTGCCGTTTCCCGAAACGAAGCAGCTTCTTGAAGACTTGCGCAGTGCCGGGTACAGGACGGGTCTCATCACCAACGGCAGCGGGGAAACACAGCGTGCGAAGCTGCACAATCTCGGCTTAGAGGACAGCTTCGATCAGGTGGTCATCACCGGCGAGTTCGGCGTGCACAAACCCGCTCCGGAACCGTTTCACGCAATTGCCCGCTGGCTCGGCGCCGAACCGCACGAGCTGCTGTACGTCGGCGACAATCCGCTCAACGACGTGCAGGCCTCGCGCGACGCGGGCTTTGTACCCGTCTGGGTGCGCACGACCGGTACATGGGTGTTTCCCGAGATCGAAAAACCGGCGCTGCAGATCGACCATATCTGCGAATTGCCGCAGCTGCTGCAAAAACTGAAAGCGGAATAATTGGCAAAGGACGACACGCACACACAGCGTTAAATAAAACAGAACAACCGACGGATCGCATGCCGGAACGCCTTGATGCTGTTCCGAAACACGATCCGCCGTCTTTTTTACTACACGCTTTAAACGGACGACCATCTCTCGATGCGTTCTCAGAGTATGACAATCCATTCAGCCCATGCGCAGAAAGCTGCGCGAAGGAAAGCGCAGCGGCGGTGCGGTGGGTATGGTACGCACTAAAGTGCGCATCCGTGAATGGTGCGTGAGTTGACACGCACTAAAATGCGTACTTTCGGAAAGAGAGTCGGAAGCTCATTCACATGTGTATAAAAAGTGCGTTCCGAAAAATGCAGCAGAAGTGCAGCGAGTACGGCACGCACTAAAGTGCGTATCTTAGAACAGCACATGAATTGATACGCACTAAAATGCGTCTTTTCGGAAAGAGAGTCGGAAGCTGATTCGTACACACGCAAAAATTTGCGTGCCGGAAAAGAAATATGCGGCAGCGATGCGGTAAGTTATGGTATGCACTAAAATGTGTATCTTCGTAAAGTGTTTTGAAGTCTGATTCGCACCTGCGCAAAAAATGCGTGCCAAAAATACGCTCATCACGGATTTCCGTGCAACGTCAAGATATTAGATTGTAGAAAAGGACGGGTTCTGCACGTACTCTTTTTGATTGGGGTACGGGGCATTTTGCCCCGCCCTTTTCTGCTATCCGCCATCTGCTATCTGCTGCCTTGGGCAATATCGCTTTCCCATGCTGCACGTTTTTCCGTGAAGAACCAAAAAATAGAATAAAGCGTGTCGGGGAATCAGCAAGTATGGTACGCACTAAAATGCGTGGCTGCGGTTGGAAGAGAAAAAGCGACAAGGGAGAAGCAGGTATGGTACGCATAAAAATGCGCATCTTCGCACAGTGTCTCGGAGGATGAATCGTGCATGCGCAAATATTTGCGTGCCGGAAAAGAAATATGCGGCAGCGATGCGGTAAGTATAGTACGCACTAAAATGCACATCTTCGGACAGTTTGTGATTCAAGTCGGTATGCACGCACTAAAGTGCGTAACATCGATCACAGCACATGGCAGTATTTTCCTTGTTGCAGATTTGGAGCGCAAGGAAGAAAGCGTTCTGTACATGCGCAAAAATTTGCGTGCCGGGAAATATGCAGCAGCGTTGCGGCAAGTATGGCACGCACTAAAATGCGTATCTGAGAACAGTACAAGAGTTGGTACGCACTAAAATGCATATCTTCGGACAGAGAGTCAGATGCTGATTCACATGTGTGAAAAATGCGTTCCGAAAAATGCAGCAGATGAGCAGCGAGTACGGCATGCACTAAAGTGCGTATCTGCGCACAGTACCTCGGAGGCTGATTTGCACCTGCGCAAAAATTTGCGTGTCGGAAAAGCATAATCCGTTGAAAACGGCAGGACACGCAGAGGAATGCAGGCGCCTGCCGTTCGGGATCATGATTATTCGGCCGGTTCTATCCGGCGATTTCTTCTGCGATTCTTTCTGCAATGCGCGTGACGGCATCGAAATCGACGGCAGGTCGGTACAGCGCTTCGAGGCGGTCGTGCACGTCGAGCGCGTCGCGCATGGCGCAGACTGCCTCTTCAAGCAGTTCCTTCTCCGTGCGGCGGCTGAACGCGATGCGGCTGCGGTGACTGCGCAGAGCGGCGGCATCCGTGAAGCGGGAAGCATGGATCGTGTGATCGCCGTCGAAATACTGATAGGCGGTCTGCGTGACGACGCCCAGCCGGATCTGCGGGAAAAACAGGTGCTGCGGTCCTGCATCCGGGTGCAGCGGACACGGACAGACGATCACATCCAGTCCGTTGCCGAGCGCATACCGCCGAAGCAGTGCGAGCAGTGCATAGGCTGCCGCACCGTGCGCGTCTTCCACAACCAGTACCTCGTCGCACAGGGCGTCAACAGTGTCGCGGTGGATCGTGATGCCCTGCGGCGTGACGGCCGAAAGAAACCGCGTTATCTCGCGCCCGACGTGTCCCTTCGGCGTGCCGAAATGACGCGCTGCAAAGCGTGCGGCATAGCGTTCGATCTTTTCCGGGTCGAGGCAGCCCTGTGCGAGCCGCCGCACGTCACGGCTGAGCGATTCTGCCGCCTGCAAAAAGCGGACGCTGCGCTTGTGGCACGCGGCGTTTTCCGAAAAGCAGCGGATGATCTCCGCACTGTTTTCGCGCAGCAGCGTTTCATCCCAACATGCGCCGAGGTCGACTGTTGTCTCTGCCGCGCCGGGATAGCGCGGTTCGAGTACGTGCGGCGCAGTGCCGTCAGCGATGCAGATTTTTTTTGACTCGATACGCAGTGCGTCCAGCGAGTCGGGATCGGACGCGCAGCGGATCGTTTCATACCCGATCCCGGCATCGTCGAGATGCGCGGCGACCGTTTTCATGAGCGTCGATTTCCCGCAGCCGGGTCCGCCTTTGAGGATATAAGCGTGCCAGCCGTCGAGCGGATCGTACAGCTCGTGAAACAGGGAATGAAATCCGCCCGGTGTATTTGCGCCCAGAAAGAAGGTTGCGTGTTCTGTCATGATGATCCCTCCGTGATGGTGTTCTGTTTCATACATATTCCGAACGGTCTGCGGCGGTGCAAGTACGGTTTTGACTTTCGCTGCTTGCCCCTGCAAAGCGGAATTTGTCAATCAGTTTAACTTGTTGGCGAGCTTCTTTTGGCTCCCCTGTGTAAGGGGAGCTGGCGCAAAGCGCCTGAGGGGTTGTTTGCTGTTTGTCCGGAATGTTGCTAATACAAGTTTTTCGACAGGACACAATCCCTCCGAGCGCCTTACGGCGCCCACCTCCCTTTACACAAGGGAGGCTATCCTATTCCACCAAACTGCGTAAACAGCCCAACAAATTCCGATTCGCGGCGGTCGATGCCCACATCGAGCCGACGTTCCCAATCGTCGTCACTCCCGGCAAAGCTTCGATTTTGACGTTTATGACGTTTATTATGCATTTTTTGTACTCGCAGTTGCAAAAAAAAGGCCGGTGTGTTATAATTTAAAAAATAGTACAATGACAAATTCTCAAGACTGTGTGCGTTTTTCTTTCGGCGAAATACAGGATCTGATTATACTATGTGAAATCAAAGAAAGGATGTCCAACATGAAAAAGATCATTTCTGTTTTGCTTTGTCTCACGCTGCTTTGCGCACTGGCGGTTCCGGCGGCGCACGCCGCAGACGTGCCGGACGCATACATGGAAGCGTATGCCGACACGGATCGCGGGTTTGTTCTCGTGCTGACGATGGACGAATGTGTGACCGGCGTCTCGGACGCGTTCTCCGTGCGTATCCAAAAACTGCAAAGGAACAAGGAAAAACTCGGTTATGATATTGCGCCGGAGCAGATCGTCGTTGTGCCGCCGCGTGCGGATGACAACCTGCTGCAAATCTACCTGTTTGAGTTCGACAGGCGGGAATGCAATCACGTTCGCGTGGAAGGCCTGCTGACGCAGGACGGGGAAAAGACGCTGGTACAGCGGTTCTGGTCGGAGAAGCAGCGCCTGAACGCGCTGGACCGTACCGGATTTATGGGACTGGTCGAGCCGTATTGGAAGGACGAAACGATCACGCTGGGACACAAGGACGATGATTTCAACAATGAGCTTTTGATTCCGGTCAAGGGAGAAGTGATCTGCACGCCGGGTGACCGGCTCGGTCTGTGGCGGGATTTCAACAAGTCCGCGGGGGCGCCGAACGGATTTCAGATCGACAGCGACATCCTGACGCCGAATGACGACGGCACACTGGCGGTCAACGCGACCGGAAGTTGTACCGTGCACGCGGTGTTCTCCGAGCAGATTTCCTACACGTGGAAAGTGCGCGTCGTCAACGAGGAGGAGCTGCGGGAGATCTGTCTGCAGGCGGCCAAATCCAATCCGCTGTTCTACATGGAGTATTACATCGGCGCAGCGGCCGTGCTGTTCTCGCTGCCGCCGCTCACGGTGACGCTGCCGCTGATTATTCCGCTCGCGGCTCTGACCGCGCCGGCTGCATACGTCGCGTACCTTGCGTATCTCCGGTTTTCCAATAAACTGTAAAATATACTTGACAAGCGTATGCCCTTGTGCTACAATACAAAAGCCGCATATTGCGGGTGGCATAGGTATGCCGTCAAGTCGGACGTGTCCGCACCTGCGAATAGCGAGTCTGTAAAAAGGAATGGTAAACTCCATGTACGCAATCATTGAAACCGGCGGCAAACAGTACAAAGTCGAAGCCGGAGACACCCTGTTCATCGAAAAGCTGAACGTCGAAGCCGACGAGACAATCACCTTTGACAAGGTAGTCGGCGTTGCGACCGACGCGGGCTTCTCCGCGGGCGCGCCGTATCTTTCGGACGTCACCGTCACGGCGAAGGCCATCAAGAACGGCAAGGCGAA
The DNA here is from genome assembly GCA_017450005.1 of Clostridia bacterium. Classification (GTDB taxonomy): domain Bacteria; phylum Bacillota; class Clostridia; order Oscillospirales; family Acutalibacteraceae; genus UBA1425. The sequence continues at coordinate 50,513 of JAFSYM010000081.1, forward strand.
GAAAGTCACCGTCATGACCTACAAGCCCAAGAAGAACGAGAAGCGCAAGATGGGCCACAGACAGCCCTACACCAAGGTCGAGATCACCGCGATCAACGCGTAATGATCACCGTCCGCTTCGCGTTTTCGGACGGGCTGTACACCGGGTTTTCCGTGCATGGGCACGCGGGACTCGCGCCCAAAGGCGAGGACGTCCTGTGCGCATCGGTCTCTTCGGCGGCGTATCTTGTCGCCAACACACTGACCGAAGTTTGCAAGGTGCCCTGCGACGCAGCCGTATCGGACGGAGAGATGACCGTCCGCCTGTCCGAATGGGACGACGCATCCGTTCAGACTTTGCTGAAGGGATTCGCCCTCCACATGCGGGAGCTTTCCCGCCAGTATCCCCGACAACTCAAAGTTATTTATGGAGGTAAGAACAATGCTTAAAATTAACGTTCAGCTTTTTGCGCATAAAAAAGGTATGGGTTCGACCAAGAACGGCCGTGATTCCGAGTCCAAGCGTCTCGGCGCCAAAAGAGCCGACGGTCAGTTCGTGCTCGCGGGCAACATCCTCGTCCGTCAGCGCGGCACCCACATCCATCCCGGCAACAACGTCGGCAAGGGCAAGGACGACACGCTGTTTGCGCTGATCGACGGCCACGTCAAGTTCGAGCGCATGGGCAAGGATCGCAAAAAGGTCAGCGTCTACGCCGAGCAGTAATCACACAGAATGTGCGGCAGCTTCACAACATCTTGTGGAGCTGCTTTTTTCTTGTTGAAAATGACGACAAGATATGGGATATATTTGTATAATTCGCCAAAATCCGAAAACTTGTACCGAAACGCTTGACTTCACCCGTCGTATCGGGTATGATAAGGCAGAATAAAGAGTTCTTTAATGCGGCACAGAGAGGCCCACAAGATCGTATAGCTTTTCGATTCGGGTCTTGCCGCGCAGCAGCGGCAAGGTCTTTTTTTCGGAGGAAACGTATGGCGGTCAAAGCACAGATTATGGATGAAGCGGCAATGCGGCGCGCACTGATGCGCATCGCGCACGAGATCACGGAAAAGAACCGCGGCACCGAAAACCTGCTTTTGATCGGCATTCGCCGGCGCGGCGCAGAGCTCGCGGAGGCGATTCGTGACAATATCGAAAAGATTGAGGGCGTGCGTGTGCCGTGCGAAAGCATCGACATTCACAATTTCCGCGATGATCTGACGCACATTGCCGACGTGGCGGACGAGAATCCGCGCCTGGACGTGACGGAGAAAAAGGTCATTCTGGTGGACGACGTGCTATATACCGGCCGCAGCGTCCGCGCGGCGATTGAGGCGATCTTTTCCATGGGACGTCCGTCGGCGATCCAGCTTGCGATTCTGGTGGACAGGGGACACCGCGAGCTGCCGATCCGCGCAGACTATGTGGGCAAAAACGTTCCGACGGCGCACACGGAAAACATCGACGTCATGATCGAGCACTACGACGGCTGCAACGCCGTGGTGCTGACGGACTGAATGCATTCGGCGGGCAACCGCTTGCATATAAGGTCGCCTCTGAAATACTCGTGCATTCATCTTGCGGGATCTTTTTCCGTCAGATCTTACCAAAATGCTCGTCAATACACAAAGTATTGACTCCGCTTTTTGTTTCGTCTGACGAAAAAATCTCTCCGCAATCTGAACGCGTCGATTTTTCAGAGGTTCCCATAAATCAAAATTGGGGGTAAAGCAAATGAAACTCATCTACAACGTCAAAGACAAGCCGAAATTCGGTCAGCTTCTTGTGTTCGCGTTCCAGCAGCTGCTGGCGATCCTTGCGGCGACGATCGCGGTTCCGGCCATCGTGGGCAACGGTATGTCCCAGTCCGCCGCTTTGTTCGGCGCAGGCGTGGGCACGCTGGTCTACCTGCTGTTCACCAAGTTCCGCAGCCCTGTGTTTCTCGGCTCTTCGTTCGCGTTCCTCGGCTCCATGTTCGCCGCTTTCGCAGGCGCGGCTTCCGCCGAAGCGGGCTACGCGGGCATCATCCTGGGCGCGATCTTCGCAGGCCTTGTGTATGTTGTCATCGCGCTGGTTGTTAAGTTTGCAGGCGTGAAATGGATCAACAAGCTCATGCCGCCCGTCGTCATCGGCCCGACCGTGGCGATCATCGGACTTTCACTTGCCGGCAACGCCATCGGCGACTCGCTCAAGGGCGCAGCGGCAGACGGCGGCGTCTACGCTATGAACACGCAGGGCTGGATCAGCCTGATCTGCGCGCTTGTGACGCTGACGGTTGTCATTCTCTGCTCCGTGTACGGCAAGAAAATGATGAAGCTCATCCCCTTTATCATCGGTATCCTCGCGGGCTACATTGTTGCGGCGATCTTCACGCTGATCGGCGCCAGGACCGGCAACGACGCGCTGCGTGTGATTGACTTCTCCCTGTTCCAGAATATGCAGTGGATTCCGGATTTCACGTTCCTCAAGGCGGCCAAGGGCCTCTCTGCGATCGATGCCAAGTATGTGGCTACCATCGCCGTGGCCTACATTCCCGTGGCGTTCGTTGTGTTCGCCGAGCACATTGCCGACCACAAGAACCTGTCTTCCATCATCGATTCCGAACTGCTTGAGGATCCCGGCCTGCACCGCACGCTGCTGGGCGACGGCGTCGGCTCCATAGTCGGCGCAATCTTCGGCGGCTGCCCGAACACGACCTACGGCGAGTCCGTCGGCTGCGTGGCCATCACCGGCAACGCCTCCATCGTGACGATCCTGACAACGGCGATCATGGCCATCGTGGTCTCCTTTTTCGGCCCGTTTGTTACATTCCTTGCGACGATTCCGTCCTGTGTCATGGGCGGCGTGTGCATCACGCTTTACGGCTTCATTGCCGTCAGCGGTCTGAAAATGATCCAGAACGTTGACCTCGGCGACAACCGCAATTTGTTTGTCGTGTCCATCATCCTGATTGCCGGTATCGGCGGCATGACGCTCAAGATCGGCCAGGTCACGCTCACCGAGATCGCCTGCGCACTGATTCTCGGCATCCTGGTCAACATCATCCTGTCCAAAAAGGACAAGAAGGCGGAATAATCCGGTTTGATTTGCGGAGCGCAGTCTGGCGGCTGCGCTCTGTTTTTTACAGAAAAAGCGCAATATTCTTATTTGTAAATAAAACGGAATCATAATATGATATAATACTCTAAAGCGATGAGGGAAACCAGTAACGCGGCGAAGCTTTCAGAGAGTGTCCGGACGGTGCGAGGGCATAAGGGGAGTCGCGCGAATACATTCCGGAGCTGCCTGCCTGAATTCCAGTAGGGCAGGACGGGTGCGCCCGAAACAGCGCAGGCGTCTGCTGACGCCGCGAGGGATGCGCCGTGAGACGCGTCCAAACCAGAGGTGGTACCGCGACATTGTTCGTCCTCTGTCCCGTATGGGGCGGAGGTATTTTATTTTCAGGAGGAATGACAATGGGAATCTATGAAGAACTGCAGGCCAGAGGCCTGATTGCACAGGTGACGGACGAAAAAGAAATCCGCGATCTGATCAACAGCGGCGGCGCACGGTTTTACATCGGCTTCGATCCCACGGCGGATTCGCTGCATGTGGGTCACTTTATGGCACTGTGCCTGATGAAGCGCCTGCAGATGGCGGGCAACAAGCCGGTCGTGTTGCTGGGCGGCGGTACGGGACATATCGGCGATCCTTCGGGACGCACAGACATGCGTTCGATGATGACCAGCGAAACAATCCAGCACAACTGCGACTGCTTCAAAAAGCAGATGGAGCGTTTTATCGAATTCGGCGAGGACAAGGCCATCATGGTCAACAACGCCGACTGGCTCCTGAAGCTCAACTACATCGATATGCTGCGTGAAGTCGGCGCATGCTTCTCTGTCAACAACATGCTGCGTGCCGAGTGCTACAAGCAGCGTATGGAAAAGGGTCTGAGCTTTTTGGAGTTCAACTACATGATTATGCAGTCCTACGACTTCTGGTACCTGCACGAGCACTACGGGTGCAACATGCAGTTTGGTGGCGACGACCAGTGGAGCAACATGCTCGGCGGCACGGAGCTGATACGCAAAAAGACAGGCCACGACGCGTACGCCATGACGATCACGCTGCTTTTAAACAGCGAGGGCAAAAAGATGGGCAAAACGGCCAAGGGCGCCGTGTGGCTCGATCCCGAAAAAACAACGCCGTACGAGTTCTACCAGTACTGGCGCAACGTCGACGACGCGGACGTGATGAAGTGCATCCGCATGCTCACGTTCCTCACGCTTGAGGAGATCGAGCAGATGGAACAGTGGCCGGATAACCGCATCAACGAAAAGAAAGAAATTCTCGCGTATGAGCTGACGAAGCTCGTGCACGGCGCCGAGGAAGCCGACAAAGCGAAAGCCGCGGCTTACGCGCTCTTCTCCGGCGCGGGCGACGACAGCAATATGCCTACAACGGAGCTGTCTGCGGACGAAGCGGCGGACGGCATGAACATCATTGACCTGATGGTTCGCTGCAAGCTGTGCGCCAGCAAAGGCGAGGCGCGCAGACTCATCCAGCAGGGCGGCGTTTCGGTCGACGGAGAAAAGGTCAGCGACATCGGCATGACCGTTTCTGCCGATGCGCTCAAGGCCGGCGTCAAGATCAAGAAGGGCAAGAAGGTCTTCCATAAGGCGATTTTAGCATAAAGCCGGTAAAGTTTGCGCAAACCCCTTGACAGATGGGGCATTGTTTGGGTATAATTATTGTATCTATAAAGGATAAGGGAAGTGTATTGTTTTGAAACATTTCAACAAATTCCTCTCCGTTCTTCTGGCGGTCATCTTCTGCGTTTCGGCGCTGGCGGTGACGGCTGCGGCTTTGGTGCCTGAGAAGGACCCCCGCGAGACGTTCTTCTTCGGCTATTATCCGCAGACGGAAGTCACCAATCCGAAAGTGATTCAGGCGCTTACGGCCACGAAACCGAATGCAAACGGTTCTGTGACGTACGAAGGCGAGACGTATGTCCCGCTCACAGTCGAGGGCGTGAGCATCCCCGGCGGCGGAAACTTTGCATGGATGTACGGCTACTATCCGGAAATGGTCTATTGGTTCAAAATGGAGCCGATCGAGTGGCTTGTGCTGCACGACGACGCAAACGGCAAGCTGCTGTTTGCAAAGAACGTGCTCGATACGCATAACTACAACAACACGGTGCGCAACAGTGTGTGGGAGAGCAGCGACGTGCGTGCATGGCTGAACGACGTGTTCTACAACATGGCGTTCACGGCCAAAGAGCGCCGGTATATTCTGGATTCTGCGCTCAAGAACGAGGGCAATCCGATCATGTGGATGGACGGCGCCGCTGATACGACGGACAAGGTTTTCCTGCCGTCTTTTGCGGAGATCACCAACAAAGATTACGGCTTCAACACGGAATGCGACACGTACGATGACTTCGGCCGCTATGTCGGCTACTATGAGTGCTACGACCGCGACACCCGCGTGGATAAGTCCGGCCGCCTTGCCGTCGGCACAGATCTTGCCAAGGCAAAGGGCGTTTGGGCAAACTTCACGGATCAGGAAAACATGATCCCTGAACAATACTGCCGCTACTGGCTGCGTACGGTCGGTAAGTACAACACCTACACGACCGGCGTTCTGGAGGATGGCCGCGTTTCTGCGGAAGGCTGGCCGACCAACTACACGATCATGGGCATCCGCCCGATGCTGCGCGTTGCGGCCAATGCTGTGATTGATAACCGTGATGGTTCGCAGGACGTGCCGACAGAGCAGCCGTTCGAGGTCGTCGGCCCCGAAGGCGAAGTGCGCTACAAGGAAAAGGTGCAGTTCGTTGCGCCCGGCACGAACGTAACATGGTCGTCCTCCGATCCGCGTATTGCGGAGATCGACCCTGTAACCGGCGAGGTCACGATGCACCGCGCAGGTACGGTCACCATTAAGGCACTCTCCGATACCGGCGAGGTGGTAGAGGTCAACATGCAGATTACCTATGCATGGTGGCAGCAGTTGATCCGGATCGTGCTGTTCGGCTGGATCTGGTATTAAGAGATACGCCGAATAATCAAGAATAATAAAGCGGGTCTGTTGCAAAAAGTGCAGCAGACCCGTTATTCTTTCCCTCTTCACGGAATTTTGTGGGATAAGTAATGTCTACTGAACAAATGCCGACACGCCGTCGGCATTTGCGAAAAAGCGTTCGGGAACGCTTTTTCGGTCAAAATCGTAGATTTTGACAACAGTATCCATTGGAATGCCTGCTTGCTGTGCGAAGCGTTCGCACAGCAAGTGCAAGGTTTTTGCGGTATTTACTGCAAAAACCTTGCACTTTGAACAA